>NZ_JBFOLH020000021.1:0-67616 GCF_040829825.2 Leadbetterella sp. DM7 | reverse complement strand
ATATCTTTTCCGTTTCGTTACCCCGATTTTTGGCTCCAACCGTATTATTCGGGGTGATATACAAAGATAATCAAAAGCCCAACAAGTTCTTAATGAACAAGTTGGGCTTTTTCTGAATGGCCCTACCTTGACAGGTACAAATTCCGTTCGCCGTACACCTTCAGGAAGAAATCGTCTGTCAGGTCATCAATGAAGTAAATTCCTTCACCGGTCGACTTCATTTCAGGCCCCAGCTCCTTGTTCACATTCGGGAACTTGTTGAACGAAAATACCGGGATTTTGATGGCATAGCCGTGTTTTACCGGTTTGAAGCTGAAATCGGTTACTTTGTTCACGCCTAACATAACTTTCGTAGCGAAGTTCACGTACGGCTCCTGGTAGGCCTTGCAGATGAAGGGCACCGTGCGGGAGGCCCGGGGGTTGGCTTCGATCACATATACGGTCTCGTCTTTGATGGCGAATTGTATATTGATAAGGCCATGGGTATCCAGCGCTATGGCAATCTTTTTGGTATATTCTTCGATCTGGTTCAGCACGTTTTCGCTCAGGTCAAAGGGCGGAAGAACGGCATACGAGTCGCCTGAATGTATACCGGCCGGCTCAATGTGCTCCATGATACCAATGATATAGGCATTCTCACCGTCGCAGATGGCGTCAGCTTCGGCCTCAATGGCATTTTCAAGGAAGTGATCCAGCAGGATGTTGTTGTCCGGGATATCGTTCAGGATTTTTACAACGTGCTGTTCCAGCTCTTCTTCGTTGATCACGATCTTCATGCTTTGTCCTCCCAGCACATAGCTTGGGCGCACCAGGAGCGGAAATCCCAGCTCTTTGGCCACTTGTGAGGCTTTGTCGGCGGTTCTGACCGTATCAAATTTCGGATAAGGAATGTTCAGCTCTTTCAGCTTTTCGGAGAACCGGCCCCGGTCTTCGGCCAGGTCAAGGGCTTCGTAAGAAGTACCGATGATCTTAACGCCGTATTTGGTCAGCTTTTCCGCCATTTTAAGGGCCGTTTGTCCACCCAGCTGAACAATCACGCCTTCCGGCTTTTCATGTTCAATGATGTCATACACGTTTTCCCAGAATACCGGCTCGAAGTACAGCTTATCGGAGATATCGGGGTCAGTGGAAACCGTTTCCGGGTTACAGTTGATCATGATGGTCTCGTAACCCGATTCTTTTGCCGCCAGCACCCCGTGCACACAGGAGTAGTCAAATTCAATGCCCTGCCCGATACGGTTAGGCCCTGACCCCAGTACAATGATCTTCTTCCTGTCTGAAACCACGGATTCGTTATCCGGATTCTCTTCCGACAGGTTGAAAGTAGAGTAGTAATAAGGCGTTTTGGCTTCAAATTCAGCCGAGCAGGTATCTACACATTTGAAGGCACGCTTAATGCCCAGGGCTTTCCGTTGGGTGGTCACCTCACTTTCCAGGCAGCGCAGGAGGTGGGCCAGCTGGCGGTCGGCATATCCCATTTTTTTAGCGGCAAGAAGCAGCTCTTTCGGAACGGTCTCCAGGTTGTATTTTTGAATCTGGCCTTCCAGTATTACCATTTCCTCGATCTGCCGGAGGAACCATTTGTCGATTTTGGTCAGGTTCTGGATGGTATTGAAGGAAAGCCCGGCTTTAAAGGCGTCGTATACATGGAACAGGCGGTCCCAGGAAGGATGCGCCAGGCTGTATTTCAGCTTTTCCTGGTCTCTTTCTTCGCGGCCGTCGGCGCCCAGGCCGTTGCGTTTGATCTCCAGCGACTGGCAGGCTTTCTGAAGGGCTTCCTGGAAGTTCCGGCCGATACCCATGGTTTCGCCCACCGATTTCATCTGGAGGCCCAGGCGTTTGTCGCTTCCCGGGAATTTATCAAAGTTCCAGCGGGGGACCTTCACAATAACGTAGTCAATGGCCGGCTCAAAGAAAGCGGAGGTCGACCCGGTGATGGGATTGATCAGCTCATCAAGGTTATAGCCGATCGCCATTTTGGCTGCGATTTTCGCAATAGGATATCCCGTAGCTTTTGAGGCCAGGGCAGAAGACCGGCTTACGCGCGGATTGATCTCAATGGCAATGATATCGTCTGTTTCGGGGTTCAGGGAGAACTGAACGTTACATCCACCGGCAAACTGCCCGATCCCGTTCATCATATTGATGGCCATATCGCGCATTTTCTGGTAGATCTTGTCGGGAAGGGTCATGGCCGGGGCAACCGTGATGGAATCACCGGTATGAACGCCCATCGGATCAAAGTTCTCTATGGTACAGATGATCACAATGTTCCCGTTGTTATCGCGAAGCAGCTCCAGCTCGTATTCTTTCCACCCCATAATGGATTGCTCTACCAGCACTTCGTGAACCGGCGATGCATGCAGGCCGTGATTCAGGGCTGCATCGAATTCGTCCGGGGTATTTACAAAACCGCCCCCGGTGCCTCCCAGCGTATAAGAAGGCCGGATAACCAGCGGGAAACCGGTTTCCTGCGCAATTTCCTTTCCTTCAAGGAAAGAGCGGGCGATCCGCCCTTTGCAAACGCCGATTCCCAGCTCCAGCATTTTTTTCCGGAAAAGCTCGCGGTCTTCGGTGGTTTCAATGGCTTTGATATCAACGCCGATGATTTCCACGTTATGTTTTTTCCAGATTCCGGCTTTGTCGCAGTCAATGGCCAGGTTGAGCGCCGTCTGGCCTCCCATGGTCGGTAAAACGTGAGTAATGGGCCTGCCCATTTCCTCGTGTTTTCTAAGAATTTCACTAATAGACTTCTTTTCCAAGGGCTTCAGGTAAACGAAATCGGCGTTCATGGGGTCCGTCATGATGGTGGCCGGGTTGGAGTTGATAAGGGCAACTTCAATCCCTTCCTGGCGGATAGAACGCGCGGCCTGAGAGCCGGAATAATCGAATTCACAGGCCTGGCCGATCACAATGGGGCCTGAACCAATGATTAAAACAGACTTGATACTTGGATTTTTTGGCATTTTAATGCGAAGAGATTTCGATTTGTTTATCGAAGCACAAAGTTAATACAGAATGGCGGATAAATGGTAATTTTTTTTAGACACTCTGCTACGAAACAAACAGGTTATCCGGGAAATTTACAAAAAAAACTTCTTTAATTCCCCGCGTGACGGCGGTATAAAGCCAGCGCACAAATTCAGGGCTTTGCACGTCTTCCCGTAAATAGTACTGATCAATGAAAACGGCATCCCACTGTCCGCCCTGGGCTTTGTGGCAGGTAAGTGCATAGGCAAATTTTACCTGGAGCGCATTCATATAGCGGTCTTCCCGGATCATTTTTTTTCGTTCTTTTGCCGATTTTACCCATTGGTAGTCCCGGGTCACGCTTTCGTACAAAGCCTGGTTTTGCTCCCGCGTGAGGCTGGGAGAGGGGGAGTAGAGGGTGTCGAGGATGATCAGCGTATCAAACTCGGGATCGTCCGGGTAATCTACGAGAGAGAGGGTCACGTTAAGGAAACGGAAACCGTGCATCTCTTCTTCCCGGCCCAGGCGCTTTACTTTTACGAATTCGCCATTGGCCAGGAAACCCGCCTGCGACTCGGGGCTGAGGGTATTGTAGTTGTTTTTTACCACCATCAGGATATCGGCGTTGTCAATCTCCGAATCGGAGTAATTGATCGTGTTCCGGATGAACTGGTTATACAATACGGCATTTTTGTTGGACTGTGTGAGAACAATTGTATTTTCCTGCCCGTATTTATCGTAGGCATACCGGATGCCGTCTTCTATGCGTTCGCTGGTCATCCGGAAGATATCGCGGAAGCCCCTGGTGGTCAGCTGCACCCGGATGTCTTCATCGGCAAGCACGCTTCTCAGGTCGGTAGCGTTTTTCAGGATCCCCGATGCGGCATTCTGGCGCATGACTTCGGTCAGGGTGTGGACGTATACTTTGGCATGGTAGAATCCTTCCACATGCCGGATGTCGAGGGCCGGGCTGACGGGGAGGTTGACCGGTGGCAGCTGGGCTTCGTCGCCAATGAGCACCAGCTTGTTGTTCTGCCCGCTGAAAACATAGGTTACCAGGTCACGCAAGAGGCCGTCAGAGCCCATTTCTCCCAGTTCGGAGATCATGGAGGCTTCATCCACCACGTAAACGGTTTCTTCTTCTTTGTTTTTCTGAAGCCGGAAGTTCAGTGAGCCTGTAGCGCTGTCTTCTTTCTGCACATAGATTTTCCGGTGAATGGTAGAAGCGTACCGGCCGGTGTACTGGTTCATCACCTTAGCGGCCCGGCCGGTAGGGGCCATCAATGAAACCGTGTAGCCCAACGAGGGGGCGGCTTTGATGAAGGCATCGAGCACCGAGGTTTTCCCGGTTCCGGCATAGCCTTTGAGAATAAAGACCGGCCGCCCGTCTTCGTCGTCCATGAACCGGCCCAGCTTCCTGAATAAGGCTTGCTGCCCCGGCGTAGGGGTAAGATGGAAATGCTGATGCAGCTGTTCTTCAAAGAAATCCAAATCTTTTACCGCAAATGCTTCAGGTTAAGCCCGTAGAGAATAATGAAAAGGATACCGGCAATGGCTGCACCGGCCGAAGCCACGGCTCCTGTAAAACCACCGAAGATGCTGATGGGCGCAATAACGGCGGCGATGGCCCCTGTCACATATACATAGAAGCCTGTTTTTCGCAGCCCCCACATGAGAATGGCCCCGATCAGCGTGATTATACTGGTAAGGGAAGTAGCCATCCCGTTATTTTTGATTTTTTCCGGGGTGATCGACTCGCGGGCAGACTGGAGCAGCTCACTGATGGCTTCAGTCCCTTCCTGGTTGCCCAGCTCTTCCTCTACTTTGTCAAACCGTTCATTGACCAGGCCGTAAGACACATCGGGAGAGCTATAATTGGTTATGCCACTGTAAATGCTCGAGCCGCTGCCAATGAAGGTCAGGATACAAAGAACGGTCAGGAAGGTAGGTCTGATGTTTTCCATAGTTTAATTTTCAGGTTAAATATAAATTAAGAACAGCTTATTGTGTAATAACGTACGATTTGATGTTCGCAAATTCATGCATGCCGAACGAGCCCAGCTCACGGCCGTAGCCGCTTTCGGCTGTGCCGCCAAAGGGTACGGCGCCTTCTGATTTGACCATGCTGTTCAGGAATACCGAGCCGGCATTGATCTTCTGCATGAGCGACAGGCCTTTCCCGGTATCGGAGGTCCAGAGGCTGGCGCCCAGGCCGAACGGTGTTTCATTGGCAATGGCTACGGCTTCACCGGCATCTTTTGCCCGCACCAGGAAGCCTACGGGGCCGAATACTTCTTCGCGGTAGGCGGCAGCCAGCTCGCGTGACACCTCCATTACCTGGGGTGCCAGCAGGCAATTGTGGCGCTCTTGGGGCATCAGGGGCACGGCTCCCCGGCTGACCAGGTCTTTCACCTGGTTTTCAAGGGTTTCGGCCAGGTCCAGGCGAGCCACCGGCGCCAGTGTGGTGGCCGGGTCAAGCGGATCGCCCGGATGCAGCTGCCCGGCATGGTGCAGTATTTTTTCTCTGAAGGTATCGTAAACCCCGTTTTCCACGATCCATCTTTTGGCGGCTATACAGGTTTGCCCGGCGTTCTGGAAACGGGATTTTACAGCGGTTTCTGCAGCCAGGTCCTGTTGTGCGTCGTTCAGTACCACAAAAGGGTCTGAACCGCCCAGTTCCAGTACCGACTTTTTCAGGTATTTACCGGCCAGGGAAGCCACGCTTGCTCCCGCAGGTCCGCTACCCGTAAGGGTTACTCCTTTGACCAGGGGATCGGAAATCAGCGTTTCTATGTGGGACGAGCTCAGGTTAATGGCCTGGAATGCCCCCTCCGGAAACCCGGCTTCCCGGAATGCGCTCTCAATATGGGCGGCCGAGCCCAGCACGTTTGAAGCATGCTTAAGGATCACCGTATTGCCCAGCAGCAGGTTGGGAACGGCAAAGCGAAGCACCTGCCAGAACGGGAAATTCCAGGGCATGATAGCCAGGATGACCCCCTGGGGCTCAAATGCATAAAAAGCCCGGTCATGAGAAGACGGCACCTCAACCGGTTGAAGGTACCGATCTGCTTCTTCGGCATAAAAACGGGTGGTGACAATGCATTTCTCCACTTCAGCCACCGATTCGCGGAAAAGCTTCCCCATTTCGAGGGTGATCATCCGCGCATATTCTTCCTTTCGTTTTTCGAGCACAGCGGCAAAAGCAAGAATCAGTTGTTTCCGGTTGGCAGCAGAGGTGCCGCACCAGGCGGCATATGCACGATGCGCCGCTTTTACTTTACCTGCAGGGTCCCTTTCGGGTTCGAATTCGGCAATTGTTTCAAGACTATATGGGTTAGTACTTTTAAACATTATGCGTCAGATCATTCAATGTTGTATTTTCATAAACTTTTAAATTGGCGTCCCTGATTTGTTGCATCAGGGGTCTTATCTTACATATCTCTTCGCTGATGCAGTCTTCACATTTGTCATAGAAATTCAGGGAGACGCACAGTATGGGAGCAATGGGGCCGTCGATGACCCGGATCACCCGGGCTATTTTTACATCCCCGGGGGGCAGCTTCAACAGGTATCCGCCCCCTTTTCCTTTCTGGCTCTGCAATATGCCGTTATTTCTGAGTTCCAGCAAAATGGCCTCCAGGAATTTCTTCGGAATATTTTCAGACTCAGATATCTCACTTATAAGCAAAGGCTTACGGGTTTCGTAATTCAAAGCCAGTCGTGTAAGTGCTTTCAGCGCATATTTTGCTTTTTTGGAAATCATACATTTCGCTATTTCTTCGATAAACCGTTATTACAAAATTAGTTGGTTTTGACAAGATAAAAAACGGTTATGTTGTTTAAATTGCCAATTGATTTTACGGCGGAGGGCCGCCTGTTTTGATTTTGAAGAGAATACGATTATATCCGCCCCTGCTTCAGGGGATAGAAGAAGCACTTGAGTTGATATTCGGGCAGGGAAAAAAGTCGGACCAGGCGGTTCCGGCCCTTTTGAAAGCCCACCCGAAATGGGGAAGCCGCGATCGTCATTTTGTGGCGGAGAATACCTATGAGATCGTAAGAAATAAACGGCTGCTGAATTATATCCTGGAGGGGGCTGCATCGGGCGAGCCGGGCTACAGGCAATGGGCTGCGGCCTGGCTTATCCTGAAAGGGTATTACGAGGAGGAAAACCCTTTCTTTTACGGGGTAGACCCGGTAAAAGTGCAGGAAAGAGCTGCCGTGTCTGCTCCGGAGATCCGGTTTTCTGTTCCGGATACGCTCAATGAGCCGGTCAGAAAAGAACTGGGAGAGGAACGGTGGTACCGGGAGCTGGAGGCCATGAGCCGCCCGGCCGATGTATTTTTACGCGTTAACCTGCACCGGATCTCCAGGGCGAAACTGAAAAAAACGCTGGAAGAGGAAGGGATTTTCACGGAAGAGGTAGATGGTGTGGAAACCGCCCTGAAATTGCGAAAGCGGAGCAACCTGGCTTTGACCGAAGCATTCAGAAAAGGATATTTTGAGGTACAGGATGCCGGAAGCCAGCTGATCGGCGCTCTGCTGGATCCGCGGCCGGGAGAGCTGGTGATAGATGCCTGCGCGGGTGCGGGCGGGAAAACCCTGCACCTGGCCGACCGGATGGAGAACCGGGGGCGTATCCTGGCCCTGGATGTGGAGGCCCCCAAGCTGAAGGAGCTGGAAAACCGGGCCAGACGGAACCGGGTGGAGATCATTACCACCCGCCTCATGGACCAGCACGTAATGGCTGCATTTCATGAGCAGGCCGACAGGTTGCTGCTCGATGTGCCCTGTTCAGGCCTGGGGGTGGTTCGCCGGAATCCCGACGCCAAAGAGGCTTTAACGGGAGAATTCCTGGAAAATATCCGGGAGGTACAGGCCGGAATATTGAAAAACTACAGCCGGATGGTGAAGCCCGGTGGCGGCCTGGTATATGCCACCTGCTCTATCCTGCCTTCTGAAAACCGGGAGCAGGTAGACCGCTTCCTGGCTGAAAACAGTGGCTATGTGCTGAAGGAAGACCGGCAAATATGGCCCTCGGAAAGCGGATTTGACGGCTTTTATATGGCATTGATCGGGAAAGAACGTTGATTCCTACTACCCGGAACTATTTTACACCCATGAGAATACTGATCGTAGATGAAATGCACGACTCCCTCCTGCCCCTGCTGGCTGAAACCGGAGCGGAAGCCGATTACAGGTATGATTTCGGACGAAAAGAAGCCGAAGAAGTGATAGCCGGTTATGAAGGGCTGATCATCCGGAGCAAGTTCTTTATCGGGGAGGATTTCCTCGACAAAGCCCGTAATCTTCGGTTTATAGCCCGTGCCGGAGCAGGGCTGGACCTGATCGATGTGGCCGCCTGTGATCGAAGAGGCATCCGGGTATTTGCCGCCAATGAGGCCAACCGGGTGGCGGTGGCCGAGCACCTGCTGGGTATGGTGCTGAGTCTTTTTAATCATATCAATACTTCAGGTGCAGAGATCAGGCAGCACCAATGGCTGCGCGAGAAGAACCGGGGAGAAGAGCTGCAGGGCAAAACAGTAGGAATTGTGGGCTACGGGAATAACGGAAGTGAAGCCGCCGCCCGTTTTGCGGCCTTCGGTTGCCGGGTGCTGGTGTATGATAAGTACAAGACCGGTTTTGGTACCGGGCAGATAGAAGAAGCAGGACTGGAAGAGATATTTCGCCATGCCGATGTTTTTTCCCTGCATATTCCGCTGACTGGTGAAACCCGCGGATGGGTGGATGCTGCATTCCTGGACCGTTTTGAGAAGGCCTTTTATTTCTGCAACGTGGCCAGGGGCGAGATCATGCACCAGGGAGATCTTATTGCCGCTATCCGCGCAGGGAAGGTGCTGGGCGCCTGCCTGGATGTTCTTGAAAACGAGAAGCTGAGCACGATGACCCGGGAGCAACAGCAGGATTTTGATTTCCTGAAAGATCACCCGCGCGTAATTCTTACACCTCATGTGGCGGGCTGGACCCGTGAGTCATACCGGAAAATCAACGAGGTGCTTTGTCGTAAGATTGCGGCATTTATCAACGGCGACTAAAGCGCTTTAAGGGCCTTCACGTAAGCTGTAGCCACTGATACTACGGAAAAATCGCGGATGATTTCCAGTGAGCGGCGTTTCATTTTTTCAGGTTGGGGATCAGCCATAACGGCTGCCATACGGTTTTTGAGAGAGGCGAGATCGCCGGGTATAACGGTATAGCCGTTCCCGTTGACCAGGTCAGGAACACAGCCACAGGCTTCTGAGACAATTACGGGCAGGCCACAGACCATGGCTTCGTTGATCACCAGGCCCCAGGGCTCTGACAGGCTGGGCAGCACGAAGCAGCCGGCACGGGAGAAGAACCCCGGAACGTCTGTCCAGCCAACAGCGTTATATTTGTAGATATTTTCGGGCGAGTCGCGGATCAGCTCCCCGATAGCGGCATCTTCGGGGCCGTTCCCTACCAGGATAAGACCCCACTGCTGCGGCCTGAGCTCCCTGAAGGCCTTTACCAGGAGATCAACATTTTTCTCTGCGGCCATACGGCCCACGTAAATAAAGTTTTCCGGCGTGTGTATTTCGGGGTAAAGCGGCCGCTGCAGTGCGTTTTGGTATTGCCGCTCCAGGGCTTCATTGTCAACCACCGCAGCTTTGTGCACCAGGATCTGCCGCGGGGAAGCTCCCAGCTCCAGCATGTATTCTTCGGATGACCGCCCGAACACCACAAAACCGGAGCAAAGGCGCACCGCCAGCCGTTTAATGGCTTCTTTGAGCAGCGAACGGGTTTTGTCTTTCCGGGTGGACTCACTTGACATGATCACCTTTTTTCCGAGCAGCTTCCCGAAAAGGATGGCCGGAAGGGTGGAGGCAGAAGAAGCATAACCGGTTACGTTGATCACATCCGGATTATACCGGTAAATAAACTTTAAAACGGCCCGGATCTCTTTGAGCGCAGGAACGTTTTCAATGTAGTCGTCAAATAACAGGGTATAATTATAGCGATAATTCATGGCCGGGCTTTCCATGCCCTTGCGGGAAATCTCGCTGCGGGCTATCTGGAGGACGTGAAACTCGTCGGGCGCAGTGATTTGCTTCTGAATTTCTTCAAATAAGACGGACTTGTAGTGCGCCCACAGCGTATTATGAATTACCAGAGTTTTCAAGCTATTTTTTTAAAAACCGACAGAAAATAAAGAGCGTGGCGAAACGGGTATAATCCAGCATCTGGCCGGATGTAAAATTAGAAAAGAAAAAATAGATGAAAGCGTAAGCCAGGAACTCGGTGCCCGTACTTTCAGGGTCCCGCATTTCGCGAAGGCTCATCATGATCAGCCGTAAGAAAATGATGCTAAAAAAGACAAAGCCGGTTAACCCGAATGAGTCCAGCATTTCGAGGTGCGGCACATCCACGTACATGAACTTGTATCCCTGCCCGAAAAGAATGTAGTGATAGTTGCCCTCATCAAAGCTTTTCTGCAGGCGTTCAAAGACTTTCCCGATATGGGTGATACGGGTATTGGCCGAGTCATCGCCGGTTTCCTTCACCTTCACTTTCTTTTCTTCGGCAGAGTCAAAGAAAGATTGTTTTATTCCCTCAAAACGGGTATTGAAATAATTAAATGCGGGATCGAGGAGCTTCTTGTTTTTGTTGATCTGGTAACCCAGGGCAACAGCTCCCAGGAGCATCAGGGCCAGGATATACCATTTGCTGAAAAAAAGCCTGAACGTACCTATGGCGTTGGAAAACGACAGGTTAAAAACCAGGAACAGGGCCGCAAACGCAAAGGTGGCCAGGAAGGCCAGCATGGTTTGAGTAAGAAAAAGGATGGCTACATTCAGGAGAATGAGGATCAGCGGAAATATCAGTCCCAGCTTTACCGATTTATGATTTTTCAGGGCAAGAACACCCAGCACAATACCAAAATAAGCCACTTTGGAGTTGATGTGCGGGTTACCCACGCCCATTTCTCCTCCGTAACCGAAGGCTGCTCTTTGGCCTATTACATAGAAGGGGTTCTTGCTGACATAGTACATCAGCGAAACGGCACTAAGCGTTACCAGGATGGAGGTAAGGTATATGAATGAACGACCGATGGCGTTGTCGCGCATGAACAGAACCGCAAAGGCTACAAAGACAATAATGATGAAGGTGAGTAGCTCGGTATAAAAATTAACGGTGAAATAATAGCGGTCTTTGAGGTAAAAATAGACAAACATGTAAAGCAGCAGCCAGCACATCAGCGGGAATGTAACCCGGTTGGGGCTGTGGAAATAGCGGAAATCCTTAAAGGGCAACGTAATGGCAAACGGCAGGAAGATCAGCCCTATGGAGAATAAAGTACTGCCGGGCGCCAGCAACAATCCGTCTCTTAAAAAATAGATAAGGGGAACTCCGGCAAAGAAGATTGCCAGGGCCATTGAATCCCGGTTTTTTAAGAATGAATTGATCAGGAACCGCATTTAGAGAAAATTTCCCAAAGATAGAAGACAGACGATGGAAAACCAAAACTGAAAACAGATGACGCAGGTACGGCAGAAGAAAAGGGCTGTCTGCTGTACCTGCGTCGTCTGTTAAGTTTGTTTACCGGATCCGTGCCAGGTTATCTTCGTATATCTTTTTATAACGTTCTGCTGCGGGTTTATCGTATTGTTCCGCGGCAGAATAAAGCAGCTGGATGGTGCGCATATTCGACTGAACCGTTTGCCGGATATTGTCATCGCCCCACTGCCGGTCTCCGGCTCTCTGGATCTTCGTGGCAAAGTATTTCAGCTCATCGTCTGCTTTTGAAACGATCTCGTCAGCGAGTTGAGTTGCCTTTTTCGTATTACCGATCTCGTAATAGAAGATCGGGAAATTGGTCACCAGCTGATCGTAAGGCACTGATTTATCGGGCATCAGCTTCATCACTTTGTCAAGCGTTTCTTCCGCTTCTTTTTTGTTGCCTTCTCTCAGGAATTCATCGGCCAGGCGCAGGAAAGCATACCGGGCGGTAATGAAAGGTACCCGGAACGACTCGGTATCGTAATAGACATCGGGATTGTCAAGGTTGGTCCATTGCATTTTCGTGAAAAGGTTTTTCTTCAGGATCTCCGAATTCACGAAGCCGTCTTTGGCCCCCTCGATCTTATAGGGCATCAGCCGGTAGGCGTATCCTTCGAGCTGCATAAACTCTTTCAGCCCCAGGTACTGGTTCTGCGGCAGCGTACCGCCGAAGTAAACCGGTCTTTTCCAGTTGTTCTGGGCAATGATATCCAAAACGATAAGGTCGTTTTTAAGGATGTCTCTTTCGCCAAAATTCCATTCAAAACGATCGGATATAAGTGATTTCTGCTCTTCATTCACGAAAGGAAGCCGGGCTATTTCTTCAGCATTCTGCGAGAAGAAAAGGTTGGCCGAAGGCAGGATATTGATCATATCACCGTTGCTGACCATCCGCTGGATTGCCGGATCTTTGCGCCGGATCAGGTTCAGGTATTCCCGGAGGTCAATACCCGCCTTGATCTGCGGATTCGGGTTGGCTACATAAGGAATATGGTCATTAATGCCCTTGAAATAATTCTCGGCGTTCAGCGAAATGGGTAGCGGATCCGATTCGTAGGTTTTTCGCTTCATCTGGTCAATGTACCAGTCGGTACCCAGGAGGCTGAGGTTACATACCCGCACATCTGTTCTGAAGCCTTCTACTTCCTGCACGTACCAGAGCGGGAAAGTATCGTTATCACCACCGGTAAACAGGATGGCGTCTTTCTCACAGCTGGCCAGCATATTGCGGGCAAAATCCACCTGGTGAACCCTACCGGTGCGGTCATGGCCCTCCCAGGAAGAGAAGCCCATAATGACCGGTGCGGTGAGCCCCAGAACCGTGGCCAGGCCGGCCCGTGCGGTTCCTTCTTTCAGGAATTTAAGCGCATAGGTGGCAACAGCCATTACGCCCAGGCCTATCCAGATGGCATAAAAATAGAAAGAACCGGCGTAGATATAGTCTCTTTCCCGCGGCTCTACCGGGGGCGAGTTCAGGTATACAACCAGCGCAAGCCCGGTCAGGAAGAACAGGAGAAATGTAACAATAGCGTCTTTTTCTCTCCGGAAATACAGGAAGAGGAACCCGGCGATGCCCAGGATAAGCGGGATGCCGAAGAAATTGGTACGGGCCTTATTAGCGGCCAGGGATGCCGGCAGGGAGCCTTTGGATTCCAGGATATTGGTTATGCCGGAGTCCTGGATGTCTGATGAGCGCCCCCAGAAGTTCCACATGAAGTAACGCCAGTACATATGACCGAACTGGTGCGAGAACATAAAGCGCAGGTTATCGCCAAAAGACGGGTTCTGGCCCTCCGGGATATTCAGCTTGGCCCTGTAGAGGGCTATGTGACCCGGATCCTGGCTCCAGATACGGGGCAGAAGCATTTTACCCTTGCTGTCCCATTCGTATTCGGAATTGTAGTCGTAAATCTCGTATTTCTTTTCTCCCTGCATGTAGTTCGGGGTTCCGCGCTCAATGCCCGTGAGCTGGGCAGAAAATATCGGACCGTACAGCAAAGGCCTTGAACCGTATTGCTCCCTTTTCAGGTAGGACGTAAAGTTCAGCACATTGCTGGGGTTGTTCTCGTTCAGCGGTGGGTTAAAATTGGAACGGATTAACGCGATGGTGTAGGAAGAAAACCCGATCAGGATGAAGGCAAAGGCGATCAGCGCCGTGTTCTGAGTGATTTTTCCTTTCTGATGCGTATACCGGATCCCGTATACGAGCGCTGCAATGAGCAAAAGAACGAAAAAGATCATACCGGAACCGAAAGGCATACCGAAGCTGTTGACAAACAGCTTGTCAAACCAGAAGCTGATAGAAGGTATACCCGTAATTACGCCTACATTGATGATGCCCAGCACCACCATACCGGCCATGAAGGCCAGGAAGCCGCCGGTAAGGGTAGGCTTGTCCTGCTTTTTGAAGTAATAGATCAGGGCAAGGGCCGGTATGGTTACCAGGTTCAGGAGGTGAACCCCGATAGAAACCCCTACCAGGTAGGCCAGGAAGATCAGCCAGCGGTTTTGCGCTGCCGGGTTTTCGATTCTCTCCCATTTGAAGGCTGCCCATACCACGATAGCGGTAAAGAAGGATGACATACCGTATACTTCCGCTTCAACGGCCGAGAACCAGAAAGATTCGGAGAAGTTATAGGCCAGTGACCCTGTTAAGGCTGACCCCAGCACCAGCAGGGTGTCAGTAGAAGTGAGTTCGCTGTCAGGCTTGCCGATTATTTTTCTGGCAATCATGGAGATGGTCCAGAACAGGAAAAGAATGGTAAATGCGCTGGCCAGAACCGAAACCATGTTGATCAGGAAGGCTACTTTTGAGACGTCTGAGCCTGCCAGCAGCGAGAAAATCCGGCCGATCATCAGGAAGAAAGGCGCTCCGGCCGGGTGAGGCACCTGCAGCTTGAAAGCGCAGGCAATGAACTCGCCACAGTCCCAGAAGCTGGCCGTGGGTTCAACCGTGAGCGTAAATGTAATCAGGGAGATAAGAAAAACAAACCATCCTCCCAGATTATTCAGTTTATTAAAATTCATAAGTATAAATAGATTATTCTGAAGAAATTTGGACAAAATAACTAAATAGCATTCAATAAATCGGAAGCCGAAATTATAAATAAAGTTAAATCTTCAGCTGGGTGCCGATATTGATGGTTTTTTCCAGCACATCGGTGATTTTTTTGAAGTCATCGGCTTTCTCTACAAAATCGAGGTCGTTGACGTCGATTTCCAGGAATTTTCCGTGGTGGTACTGACCGGCAAACTGCTGGTACAACCTGTTCAGGCCCAGCAGGTAGGCAGGATCCATGTTCTGTTCGTATTCACGGCCTCTTTTCCGGATCCCCTTCTGCAGGCGGGGAAGGTCAGCCTTCAGGTAGATCATCAGGTCAGGGGGTGAAATGGCCCGCATAATGGTGTTGAATAGGCCTTTATAGGTGTTGAAGTCTACTTCATTCATGTGCCCGCTGTCGTAGAGATTCTGGGCAAAAATATAGGCGTCTTCGTAAATGGTGCGGTCCTGGATAATGGTTTTTTCGTCCTGCTCCTTGATTTTCAGCACCTGCTCAAAACGGGTGTTGAGAAAGAAGATCTGGAGATGAAATGACCAGAGGGGCATGTCGTCGTAAAATGGGGCGAGATAGGGGTTGCCGTCTACCGCTTCGTAGTAAACTTCCCAGCCGTAATGTTCCGCCAGCTTTTCTGCCAGCGTGGTTTTGCCTGCACCTATGTTGCCGGTAATGGCGATATGCATGAATATACGTTTTAAAATATAAGGAGTACAAAGATAGCTTAAGGGCGGGAAGAAATAAAAGTTTCTTTACATAAGTGCTGTACAGATTGCGTACTTTTGCGTACAATTTACATTAAATTCAACATGAAGCCTCTGATTTTAGTTACCAACGATGACGGAATTACCTCGAAAGGAATAAAAGTACTGATCGAAGAAATGTCGGAGCTGGGTGAAGTATTTGTGGTAGCTCCTGACAGCCCGAATTCGGGAATGGGACATGCCATTACGGTAGCCAGCACCATCCATATAAAAAAATCACCTATTTTCGGTCTTATTGAGTCGTACGAATGCTCAGGCACACCGGCCGACTGCGTAAAGCTGGCCAAACACGAGTTCCTGAAGGGAAGAAAGATCGACCTGCTGGTCAGCGGTATCAATCACGGGTCCAACTCGTCTATTTCCGTGATCTATTCGGGTACGATGTCGGCTGCTATAGAAGGTGCCATTGAAGGGATACCGTCTATCGGCTTTTCGCTGGATGATTTTAATTATGATGCCGATTTCGGGCATGTCCGGAGGTACGTACGTGAAATTGCCGCCTGGGTGCTAAACGAAGGCCTGCCGGCCGATACTGCGCTTAACGTGAATTTCCCGAAAGCTTCTGCCGAGCCCATCCGGGGGGTCAAAGTGGGCCGCCAGACCCGGGGATACTGGAAAGAAGAGTTTGACGCCCGGAGAGATCCCAGCGGAAGGCCTTATTTCTGGATGGGGGGACATTACGTTAATACGGAACCCGATTCGACAGACACGGATATCTGGGCACTGGAAAACAATTACGTTTCCGTGTTTCCCTGCCACTTTGACCTGACCCACCACAAAGCGGTGGAGCCGATCAAAGGGCTTGAAAATATCCAGTAAGCCGGCTTTACTTCCCCCCGGAAAACTTCTGTACCGTACGGCTGACCGGCGGCAGGGTCTGCAGGTAAGCGAAAATGGCCCTCAGGTCATCTTCCTCCATGTGGCTGTACATGATCCATGGCATGAGGGTATTAGGGTCGTTTACAGTCAGCCGGGGCGATTTCCAGGTGCTGTCCTGGTATTGTTTGAAGGTTTGCACAAACTGATCGGCTGTCCAGTGACCCAGGCCCGTTTCATCCGGGGTGATGTTGGGTGATATGAGGGTGCCGCCCGGCATGGCAAATTCTCTTCCTCCTGAAAAAACCTGGTCTTCTATCAACTGCCCGTCTTTCACCGGCGTATGACATTCTATACACCCCGCAGCAGTGGTCATATATGCCCCGTAAGCGACCGGATCACTTTTCGGCGGGATACGCCCAACCGGGCTTTTCCGGATCGGGAGGGTGCGCAGGATGAGGTTAAAGGGGAAGTCGACCGTACGTTCCGGAACAGTATTCTCAATGGGCGGGAGGGTTCTCAGGTAAGCAATGATGGAATGGATGTCATCATCGTGCAGGCGGCTGTATAAATGGAAGGGCATGACCGGGAACAGCGCTTCACCTTCGCGGTTTACCCCGCTGGTGATGGTCCTGTAAATCTCGCCGTCTGTCCAGTCTTTAAGCGCAAAAGGAGTAATATTTTTCGAATAGAATATCCCGGGGAAGCCAAACTCGCGGGCAAATAATTCACCTCCCATGCCCAGGGTGCCGGGTTTCGGCGGGCCGGCATAGCTTTCCCAGTCTCTTTGCGAATGACAATCCATGCAGACGGTCACGGAATTGGCCAGGTACTCGCCGCGTTTTATTTTTTCAGGGGTAAGCTCTACTTTCAGGTCAGGGGCCGGGTCAACATTCGGGAAATACAGGAAAAGAACAAGAAGAGCAGCCGCCAGGATAACTGTGACGAGACCGGCCAGGATGAGGCCGGTTTTTTTTAAAGTTTTCATTTGCTTTATAGGTTGAATCTGATCAATGAGCCTCGGGATAAGTCATTGATTTTGAATTGTATTATAGCGCAATATCGAAAAAAATAGTATTTCGCCTAAAAATAGCCGCGCTTTTTTAGGAAGAAGGGTGCTTTTCGTAAGTAATTTAGAATCAGTCTGTTTTATTCAGGGCAGGACAGGCCTTAATTCTCTTTTGAACCGGCTTTCAGGATCCTTGTTTTGAGGATACCGGCCACTGAAAGCGAGTCGGTGATCTCATTGGCCATGACCATCCGGAAGGCTTCTTCCAGCGGAAGCTTTTTCAGGGTCAGGTCTTCTGTTTCCTCGGGCTCGGCCGTACCCATGGTCAGCTCTTCGGCCAAGAAGATAAAGCCGGTTTCATTGCATACCGAATTGGAGGTGTGTATCCTGGAAATGAGGGTCCATTTGTCGGCCCGAAGCCCCGTTTCTTCCATGAGCTCTCTTTTGGCGCAGTCCAGCATATCTTCATTTTCCGGGCAACCGCCTTCCGGAATTTCCCAGGTATATTCGTCAATAGGGAAACGGTGCTGCCCCACCAGGTAGGTGTTGCCGCCGGCATCCAGCGGTACAACCCCGATAGCCAGGTTTTTGAAGTTGACCTGCCCGTAAATTCCGGGCCCGCCTGAGGGATTGATCACTTCATGATGCTGTACTTCAATCCAGGCATTTTCATAGACGGTTTCGGAGGAAAGCTTTTTCCAGTTGTTGGCCATGACGGGTCAGTTTTTCAGCGTATCGGGACAAACAAAATCAGTAAGAGAGAAAAGGCCGCTTTCCCGGATGGCTTTGAATCCGCCCCGGATGTCGGTCACTTTTTCAAATCCCCTGGATTTCAGGATAGAAGCAAAAATCATAGAGCGGTAGCCGCCGGCGCAGTGTATGTAGTATTCTTTTTCCCTGTCCAGCTCTCCGAAGTGCTCATTAATATAATCAAGCGGCATATTTTCGGCGTTTGCGATGTGTTCGGACTGGAATTCATTCTGTTTCCGGACATCCAGGATGTTGATTCCGGGGTTTTGCTTCTGAATACCGTTCAGGTCTTCCGCGCTAACCGACCGGATGGTATCGGTTTCTTTTCCGGCTTCTTTCCAGGCGTCAAAACCTCCCTGCAGGTAACCGGCGGTGTGATCGTATCCTACGCGGGCCAGGCGGGTGACCACTTCTTCTTCCCGGCCGGGATCCGTCACCAGCAGGATCTCCTGGCGGATGTCGGTGATCAATGCGCCCACCCAGGGTGCAAAGCTGCCGTCGATACCGATATTGATGGAATTGGGGATGAAGCCACGGGCAAAGTCCTGCGGGTCACGGGTATCCAGTATAAGGGCACCGGTTTCATTGGCAGCGGCTTCAAATGCATCGGGACTTAAGGGCTCAGAGCCCCTTTTGATGACCGTGTCAATGCTTTCGTACCCTTTGATATTCATCATCACATTTTCCGGGAAATAGGCGGGTGGCGGCAAAAGGCCGTCGGTCACCTCCCGGATAAACTGCTCCTTGCTCATGGGCTGAAGCGCATAGTTGGTGGCTTTCTGGTGGCCCAACGAGTCGGAGGTCTCCTTGCTCATGTTTTTGCCGCAGGCGCTTCCTGCGCCGTGGGCCGGGTATACGGTGATATCGTCGGCCAGTGGCATGATCTTGTTGTGAAGCGAGTCGTACAGCATGCCGGCCAGCTTATCCTGTGTAAGATCTGAAGAGACCTTCTGTGCGAGGTCGGGCCGGCCCACATCGCCTATAAACAGGGTGTCGCCGGTAAACAGGGCTGTTTCTTTGCCGGTTTCATCAATAAGCAGGTAGCAGGAGCTTTCAAGGGTATGGCCGGGGGTATGAATTACTTTGATCTTCACGTCTCCCAGCGTGAGCAGCTCGCCGTCATGGGCTATGTGTGCCGTAAAGTCAGGCCGGGCGGTAGGCCCGTATATGATCTCAGCCCCGGTTTTTTGGGCCAGGTCGAGATGCCCGCTCACAAAGTCGGCATGAAAATGGGTTTCAAAGATATATTTGATGGTGGCCTGGTCTTTTTCGGCTCTCCGGATATACGGGGCTACTTCGCGGAGCGGATCAATGATAGCGGCTTCTCCGTTACTGCTGATGTAATAAGCGCCCTGGGCCAGGCATCCGGTATATATTTGTTCTATTTTCATTACATTTTGATGATTTTGATGCCCTCATTGAGAAGGATCATTATACCTAAAACCAAAATAAGCCGTCCAAAGTTTTTTTTCAGCTTCTCTCCGTCCCATTTTTTTGAAATCCGGTGCCCGATAAATATCCCGGAAATGGCCAGGAGGGTGATGGTGATCATGAATTTCCAGTCGATCTCGTCGCGGTGATGGGCCAGTCCGCCGAGGAATCCGATCAGCGAGTTGGCTGCAATAATAATCAGGGAGGTGCCCACAGCTATTTTCATGGGTAAGCGCCCGAACATGATCAGCGCGGGGATAATGAGAAATCCGCCTCCGGCGCCTACCAGGCCGGTCAGCAGGCCCACCAGGATACCTTCAAGCATGATCCACGCTGTTTTGTAGTCGGACGGTTTGCTCCGGCTCAATTTTGGAGATGACTTCCTGTCTTTTATCATAGACAGCGAGGCCCCTATCATCAGCGAGGCAAAAAGCAGCATCAGGAACACCGGCTTGGTCAGGTGGAAATTCCCGATACGCAGGATATGGGTAGGAATGGCCGGGGCGATAAAAGCCCGGGTCAGTAAAACGGACAAAATGGAGGGGATTCCGAATAAAAGAGCCGTTTTCAGGTTGACCAGGCCCTGGGTATATTTGGGAATACCGCCTACCAGGCTGGTAGAACCCACTATAAAGAGGGAGTAAACTGTGGCTAAAACCGGGTCAATGCCGAAAATGTACACCAGCAGGGGAATGGTGAGGATAGAACCTCCGCCTCCGATCATGCCGAGAGAGACCCCTATGGCTATAGCAACCACGTATCCTATAGTTTCCATAAAAACAGGGGAGATGGGGAATAAATAAATAACCTGCCCTGCCTGCAGACAGGGTGAAAAACTGTAAAATTCATTGCTTATTCGATGGTATGTGTCGCCGGTGAACTTTTATACGTTACTTTTGACCCAACAAATATACGAATAATTAAATATGATTTCAGCCATTGTGGATCTGGGTACAAATACCTTCCATATTTTGATTTTTGATAACGACCGGGTGATTTATAAGGAATCGCTTGCGGCAAAAATGGGTATGGGAGGCATTAATCGTGGCGAAATCACACCCGAAGGAGCAGAAAGGAGCATCCGGGTGCTGAAAATTTTC
The DNA here is from genome assembly GCF_040829825.2 of Leadbetterella sp. DM7. Classification (NCBI taxonomy): domain Bacteria; kingdom Pseudomonadati; phylum Bacteroidota; class Cytophagia; order Cytophagales; family Leadbetterellaceae; genus Leadbetterella; species Leadbetterella sp. DM7. Next base: position 47,179 of record NZ_JBFOLH020000021.1, on the reverse strand, counting down.
AGGGAGAAGCTGGATGCATACCAGGTGCCTGATGAACGGGTGTTTGCTTTCGGTACTTCTGCCCTGCGGTCTGCCGGCAATAAGGAAGAGGTGCTTGCCCGGATCAGGGAGGAAACCGGGATCTCCGTAAAAGTGATAGACGGGGCAGAGGAGGCTTTGCTGATCTATAAGGGGATCAGGCAGGCGGTAGCAATAGAAGAAACGGCCATGATCGTGGATATCGGCGGCGGAAGCGTGGAGTTCATTATTTGTAACCCTGAAAAGGTGCTCTGGATGCGGAGCTTTGAGATGGGCGGACAGCGTTTGCTGGAACGTTTCAAGAAAAAAGACCCGATTTCCCAGCCGGAAATCCATAAAATGGAACAATACTTCCGTGAAGAGCTTTTACCCCTCACCAACGCGGTACACCAGTATCAGCCAGCGGTGATGATCGGTTCCAGCGGAAGCTTTGATACACTGAACGATATGTATTATTGTAAAGCTACCGGTGATTTTCCACCCGAAGACATAGCCGGTTTTGACTACCCGGCAGAAGAGTTCGGAATAGCTTATGAGCAGCTGGTTTTCAGCACCCGGGAAGAACGGATGCGTATTGCCGGCATGAAAGAGCTGCGGGTAGACATGATTGTGGTGGCTATGGTACTGATCCGGTTTTTGCTCCAGGCGTTCGGGATAAAGAAAATCAAAATATCGAACTATGCGTTAAAGGAAGGGGCTATGGCGCAGTTGTCTTCGGGTGTATAAAAACAAGCTGTTACTTTACTAAAAAGCGGAAATGCATAATAATTATTTTTTTCTCAGGAAACTGGCAGCAGCGTTGAACGGGCTTTTGAGCGGAACGCAGCTGCTGACCTGTTTTTCGCAGGAAAAAGATGAGCTGGTTCTGGGGTTTTCCAATAATGTGTACCTGAAGTGTATTCTTAAGCCCGATTTTTCATCGGTTACCGTGGCAGACGAGTTCAGCCGGGCAAGGAAAAACTCGGTGTCGCTGTGGGAGGAGCTGTACGGAAATACGGTGAATGAAATCCGGGTGTTTGAGAATGAGCGGGCCGTAAAAATAGCCCTGGGACAGGAATTCACCCTGGTCATTAAGCTTTTTGGTAACCGGCCGAACTTCCTGGTTTACCGGGGCAATACCCTGACGGCTATGTTCAATAATAAGCTGCTGACCGATAAGACCCTGAAGCCGGAAGATTTTGACCGGGAGCTCAACGCCGATTTTGCCACTTTTGAAAGCCTGGACGGGAATTACCGGAAACAGTTTTTTACGTTGGGGAAAGACCTGTCTGAGGCTTTAGACCGCGCTGCTGATGGCCTGGATATTCCCGGAAAATGGGAAAAGGTTGTACAGCTTCTTGCTTATCTGGAAAATCCGCGGTTTTATATAGATTCAGGCGGACCGGTTCCGAAACTCTCGCTTTTGCAGGGGGAGGAGCAACCGGATGCCCTTTCGGCCATTAATGCTTTTGTGAGCCGGTACCAGAAAGTAACGGCCCTCGACCGGCTGAAATCTGACCTCACGGGAAAGCTCGTTAAAGACATGGCTAAAACCCGGAACTACATCAGCACCACCCGGGATAAGCTGGATGAGCTGCTCTCCGGGGTGAAAAACGAAGAGATCGGGAATATTCTCATGGCCAACCTGCACGCCGTGAAGGAAGGCGCTACCGAGGTGGAGCTGGATAATTTCTACACCGGTGAACCGGTACGGATCAGGCTGAAGAAAGAACTTTCTCCCCAGAAAAATGCGGAGGCCTACTACAGGAAAAGTAAAAATGAAAAGATCGAAATAGAAACCGCGCAAAAGAACCTTGAAGCGGCCGGTAGTAAGCTGGAAGCACTGGCAGAAAGGTTGCAGGAAATAGAACGCACCGAAGACCTGAGGCAGTTGAGAGGCGTGTCTAAAGAAATGGCTTCTTCAGCCAATGCAGCAGCCAAAGATGATCTCCCTTTTAAAGAATATACCTGTAAAGGGATCAAAATATGGGTAGGACGAAACGCTAAAAATAACGATCTGCTGACCACCCAATATGCCCGTAAGGACGACTGGTGGCTTCATGCCCGGGATACAAGCGGTTCACATGTGGTGATCAAAAGCCCGAACCCGTCATCGGAAGTCCTGGAATATGCGGCCTCCCTGGCTGCCGGGTATTCCAAACGGAAATCGGAGAAGCTGGTTACCGTGCTTTATACCCAAAAGAAGTACGTGCGTAAGGCCAAAAACCTGGCGGCCGGGCAGGTCATTGTAGAGAAAGAAAAAACATTGCTGGTAGAACCCCGAAAGGAGTAAGAAGGCAGTCGTGGCAGGCAGTTTTCCGCTAAGTGCCACTAACGGATCGCCCGGTACTTACAACATCCAATTCTTAAAATAAAAGTAGTAGATAATGGTACCCACCGTGGCCAGTGCCACCAGGACAGAAAGCCAGAAATGCCTGAAATTGTCTTTGGAGAACAGGTAATAGATTACCCCTACCACTATCCATAATGCATAAAGGGCCGTTTGAAAACGGTCGTTGAAATCATCCAGAATAAGGTATAGCCCCAGCAGAATAAAGGCTATCCACGTAAATCTGATAAAGTAAAATCTCATCGCCATAAGGGTTCCATCCGGTTTCCCTGCAAAGTAAAAGAATTTTTCAGGATATAGGTTGATTTTTGCATAAAAGAAATAATCATTTGTATTATTTGCTTTGACAATTAATAGTTGTAACTTAGCTGTCATGAACACCTTTAATAACCCACAGGTAGAGCGGCTTCCCGCCTATCTCCGGCAATATGTGGTAGACCAGTGCTATGATCGCTACACCTGGACAGACCAGGCTGTGTGGCGTTACGTGATGCGGCAAAATTACAGCTACCTGAAGCATGTAGCCTATTATCCGTATATCCGCGGACTGCAACAGGCCGGCCTCAGTATTGAGTGTATTCCCGATCTTCAGACCATTAATGACCACCTGGGAAAAATAGGCTGGGGGGCGGTGACGGTTGACGGCTTTATCCCGCCTTCTGCTTTTATGGAGTACCAGCAGCATAAGGTGCTGGTGATTGCGGCCGACATCCGCCAGCTGAAGCATATTGAGTATACGCCGGCTCCCGATATCATTCATGAAAGTGCCGGGCATGCGCCCATCATTGTAGAACCCGAATACAATAGTTACCTGAGCTATTTCGGCAGCATCGGCACCAAAGCCATGTTTTCTGCCCGGGATTTTGAGCTGTACGAAGCCATCCGCCGGCTGAGCATTTTAAAAGAAACCCCCGGGGTAGCTGAGGCGGAGATCCTGGAGGCGGAGGAACAGCTGCAATTCATTTCCGACACGATGGGCGAGCCGTCGGAGATGGCGTTGCTGAGCCGCCTGCATTGGTGGACCGTAGAATACGGCCTGATAGGCAGCCCGGAAAACCCGAAAATTTATGGAGCCGGTCTCCTGTCTTCCATAGGCGAGAGCAGCACCTGTATGAATCCTGCGGTGCCCAAGCTGTGGTATACGCCGGAGGCCGTTCATTACCCGTATGACATTACGCGGCCGCAGCCCCAGCTGTTTGTAACTCCCGATTTCCGTAACCTGACGGATGTGCTGGAGCAGTTTGCCGACACCATGGCCTTCAGAACGGGTGGAGAAGCCGGCTTGAAAAAGGCCGTGGACTGCAAAAATGTATCCACGGCCCGGTATTCTTCCGGCCTGGAAGTAAGCGGAGTTTTTACCGGCTATGAGGCAGCCCGGGGCAGGCCGGCTTTTATCCGGACAACCGGACCCTCTGCCTTGTCGTATGAGGGGAAAGAGCTGGAAGGGCATTCGCGCAGCTACCATACACACGGGTTTTCTTCGCCCGTAGGCCTGCTGAAAGAAACCCGGAAGCCCTTAGAAGATTTTTCACCGGCTGACCTGCTGAGCCGGGGCTGGGAAAGAAACCGCTCCTGCCGCTTAGACTTTGAAAGCGGGGTCTCGCTGCATGGCGTTTTACAGGCTGCACTTTTCAGAAACGGGAAGTTGCTGCTGCTTACTTTTACGGAATGCACGGTTCAGGGACCGGAAGGCGAAACCTTGTTTTTACCGGGATGGGGTACGTACGATATGGCCGTAGGAGAGGCTATTGTAAGCGTTTTTAACGGGGCAGCCGACAAATCAGCCTGGGAAGAAACTCAGCATGTCAGTCCTAAAAAAACGGAGAGAATAAAATATGACGCAAAGACGCTTAAATTGCACGATATTTACAGCAGGATAAGGGAGATCCGGGAGTCAGGCGAGCATACTGGGCAGCTTAAAGACTTGTTGGCCCTGTTGAAAAGAGCGTATCCGGACGACTGGCTAGCGCCCCTGGAAATTTTGGAAATAGCCAGCCGGGTCTTGCCCGGGCTGGCAGAAGAAGCCGCCCGTTACCTGGCCTTGCTGAAAGAAAACAACACAGAATACACGAAATTAATCACTGACGGGTTGCGGGTGATTAATTCAGAACAGGCGTAAAATGAATATAGTAGTGACGGGAGCCGGCAGCGGGCTGGGATTTGAGATTGTTTTAGACCTGGTGCGTAAAACAGAGCACCGGGTGGTGGCGGTATCCAGGAATGCCGGAAAGCTACGGCGATTGCTGGAAATAGCACGGGGCCTGAATCCCGAATGTAACCTGCTGCCGGTAAGCTTTGATTTGGTAAATGATGACCTGGCCCTGCTGGAGGATTTTGTCCTGAAATCATTGGGTACGGTAGATGTGCTGATCAACAACGCAGGGCAGCTGGTGAATAAGCCTTTTATGAAGACCACTGCCGAAGAGCTCACCCGGATGCTGAATACCAATGTGCTGGCCCACTTTAAGCTATCGCAGGCGCTGGTTCCGTTTATGCTGAAAGGGGGGCACATTGTGAATATCGGCAGCATGGGCGGATACCAGGGCAGCGTGAAATTTCCGGGCCTGTCGGCATACTCGGCCTCCAAGGGCGCTTTGGCCGTTTTAACCGAGTGCATGGCCCTTGAACTGGCAGAGTACAATGTAAAAGTCAATTGCCTGGCCCTGGGTTCTGTACAGACGGAAATGCTGGAAGAGGCATTCCCCGGCTACCAGAGCCCGGTGATGGCGTTTGAGATGGGCGCCTATGTGGCTGATTTTGCCCTGAACGCTTCCCGCTTTTTTAACGGTAAGGTTATCCCGGTTTCTGTGACTACGCCATAAAGTGAGAGAAATGACTTCACTTTAGCTCCTACCGCCACTAAGTTAGTTATAGGGTTTTTCTTAGGGTCAGTAATCTTTGAAAGATTTAACAGTTCTAATTTGTCCTGTAAATGAGTAAAATCAACAATTACACTCACTTCTGCTAACATAAGTTTTATTATTATTAGAATTGATATAATAACATCCTCCTTTGGGGCCACGGTAAAGTGTCTTTCCGTTGTGGGTTCCACACCCGCCATATGGTGTTGGGTCATTGACTGAACAGCAGGTAAGCCCAAAAAAAATAATAAAAAGGAAGAATTTCTTTTTCATGAGAGTTATTAGGTTTGAAGTTTAAGATAAAAACTATAATTGGTATTCGTCTGTAGATTCTTCTCCAGACGAATACGTTATTTTGATAAAAACTTTTTTACCATTGATCTCATATGATAATTGTTCATCAAGTGGATGATCTCTCCATCTCCCCTCTGAGTTTCCCCATCTGATATTATTCCCTATAAATTGAATTTTAGTAGATCTTCTCTCACCTTCAGAGTTAATGTAACTAGCGTGATAAATACCCCCATCGCTGATAACTCTTACTAATGAAGGTTTTTTGTCATACAGAGTACTGACAACGAATCTTGAAATTTCCTTCTCCTCTTCAGAGCTAGCTAGAAGCCTTGAAACAGGACTTGCGACTTTATTCGGTTTATCTAATAAAGTTTGGTCAATATTTGATACTGCTTCATCAACTATCCTGATAGCTTGCTCTTCATGCATTCTATCTTCTTCCGTAATTTCGTACTTTTCATTTCTTTCCTTGGTACAAGCCCCTATTATTATTAATAGGGTTAATAGTTTTAACTTCATAAGTAATTGATTATTAAATTGTTGTTTTCTAAAAGGATCGGCCAAATTCGTAGGTGTATTAATCAAGATGATTCGCTGTCTTCAAGGTAACAATCTTAATTTTTGAATCCATATTAGCAACATCTCCATATTAATTTTATAATTCTGCAAGAGTGCTATTAATAAAATCATATAATTTGACTATACATCTCTTGTTTTTCGCTACCTGCAAAATTATGAAGTTTGTTTATTTGTAATTATGCATTTAATGTCTAATTTATGCATTTAATTTCTAATAATTAGACGCTCAGAATGAAAAGCATATCTTCGAAAATCAGGAATATTCACAGGAATATATGGCTGACAGATTAGGAATTTCGCAAAGACAGTATGGAAGGATGTAAAATGGCGAAAGCAATATAGCCCTACATTATCTTGAAAAGATAAGTAAGGAATTGGATATCAAAAACGTCGTTATAAGAGTCAACTACTATGAAGCGGCATCCCGTTTTATTTCCTTTGTCAATAAACCAGGACTTTACAAAATCCATAAGTTGGTCACCTATTGATTTATCTTCTCCGGTAATTTTTCTGAAGTCTTTGTTTACTCCCAAACGCCCGATCAAAACAGCAGGATAGCTCTTCATCTGTTTTTGCCGGGGAATTTCCGCATTTATTTTCTTTTTTCGGGCGTTTGGAAGGGTATAGGTTTTTATACTATCGTTAGAAATGGTAAAAGCGGCAACGATCTGACTTTCATCATCATCAAATATGAAGCAGTAACTTTTTCCAAGTAGTTCGGAAGTATAGTTCAGCACATCTCTGGCAAAGAATTCATTTAAGTCATCATTACCGCAATCAAAAGGCCTGCAATTTTCCAAAATGGCTTTATTGTATACTTTTAGTGTACACTTTTCATACAGAAAGCTCACATTAAATTGTGTTTAGATTTTAGCTTTGGCCAGTATTTTTGAAGAAACCGCCACTTGTTGTGAGAATTTAACAGATGATTTTTGGGCAATAGCATCCTGAGCATTACTATCAAACCTGACAGCTGCTGCCTCTTTTAATACCGGAACGCTTTTAATCACAATTGCCATAGTAACCTCTGATAAACACATTGCAAATTTATAAATAATTTGCCACAAGACCTAATGTTCTTATTTTGAGAAAATGTTATTTAAGTGGCTCAATCCGGCCGTATCTTACGTACTAATTGGAGAATAAAGCAGGGTATTGCAATTTTCGGTTGTTAAAAACTTACGAGCCGAAGTGATCATTTCATCGTGACCCACTGCTTCAAGGTGCTGAATGCTTGTATTTGCGAGATTCACGTCCCCGGCATTGGCGGCAAAAGCGATCTTCATGGCCCGGTTCAGGATTTCAGTTTCCCCGAATTTGTCAAGAGAGAGGGCCTGCGTTTTCACTTTCCGGAGCTTTTCTTCGTAATCGCCTGCTTTCAGCGCGTCTTCCAGGCATTGTTCTATGCTGTGATCGGCTTCTTCCAGGGATATGCCGGGGGCCAGCGAACCGTGCACAAGGAACAGCCCACTGTCGAGATACGAAATATTCTGGGCTGAAATGCCGGTAAACAGCGCCTGCTCTTTGACCAGCTTCTGGTAAAGCGGAGAGGTCTGTCCTTTCCCGAAAATATCACCGAACAGATCGAGCGCGTATTGCCCGCGCTCATATTTCTGAGGCGTATGGTAGGCTTTATAAATGGTTTTCAACGGCACTTCGGCCTGGTGCACCAGCCGGCGCGGGGCGGTTTGTGGCGGTTCTGCAGGAAAGTTTTTCGGGCTGATTTTTCCTGCCGGGATACCCCCAAACCATTTCCGGGCCAGCCTTTCCACTTCAGCGGCCGTTACCGGGCCGGCTACTGCCAGCACAGCATTGCTGGGCAGGTAATACCGGTAGAAGAAGTCTTTTACATCGTCCATCACTGCGTTTTCAATGTGGCTGATCTCCTTGCCGATGGTAGGCCATTGATAGGGGTGCTGCCGGTAAATCAGCGGCCTGAACCTGAGCCATAGATCTCCGTAAGGCTGGTTGAGATAGCGTTGCTTGAACTCTTCGATAACCACGTTTTTCTGCACTTCCAGCACTTTGGGGTCAAAAGACAGGCCCATCATCCGGTCTGATTCCAGCCAGAAGGCGGTTTCCAGGTTTTGGGCAGGAAGCGTAATATAGTAATTGGTGATGTCAGGTGAGGTAAATGCATTGTTATTACCACCCGCTTTCTGAAGGGGCTCATCAAATGCAGGAATATGCCGTGAACCGCCGAACATCAGGTGCTCAAAGAGATGGGCAAAGCCGGTCTTTTCCGGGTGCTCGTCGCGTGATCCCACGTTATAACAGAGGTTAAAGGCGGCAGTGAGGCTCTTCGGGTCTTCGTGTACATAAACTTTGAGTCCGTTATTGAGCTCAAAGTAATTGAAATTGATCATACAATGGTATTGAAGCCCAAAATTACGTAAATTTGGGATTTTAATACATTAAAATATGCAATTCAGAATAGGGCACGGTTATGATGTTCATCAGCTCAGCGCAGGGTATGAGCTAAGTTTGGGAGGAATAAAAATTCCGCATACCGTGGGCTCTATGGGGCACTCAGACGCCGACGTGCTTTTGCATGCAATTTGTGATGCCATGCTGGGGGCGTTGTCGCTGGGAGATATCGGGAAACATTTCAAAAATACGGATCCGCAATGGAAAGGAATGGACAGCAAGCATTTCCTGGCCAGGGTGAATGAGATGATCGGGGAGAGAGGGTATTCGGTGGGCAATATCGATTCAACACTGATCCTGGAAGAGCCTAAAATAGGCCCGTATATCCCGGAAATGAAAAGGGTTATAGCCGAATGCCTGGGTTTGGAGCCGGATGCGGTTTCTGTCAAAGCCACCACCTCAGAAACCATGGGTTTTGTGGGGCGGAAAGAAGGCCTCCAGGCCCACGCCGTATGTATTTTATATAAAAAAGGAGCCTAGTGTGGCCGCTGAAAATAGAAAGATTCTAAATTTGTAAAAATATTAATAAACATGAAAGAACTATATGGCCTCGGAACAGCCTTAACTACTCCTTTTACCGAAGATAACCGGGTGGATTTTCCTGCATTGAGAAAACACCTGGATTACCTGAACAAGGAGGGTATTGACTATTACGTGGTGAACGGAACTACCGGTGAGTCGGCTACATTGAGAAAAGAGGAGAGTGCGGAGATCCTGGAATACGTAAAGCAGTACAACGGAGGTAAACGGCCGATAGTGTTTGGTATAGGAGGCAACAATACCCAGGCGGTGCTGGATACCATTGCCCAGACCGATTTTAACGGGGTAACGGCCCTTCTTTCGGTATGTCCTTATTACAATAAGCCTTCTCAGCGGGGGATATACCTCCATTTCAAGGCCATTGCCGATGCCAGTCCGGTACCGGTAATTTTATACAATGTGCCGGGCAGAACGGTGATCTCCATGAGTGTTGAAACCATTGCCGAGCTGGCTGCGCATCCGAATATTATCGGGTTGAAAGATGCTTCCAGCAGCATTGAAGTAGCAATAGACCTGTCCAGAACCCTTCCTGAAGATTTCCTGCTGTTGTCTGGCGATGATAATCTTTTTACGGCTCAGGCCAGCCTGGGGTACAAAGGCGTGATTTCGGTGATTGGCAACGGTTTTCCCAAAGAGTTTTATGAGCTGGTGCAATCGGCTCTGGCCGGAGATTTTGAGAAAGCCAAGCGGCTACAGGGAAAATTCCTTGATTTTGATACCCTGCTGTATGTGGAATCGAACCCGGTAGGAATCAAATGTGTGCTGGATATCAAAGGCATATACGACGGAAGGGTACGCCTGCCTTTGGCCAAAGCTTCTGATGAGCTGTATCAGAAAATGGAGGCGTCGATGCGTAAAGAAGGTTTCTTATGATCAGGAAAGTCGTCTTTCTTTTACTGCTCCTGGGAAGTCTCCGGGGCTTTGGCCAGGAGAAAAGCTGGGATCTTAAGAAGCTGGAAGATATTAACCTGGGCCGGAATACGAAGATGGATAAGCCCCTGGATTTTCTCAGCAATTCATCGGACTACCTGGCTATAGGTTTCCCGGCGGCCATGCTGGCGGCAGGTTATATCGGTGACAATGCAGCCCTGAAGCGGGAGGGATATACGCTGGCGGTGACTACTGCGGCTACCTATGGGATAGGGTTTGTTCTGAAGAAGGCGGTAGATAAAGACCGGCCTTATATCACCCATCCTGCTATTCAGAATTACAGGGAGTTTTCAGGAAGCTCGTTCCCTTCCGGAAGTACGGCCCTGGCTTTCTCTACGGCTACCGGGCTGTCGCTTGCCTACCCCAAATGGTATGTGATCCTGCCGTCTGCGCTGTATGCCTGCACGGTGGGGTATTCGAGGCTGCACCTCGGGGCGCATTACCCCAGTGATGTGTTTGCCGGCGCGGCCATAGGAATAGGCACGGCCTTTGCCTCCCGGAAACTGAACCAGTGGGTGCGGAATGAATCGCGGAAAAATAAGCTGAAACGCCAGGGTGGAGAATTTTGAACAGACCCTGTGGGGTAAATCCGGCACTAATTCTATATCGATGGAAAAAAACAATACAGAAATTCAAACCCTGACCCGTAAGGAGAAGGTGGTTAAATATTTTAAGAAGCTGGGTTGGGTGGGCTTTTTCTTCTTCCTGGGCAAAGGGCTGTTGTGGCTGATCGTCCCTTACCTGGCAGCTAAGGGACTGATCAATTGTAACGGCTGATTTTTTACAGGTCGAATTTGATTCCCTGCGCCAGTGGCAGGGTATTGCCGTAGTTAATGGTGTTGGTTTGTCGCCGCATGTAGGCTTTCCAGGCGTCAGAGCCGCTTTCCCGTCCGCCACCGGTCTCTTTTTCCCCGCCGAATGCGCCGCCGATTTCGGCTCCTGAGGTGCCTATGTTGACATTGGCGATACCGCAGTCAGAGCCCCAGGCCGACAAAAAGGCTTCCGATTCTTTCAGATTTTGGGTAAATATGGCAGAAGAAAGCCCCTGGGGCACATCGTTCTGGAGTGTTATGGCCTCGTCGAGTGTTTTAAACGACAAGACATAGAGGATAGGCGCAAAGGTTTCGTGCTTCATCACCGGAATCTGCTCCGGCACTTCAATGATGGCCGGCTGAACAAAATTTCCACCCAGTGTTTTGCCGCCGGTAAGGAGTTTGCCACCCTGCTCCTGAGCCGTTTTTATGGCTGCTTCGTAGCTTTCCACGGCATGGTGATCGATAAGCGGGCCCACATGGTTGGCGGGATCAAGCGGGTCACCGGTTTGCAGTTGCTCATAGGCTTTCACCAGTCGTGCCGTGAGCTCTTGTATCCGCGATTCGTGCACCAGCAGGCGGCGGGTCGTGGTACATCTTTGTCCTGCAGTACCTACGGCTCCGAACACCACTGCCGGAACGGCAAGGTTAAGATCGGCGTTTTCAGTGACGATAATGGCGTTATTACCGCCCAGCTCCAGCAGGTATTTTCCCAGGCGTGCAGAAACTTTTTGGGCTACGGCCCGGCCCATCCGTGTGCTTCCGGTGGCAGAAAGGAGGGCAATGTTTTCATCGGCTGCCATGGCTTCGCCCACTTGCCGGTCACCGATAGTGAGGCAGGAAATCCCTTCCGGCAGGTTATTATTTTTCAGTACTTCACTGATGATATTCTGGCAGGCAATGGCCGATAAAGGGGTTTTTTCTGACGGTTTCCAGATGGTGGTGTTACCGCAAACCCAGGCCAGCATGCTGTTCCATGACCATACGGCCACCGGGAAGTTAAAGGCAGATATAATGCCCACTACTCCCAGCGGGTGCCACTGTTCATACATGCGGTGTTCGGGCCTTTCAGAATGCATGGTCAGGCCATACAGCTGGCGCGAGAGCCCTACGGCCAGGTCGCAGATATCGATAATTTCCTGCACTTCGCCCAGGCCTTCCTGCAGGCTTTTTCCCATTTCAAAGGATACAAGCTTACCCAGCGCATTTTTATGCCGGCGAAAGGCATCTCCCATCTGGCGAACAATGTCACCGCGTTTGGGGGCCGGTACTTTCCGCCATACTCCGAACGCTTCTTTTGCCACGGCTACCGCTTCATGGTAGTCTGCTTCGGTGCAAAGTGTTGTAGCGGCTATAAGCCCGCCGTCTGTAGGGTTGTACGAGTGGAGCGTGCTTCCCCTGCCGTCCCTGTTTTTGAGGCCGGTAGAGAAACCGTAATTGTTTTCCTGCAGGTGAAGCTCTTGTAAGAAATCTTTCATGGAATGCTTTTTTTACAAATATACAATAATAACGGGTGGTTTCCGGGCTCAGAAGGCCGGGCAAGACATTATTTTGTGCTGATCGTTTATATAGCCGATTTTTATAAATATCGTTTATTTATACGATAATATTAAATATCGTTTAAAATAATGATATTAGTGAATATCGGTTTTTTATATGATATTTTGTTGTTTTCATTCTTTTGATGTAGATTTGATGGAAATTAAGAGGGGAATGAAAGTTGTTATAACCGGTGATATCGTTAATTCCAGGAATGTCAGGAGCGAAAAATGGCTGGCTGCATTAAAGGCAGCACTGGCTGATTTTGGCTGCGAAACGCATGACTGGGAGATTTACAGGGGAGACAGCTTCCAGCTTGTAGTAGCGGCCGACAGGGCACTGGATGCCGTATTTTACATTAAATCGGCGCTTAAAGATACCGCCCCGCTGGATGTACGCATGGCTTTGGGGCTGGGCCACATAAGCTACCGGTCAAAGCGGGTGCTGGAGTCTAACGGCCCTGCTTTCGTGTATTCAGGCGAGTGTTTTGAACAGTTGAAAAAGCATACTCTCCGGATAAAATCGGATTTCCCGGAGCTGGACGAAACCCTGAACCTGATGTTTTCGCTGACCGACTTCATAACGGGCAACTGGAAACCGGTTACGGCAGAGATCATTCGCCATAAATTGAAATATCCTGAGCTGACCCAGAGAAAGCTGGCCCAGCTGATGGGCCGGAAAAGCCAGGCCAGCATAAGCGAAGGCCTGAAAAGAGGAGGATATGACGAAATCAGGCACTTAATTGACTTTTATAAAATCCAAATAACAAAATTATGATCGAATTATCTGTACAACTCGTTTTAGCCCATCTTCTGGGTGATTTTGTCCTGCAGCCGGCTTCCTGGATACGCGACCGGAACAAACGCAGGTTTCGTTCTGCGGCCCTGTATTACCATACCGGCGTACATATCCTGTGCATGATAGTGATATTGGGCTTTAACAGCGGCTACCCGCTGGCTTTTGGGGTGATTCCCCTGTCGCATCTGTTTATTGATGGCCTTAAAGCGAGCTTTCACGGCCGGTACAATGAGCGTATTCTGTTTTTAACCGACCAGGCACTTCATTTGCTGGTGATCGGCGGGGTAGCTTTGTATTATTTTCCCGAAGGGCTGAACCTGTCGCTTCTCCGGTCTCCGCAGGTTCTGCTGACCGTTACGGCGCTGGTTTTTATTTCCTATGCCAGCGGAATTATCCTGAAAGTATTGTTATCCAAATGGTCTACGGAGATCCGTGGCGATAAAAAGTACCAGGGAATGAGCGAGGCGGGAAGGTATATCGGCATCCTGGAGCGGCTGTTTATTTTCTTCTTTGTTGTTACCGGAAGATGGGAGGGTGTAGGCTTTTTACTGACCGCGAAGTCGATCTTCCGTTTCGGTGACCTGACCACGAACAAAGACCATAAATTAACCGAATATATTTTGATCGGTACACTGCTGAGCTTCGGAATAGCGGTTTTTACGGGTCTTGTATTCCGGTATATTTCAGGCCTGCTGAACGGGTAACCGCTTAAAAAACAGCATTTCATTAGGAATTCCGGGCGGTATTTTGTATTTTTAAGGAATAAATCCATAAAAATATGAAGACCACACTCCTGATCTTTCTGATGCTGGTGCCCGCGGGGCCGGAACCACCTGCCTGGGGCTTTTATGCCCATAGCCTGATCAATCGCCTGGCGGTGTATTCTTTACCGCCTGAGATGACTGGTTTTTTCAAGAAACATATTGAATACATTACCGAGAAAGCCGTTAACCCGGATCGCCGCCGCTATGCTATGGCGGGAGAAGCAGAACGGCACTTTATTGACCTGGACAATTACCCGGACTCGCTGAAAACCGTTTTACCGCGTTTGAGCTGGGAGGAGGCCGTAAAGCAGCTGGGCGAAGATGCCCTGAGAGCCAGCGGGATAGTGCCCTGGCAGGTGCAGAAGATGAAATACCAGCTTACCGAAGCTTTCCGGCTGCGGCAAAGCGACCGGATTCTTCAGACAGCCACTGACCTGGGCCATTATATTGCCGATGCGAATGTTCCGCTGCATACCACGAAGAATTATAACGGCCAGCTTACGGGCCAGCACGGCATTCACGGGTTCTGGGAGTCGCGGCTGCCCGAGCTGTTCAGTACAGATTACGACCTGCTGATCGGGAAGGCCGCTTATGAAAAGAATGTTAGGGAAAGAAGCTGGCAAGCCGTTTTACAGGCGCATGCCGCCCTGGATAGTGTCCTGGAATTTGAACGCCGGCTTACACGTGAAACCCCGCCTGACCGCAAGTTCAGCATAGAAGAACGGAACGGCATTACGGTACGGAGCTATTCCCGAGGGTTCTCGGCAAAATACCACCGGATGCTGGAAGACCAGGTAGAGCGGCAGATGAAGCGTTCGGTCAGGATGATCGCTGACCTCTGGTACACGGCCTGGGTTGATGCCGGGCAGCCCGACCTGGACACCGTTCCGAAGTTTGTTCCCGACCCGGAAGAAGAGAAAGAGATGATGAAGGGCTGGCTGCAGCGGATTCTGAATGTAAGAAAAGAAGCGGATTATTGAAGAACGGGCACTTTGACTGAAAATATACTTTCAGGCCGGGAACGGATAATCGACTGGGATCGGGAAAAGTTTTATAGATTTGCCCTATAGATGATTTACAGATGATGCTTTACCCTGCCCGCTTATTGGCTTTCTTTTTTGCCCTGCTGGCTTTTCATTCTTTAAAAGCCCAGGACAATCTTTCTGACGGCCCTCATGTTTTCTATACCAACGACAGCATCCGGGTATTTTCCGTTGAAAACGGGCAAGCTGTGAAAACCGTTTTTCCTAAAGAGGCCCGGGAAAAAATAAAGCTCAGGATCGGCTTTTCCAATGCACCGGAAAAGAACTTTGAGGTAATGCTTAAGCCGGGGAACCCCACAGAGCCCTGCCTCTGGAAGCAACCCGGAAAAATGCTGGTACTGTCGGATATTGAAGGAGAATTTGATGCGCTCAGGAACCTGCTTCTGGCCAACCGGGTGATCAACAAAAAATACGAGTGGATATTCGGTAAAGGCCACCTGGTTATTTGCGGAGACCTGTTTGACAGGGGCCTTGAGGTTTCGGCCACGCTGTGGCTGCTGTACAAGCTGGAACAGGATGCCGTAAAGAAAGGAGGATATGTGCATACCATTTTAGGGAATCACGATATAATGAACCTGGCCGGTAATTTTAAATATGTGGCCAAAAAATATTTTGCAAATTCAGAAGCTATGGGCGTGCCTTATGAAGACTTTTACAGCAAAGACTCGGAACTGGGCAAGTGGCTGAGAAGTAAAAATATCATGGAAAAGATAGGAGGTAACCTGTGCCTGCACGGCGGGGTTTCTCCGGATGTCAACGGGCTGAAATTGAGCGTTGGCGAGATAAACGAGAAAGCAAGGCCCTATATTGGGTGGAAAGACCTGAAAAATACGGTGAAAGAGGATACCATACTGAAGCTGTTCAACAGTCGTGACGGGCTCTTCTGGTTCCGGGGATATTTCAGGGAACCGGTTGTTGACGAAAAAGTGGTGGATGAAACGCTGCGGCTGTATGGGGTGGAAAGAATTATTGTAGGCCATACCATTGTGAAAACGAATGTAGGATTTTATTACCATCAGAAAGTGCTGGGAATTGATGTTAACCAGCATACCGGTGACCACCAGGGGGCTTTGTATGAAAATAAAAGGTGGTATAAAATAAACCTCAGCGGTGATAAGCTCCCGGTACCTGCTCATTAAGGAGTGCAGCCGGAAGCTGAACCTGTATTGCTGACGGGGAACCGCTTAATGCAGGAAGAAAAAGAAGTTGTGCAGACCCGTATCCCTAAAAATGAAATTATAAGTCTTTTTTCAAAAAAGTTTTGTAGGCTTTGAGAAGCGGAAACGCTATCCACAGGAGCAATAGCAGAACAGAAACGATCACGCCTTTTTCCGAAGTAAAGAATTTCTGGAATATGGCACCGGTAATGCCGAGAAGGGCGGAGATATCCAGCTTCATCAGGATGAGTATCCGGGCCAGGTCTACCGGGTTAAGAGCGGTGAGCACCAGCGAGGCTTTATCCAGCGGGTAATCGCTGAAAAGCATCAGCAGGGTAAGCGCCAGGCCATCATAAAGCAGGCAGAAATAGAACCAGATTCCCAGGGCAATGCCGATGCCTTTGGCCCTGTCGCGGGTAA
The DNA here is from genome assembly GCF_040829825.2 of Leadbetterella sp. DM7. Lineage (NCBI taxonomy): Bacteria > Pseudomonadati > Bacteroidota > Cytophagia > Cytophagales > Leadbetterellaceae > Leadbetterella > Leadbetterella sp. DM7. The sequence continues at coordinate 30,668 of NZ_JBFOLH020000021.1, read as the reverse complement.
GTGTACAGGCAAAAAATGCCAGGGATACAAAAACCAGCGATAAGAGAAAGCCGCAGAGCACCAGCGTAGCGCCCGCACCGGTTCCGTCGTAAATCCAGGTAGGAATGCCCACGCCTATAAAGAAAGCCAGGCAAAGTGAAATGTTTATGCCCCAGAACTGGCTGAGAAATATAGTTTTGCGGCTGATAGGCTGGGCAGAAAGCAGCTCCAGGAACTCATAGGAGTTGTAAAACTGGATGGTGGTAAAGACAATGCTCACCAGGGGAACCACCATCAGGATGATATTCAGGAGGCTCAGAACGCCTTTATTGCCTTCTGATCCGAAGCCGTAGAAGGCCAGGCTGGTAAAAAGCAGCAGGAGGGTATAGCTGAGCACAAAACGGTTCCTGACAATGTCATAGATCACGTATTTGATAACTTTATTCATGATTTGCTTCGTTTGAATTTTACAATAAGCCAGAGGATGGTCAGCAGGTAGACCAGGAAAAATACACCGTTATAGATGCCGCCCAGCTTTCTGAGCTCAAAATTTTCGGTCATGTCGCCATAAATACGGATGATCAGGCCAATGTGCAGACCCGCCAGCCACAGGTACAAAACCGGATGGAACGGAGTGGTGTTTATATTCAGCAGGCCGGGAAATATAATGGGTGCATGAGCCAGGATCATCGACAGCACAAAACCTACAAAGAACGAGTGAAGCACTGCATCATAGAGGTAGGGGTTGCCCATTTCGAGCATGCTCAGCACACCGGTTACCGCCAGCCAGAGGTAGGCCAGCAGCAGGGCCAGCCCGAGAAAACGGTAATGCCCTTCCCGTTTCAGGTTGACCCTTATCAGGTCATGCCTTAAAAGCCAGCTGGCCAGCCCGATCATGCTGGCACCTACCACTACCTTAGAGCCCAGGTGGTACAGGAAGGAGCTGACCAGCAGAAGCCCTATCCAGAAATATATTTCATAAAAGGCTTTTTTACTGACCGGCAGAAAGCGGGTCAGGTTTAGCCTCTCGCCGGTAATGGTCAGCACCAGGAAGAGCATCCAGGCGGCAAAAGCCCTGGGGTAGGAGAAGCTGAACAGGAAAACGGCATAGGCCATCAGCTGAAACGTGGCGCCGATGGCCATAATGAGGTCACCTTTGAGCCTGTATTTCCGGTAATTGCTGATGGTTATCCAGCAGTAGCCGGCGCTTCCGGTCAGCAGGCAAAGCACGCCGTACCGCCCCTGGTTAGCGATGAACAGGGGTAAGCTGAGGGCCATGACGATCACGAATATCCAGGCTTTTTTATCCGGGAAGGTGGCTACCCGCTCCAGGCAGATCAATGTGCCTAAGAAAGAGCCGGCCATCAGCACGCCGTGGTGCGCTACAGGCAGGTAAGGGCCCGAAGGCAAAGGCTGGCCTATTCGTATAATGCCGCAATAGATGCCCACAATCATGGCAATAAAGGCCAGCGGCATGACGATATACATGGCGTTTTTCATAGCTCAGCCGTCTCCTTTTTTGACATCAGGTGGGCAATAATGCGGGAGAGCCGGTTTTCACCGGTTTCTTCTTTTATATCGCTCAGCTTTTTGAACAACTGCAGGTTTCCTTCTTCGAGGTACATGATATGGGTGGCCAGCTCCTCGAGGTCAGCCAGGATGTGCGAGGTGATAATGATGAGCTTTCCTTTCAGGCTTTCTTCCAGGATTTTTTCTTTCAGGATCTCACTCGACAGCGGATCGAGACCGGCCGTAGGCTCATCCAGGATAAGGATTTCCGGGTTAAAGAGAAACGCGAGGGTGGCGCTCACCTTCTGGCGGGTTCCTCCAGACAGGGTGCCCAGGGGCTTATCGTAAATATCGCGGAGGTGAAAGAGGTCGATCAGCTCTTCATCGGTCTTCTGTACCACACCTTTTTCCCGGCGGATATCCCGCATCATATCGATAAGCTGGCTTATTTTAAGATTTTTAGGGTAATTACCGATCTGCGGCATATAGCCTATATGAGCCCTGTAATGGTAATCGGACTGGATATCATACCCTTTTACCCGTATTTTACCGGAAGTGGGCACGTTCATGCCCAGCAGGGTTTTGATGAGGGTGGTCTTTCCCGATCCGTTAGGTCCGATAAGGGCTACCGATTGACCGGCCTCCATTTCAAAGCTGATGTTTTTCAGCACCTGGAGGCGACCAAACGATTTGTTTACATTTTCGAAGCTGATCATACGTTCATTTTATTTGCAGCGAATGAGGCTAGTTTAACGGGCTTCATCCGGGGTTTTTCATCCATTAACCGGTCAGGCGTAATGCCCGGAATGATCTTTTCAACACGCTCCAGGAGCGATGCTGTAAAGCTGCGAAAGATCATCATGGCCTGGGGTACTCTTTCGATCAGTACGGAAAAAAGACTCACAGGCCGAAAGGGTACATCGCCGGTACCGTCACGGTCCAGGTCATACCCGTCATAGTTGTCCCAGTAGTTATTTGATATGGTATTGTAGGTGGTATTGCCACTGGTTCCCATATTAAAGGTGTTGCGTATAAAATTATTGTCGGATAGGGTATTGGCATCGCAGTTGGCCTGGAGGCGCAGGGCAATGCCGTTTTCCGAAAATTCATTCTTTTCCAGCACAGAACGGCTGCAGCCGTCCATATAGATGCCTACGGTGTTCGAGCTGAAGAGGTTGTGCTCCATGTGGCTTTCGGAGATATCTTTCAGGAGTAATCCGTAAGCGCTGGCTCCCCAGTTGTTGATAAAGCGGTTGTGCTTCATGGTGACTTTCCGGGTGTACATGACGGCTACCCCGGCACCGTTGTTTTCAAAGGTGTTGTATTCGTAGGTGTCGTTATGCGAAAACATGAAATGCAGCCCGTAACGGATATTGCGGGAAGAGTAGTTGTTTTTTACGGCAGAGTTGGTGACAAATTCGAAGTAAATGCCGTCACGGTGACCGGTTACCCGGTTATGGTCAATAAATACACTGTCGCATTTCCAGGCGTGTATCCCGTTTCCGGTGGTTTGCTCTTCCTTTGGTGTTCCGGCAATATCGTTGCCGATCACTTTTGAGAGATTGGTGGCTGAGAGATACACCCCGAAGTAGCAATTCCTGAAACGGTTGTTTTTTACGGTGACGTATTCCGATTCGATCACTTTTACCCCGGCATAGTCGATGGTGCTGGTCTGGGGAACGTTTTCGAATTGTATGCCTTCAATGTGCACCCCGTTACTTTTCACGGTGAGTATTTCATTCCGGAACCCGCCGTCAAGCACCGGGAAATTTTCGCCCAGAAGGGTGAGCCGTTTACTGATCACGATATTCCTGACGGCATATTTCCCGCTTTTGATCAGAACGGTATCTCCATCCCGGGCGGTTATTTCCACTGCCCTGTAAAGTTCATTGGCTGAACTTACAGGGTATTTCCCGGCCATTGCGCTACCGGCTGCCAGCATAAAAAGGATACTATGTTTCAGGATACGCATGTTTCAGTCAAATTTTTTCTGCAATTCAGGCCACGTGATGCTGCCTGCATTCTTTTCTGCGGCAGAGAATGCCGCCGTATTGCCTCCCATGGGACTTGAATATTCATCCGACTGAACGAAAAACGCCTTTTCCACATCCAGGAACTCTTCAGGGGTATCAAAGTTATTGACTACCCGGAACGCGAAGTCGGTTTTGTCCATGGTACGGTGGTGACGGATCATGCAGCTGATATCGTCATACTTATACACTTTACCTTTGGAGGTAACGGTTTCTGCAGCATATTTATCATCAACAATAGACATCTTACAGAAAGAGCACTGGTCTTCCCCGTAGTTGAAAGCTTCTGTTTTTGGAGCACAAGACCACAGGAGAAGAGGTAAAAAGGTAAATTTAAGATATTTTTTCATGTTTTCTGAATTTGAATTCGTAACACAGGATAAAGATCAGGGCCACACCGAAGGCTGCGAAGATCCACCCGCCGATATCGGGGATAGAGTAGGCCCCGAAGTTAAGCAGCTCTTTATAACCCAGCAGAGGGGGCTGATAGGCCATTCCGGGTACTTTGATAGGGGCGTCATCGCTCAGGTTATGTCCGTATTCGTATCCCCATTTCCAGAAGTCGTAAAGGGCATACACTGCCCCGGCCACCAGTACGATAAAGTAAGCCAGTACGGCTGTTTTTTTTCGTAATAAAGCGGCTACCACGCCCGCCAGCGCCAGGAAAGCCACGCAATAGGGGAGAATTTTGAATTCGGGGAACATTTCTTCTTTAATGTGGGCCATTCCAATGTAATGGTTCAGTCCGTTGATGATCTCTACCTGTCCGCTGAGCTTGGAGAGCCATATTTTCATGGTGAGTCCTTCAGGGTATTGAGGCGCCCAGAGATCTATGCGCCAGATAGGTACAAAGTAGGTGATCAGGAGGCTGAGTGCCCCAATAATCAATATCCATTGGGAAGCAGTAGAGATCCTGCCTGTCTGAGTGTTTGATTTTTTCATTTCTTTAGGGAAAATGAAGAAGGGAGTACAGGCAGCTCCGGGCTTTTTAGTTTCGGGTAATCAGTAACCCGGAGCTACCTGTATTCTGTTTTCTTCGTGAAATTATTTGCCGGCTACGGCCTTTTCGGCGGCGGCTTCCGGCGTATTACCTAAGCTCCATTTGAGCGGAACATTGCTGTTAGCCGGTGATACCCGTATGTATCCCTGCATTTCCTGGTGGAGGGCAGAGCAGAAGTCGGTACAGTAGAACGGAGTAACTCCTATGCGGGTCGGAATCCATTTGTAGGTCTGGGTTTCACCCGGCATAATGAGCAGCTCGGCATTCTGGCTTCCCCTTACGGCAAATCCGTGCGGAACGTCCCAGTCCTGTTCCAGGTTGGTAACGTGGAAGTACACCACATCGCCCATTTTGATTCCTTCGATATTGTCAGGGGCAAAGTGCGAACGGATAGACGTCATATAGATGTGTACCTCTTTGCCTTTACGTTCCACGCGGGTTTCTTTTTCACTCCTGGCTGCATACGGGTGCTTGTTTTTCTCCAGCTCGTAGATCTTCCGTGTTTTGTCTTTGATCATCGAGGCCGGGATAGACTCGGCGTAGTGGGGCTCTCCGGTGGTTGGGAAGTCGAGGAGAAGCTTCATCTTATCGCCGGAGATGTCGTACAGCTGAGCCGACTGGGCCAGTTCAGGGCCTGTAGGCAGGTAACGGTCTTTGGTGATCTTGTTGTACGCTATTACGTATTTACCGTGCGGTTTTGCGGTAGGTCCGCCGGGAATGCTCAGGTGACCTACAGAGTAATAGGTAGGTACGCGGTCAATGATCTCCAGCTTTTCGATATTCCACCGAACCAGCTCGGAAGACACAAAGAAAGAGGTAATGGCATTGCCTTTGCCGTCAAACTCGGTATGCAGGGGTCCGAGACCCGGCTTCTGCACTTCGCCGTGAAGCACTTCTTCGTATTTCAGGATAGGAATACCGTCGAACTGACCGTCATATTTTTTACCCGCTATGGCTTTCTGCATTTTGTCGAATGAGAATACCGGGATTACGGCTGCCAGCTTTCCTGAACCTACAATATAGCTTCCGGTTGGGTCTACATCACAGCCGTGAGGCGACTTCGGACATGGAATGAAGTAAAGCATATCGGGACAATCTTTGGGGTCGAGGGTCATCACACCATTGATGATGGTTGAAGTGGCCGAGTGGGTGTCTTCATCCCAGGTGTTATGGGCATACGTACCTGCTTCTTTTTTGCCTTTGCCCTGTGCCAGGTACTGCTCTGCTTTTTTCCAGTTTACCGCCAGGATAAAGTCTTTGTCCTTTTGCGAGGCGTTTACTTCCAGCAGCGAGTTGGCCTGCTCGGTATTGTAGGTAGAGAAGAAGAACCAGTCGGCTGATTTGCCTTTTCCGGCCCGGGCCAGGTCATAGCTTACACCCGGTGTTTTCAGCTGGAACTTAATGGCCATGCGGCCGGTTTCTTTGTCGATGCTGATAAAGCTGATGTATCCTTTAAAGTTTTCTTTAAATGAGCTGATGGGCACATCGGATACGTTATCGGGCGGAACGGAGAAACGGGTTCCCGCTACGGTATATTCCGTGTTGGAGGTGATGAAAGGCGACGAGTGGTTACCTCCTGAGTTCGGGATTTCGATGATTTCTTCCGTTTTAAAAGAAGAAAGGCTGATCCGGGCTATCCGGGGCGTGTTGTTCCCGTTGATAAATGCCCAGCGGCCGTCGTGCTCGCCATTGGTGGTAGAGAGGGCAATGTGGTGAGAGTCATCCCAGGGAATGAAGCCGTGAGAGGTATTCAGCATGGGTTTGGTTTCTTCGCTGTATCCCCAGCCGTTTTCCGGATGCTGGGAGAATACAGGGATATTTTTCAATGTTCTGCCGGAAGGCAATCCGATCACGGAAACCTGGCCGTTGAAGCCACCCGATACGATGTTGTAGAACTCGTCGTGGGTGCCCGGTGCCACGTATACTTTCTGGGCGGCGTCACCCGCGAGTTCAGAGCCCGCGTTTCCGCCTCCGGGCCTACAGGCTGTCTGGGATACCGCCAAAGCACCTAGTGCCAGGCTGATCAGGTAATAATTGGTTTTCATATTAGGTCAAAAAATTATATTTCACCGTCATTTTTGCGCATAAATTCAATTATGCTCCTGGAATCCTCAAGTGACACGTTCTGGTTAGGCATCCGGATCAGACATTCTTCCAGCATTTTCTGTGCTTCAGCGTCTTTTTCCAGCATAATGTCAACATTGGTGATCATGTTGGTCAGCCACACGGCTGTACGGCGTTTGGTAACGCCTGACCAGCCCGGACCTACCAAACGGGTGTCATCCAGCCGGTGGCAGGACATGCACTTCATTTCGTAAATCTCCTGACCGTGTTTTACCATAGCCGCATCCAGCGGATTGGTCAGCTTCACTTCCGTTACTTCGGTACCGTGAATAACTTCCTGTTTCTCAAGGATATCTTCACTGACTTCCGGAGATTCGGCTCTTTGTTTTGCTCCCTTACCACATCCGGCCAGGATGAGAATAAGAAAGACTGCCCATAACGATTTGTTCATATTTCTTAAAGGTTTTGATAGAACAAAATTGAGGCTGCTACGACGCGAAAACTATGAGCTACATTTTGAAATAAACTGATAGATGTCATAAAAAAGGATATAAGGGTCTTTTTATCTTTGTAGCAAAAACAGGAAACTCAACCCTGTTTAAAGATTTGATAATGATATCGAAGACTTGTGGATACGGAATCCGGGGAATAGTGTATCTGGCTACAAAAATAGAGGAAGACCGGAAAGTGGGCATTCATGAAATTGCGGGTGAGCTGGAAATTCCACAGCATTTCCTGGCTAAAATTCTGCAGGACCTTGTACGTAAAAAGGTCATCCAGTCGGTAAAGGGCCCGCACGGCGGCTTTTATGTGAAGGAGTCGGTACTGGACCTGCCCGTGATGGATATCGTGGAGATGATTGACGGTGAAGGATATAAAACCCGTTGTTTTATGGGGATAGAAGAGTGTTCGTCGGAGAACCCCTGCCCACTGCACCACGATTTCTCCTTATTTAAATCGGGCATCGTAAAAAGGCTGAGAGAAAAAACCATAGGGGATTTACGGGAAGGCGTGTTTGAAGGCCATTCGTTTCTCAGCTACCGGCTGAATTAGCCGGGTAATTTCTCAAAGCGGTATCCCTGCCGGCTGAAGTGGCCGAGGTACCGGGGCAGCACATGCCGGAGGTTGTTTTGAGCTTTGAGGCTGTCGTGAAATAAGACGATAGATCCGTTCCGGGTATCCCTGATCGCATTTTTCAGGCATTTCTCCGGTGAAAGAGACGCAGAATAATCGCGGGTGAGCACTGACCACATCACAATGCGGTGATGCAGCAGAATCTGCCGGGCCTGCGCTTTTTTTATTCTCCCGTACGGCGGGCGGAACAGGCGCGTAGCGTACAGCTCTTCCAGCTTATGCATGTTGCCCAGATACTCTTCTACCGGTGTTTTCCACCCGTTCAGGTGGTTGTAGGTGTGATTGCCTATGCCGTGGCCTGCGCTGATTACCTGCTGAAAGGTTCCGGGGTTTTTCCGGATGTTATCGCCTACGCAGAAGAAGGTGGCTTTTGCGTTGAATTGCTCCAGCTGCTCCAGCACCCAGGGAGTTACTTCGGGCACGGGGCCGTCGTCAAACGTAAGGTAAATGCATTTTTCCGTGGCGGGCATGCGCCAGAGAAACCGGGGGTATATGAGTTCAAATATCCTGTTCATTTCAGCTGGCGTCCTTTCCAGGTATAGGAAGAAGGGATCAGCGAGATCAGCCCGAAGAATACGGCGTAAAACGGGTAAATCAGCTGGGTCAAAGGTATATAAAAAATGGCTTTCCCGCGTCGGAAAAAGAGCAATATTACCGAAAGGAAGAGGCCTTCAGCCAGAAAACGGAAAAGAACCACCTCCCATTTCCCGGTAAAGAGGAAGCCGATGGTGAGAGCATTGACCAGGAAAACCAGGACGGCGGCGGCTTTGGAAGCCGGGTTTTGTCCGGCGTTCCATTTACCGGCCCATCTTTTCCTCTGCTGATAAAACTGGCGGAGATTTTCAGTGGCCCGGGTTTCCACGATGCAGTCCCTGCTCCGGGCAAAGAAGATGCCCCCGGGGTATTTCCTGTGAATTTTATTCATCAGGAACTCGTCATCGCCTGAAGCCATGCCCGAATTGCCCTCGTATCCGTCTACTTCCCGGAAAACCGATTTCCGGTAGGCCAGGTTGGCCGCACTGCTCATAATGGGTTTTTTCAGGAAGACCGCTACGGCGGCAGAACCGGCAAGCGAGGCAAATTCAACGGTTTGCAGCTGGTTCCAGAGCCCTTTTTTGCGGGTAAACGTGACCGGGCCCGAGATCATCCGGATGCCGGGATCGCGAAAAAGCCCGGCATAAACCGCAATGATGGAAGGAGGCAGAACGCAGTCGCCGTCAGTAGTGAAAATGAGGCTGCCCCTGGCTTCTCTCATGGCTTTTTCGATCCCGGCTTTTTTGGGTGCGCTGCCCCGTTCGTTTTCTTCCAGCCGCAGAATCCGGAGGTTGGGAAGGGCCAGCTTTCGGGCATATTCCAAGGTTTTGTCGGTTGAGTGATCGTCTACCAGGATCACTTCCAGGTGAGGATAGGTTTGGCGGCGGAAGCTCTCCAGTAGCGGGATAATGTTCTGCTCTTCGTTCCGTACCACCACTATGGCCGTTACGGGCTCTTCTGCGCTTTCGGGAACGGGCGTTTTTACCGATAGCCACAACACGGTGGCGAAGAGCAGAAAGAGGCTATATAAGATCAGGAGCAGCATTTTTCTGAGGTTTATAGAAGAGGCCTGCGATCACCGGCGTAAAAACGCTGAAAAACCAGACTGCAAAAGTAGCTACGAGTATTAAACGTTCATCGGCCTGGTATAGTCTAAAGAAGTGAAGGCTGACCAGCTCGCGAAGGGTGAGGTCACCAAAGATGTTGAGGCCGCCGCCAACGGTTTTCACCAGCAGGAGCAGGTTAATGCCGATAAAGAAGACGGCGGGATCCAGGTGAATGCCGAAGGCTGAATAGAAGCAGATATATTGCAGGTTATAGACGAGGCTCCTGGCCAGGGAAAGTCCGATGACCCTGTTTTTTACGGGGAGAGGAAGGGTGATCCTGTATTTCTGAACCGGTTTCCACTTACGAAGAAATGCGGGCAGAAGCCCGTACAGGAAACCCAGGCCCAGGAGCGCAGCGCCCGAAATGACCGCAGCGGGGAAGAAAAGAAAGGCGGCTTTTTCGCGAAAATACCAGAGAAAGAGAGCGGCTCCGCCAAAGAACAGGGCGGTCCAGGTTTGGGTCATGCTGTTGTACAGGTTCAGCAGGACGGCAGAAAGCCGGTTTTCTTTTTTGAAATCCATGCTGCGGCCTACGTAATCGCCGGCCATCAGCGGGGTAACCACTCCCAGCTTCAGGCCGCGCAGAACCTCTGCTGTAGCCGCCGGGAAATCGCGTTCTTCGAGGCGCCCGGCCAGGGTTTTCCACTTGGTGATTTCGAGATAATAATTGGGTAGTACCAGCAGTATCCCCGCCAGGAGCCAGCCCGGCTGTATGAGCCCCGTGAGCTGGCGGAGAAAAGCGGCGGATACATCCAGTTTGGAGAGCTGGTAGAAAAGGAGCCCGGCCATGAGTATGGGAAATACGATCCTGAAAAACCGCCTGAGATTAGGTTTAGATAAAATTTGGACGGTATTTTGCGTAATTAACTTCAAACAGCAGGAGATTTGGAAGCAAAGGTAAATGAAAAAATCATACTGGGGATAGATCCGGGCACACGGGTTCTGGGATACGGCATCATAGAAGTGAAGAGCTCGCAGCTCAGGATAATCCAGTATGGTGTGTTGCGGCTGGAAAAGATGGGCTCGCACGAGCTGAAGCTGAAAAGAATTTTTGAGCGCATTACCCAGCTGATTACGGAGTATCTCCCGGATGAAATGGCCATTGAAGCACCGTTTTACGGCGAAAATGTGCAGTCGATGCTGAAGCTGGGACGGGCGCAGGGTGTAGCCATGGCGGCAGCATTGGCCCGTGATGTGAGTATAGTGGAATACCTGCCCAAGAAAGTGAAGCAGAGTGTAACGGGTAACGGGAATGCCACCAAAGAACAGGTGGCTTATATGCTGGAAAAGCTCTTTAACCAGCCGTTGGAAAGAAAGTTTTATGATGCTACGGATGCCCTGGCAGTGGGTGTTTGTCATTTTATGCACGGCAAAACCAAGGCGCTTACGGGCAACGGGTCTAAAAAATCAGGGTGGGCCGCTTTTTTATCGGAAAACCCCGAAAGAATTAAGTAGTTTATTGCCAAATTCTTAAAGGGATCGGGCCGGTGTTCTTGTAAAAATATCATAAAAATATTGGCTGGAAGTTTTGCGGTGCTGTAAAAAGGGTCTATATTTGCAAACCTTTTCGGAGAGACGGAGAGATGGGTGAGTGGCTGAAACCACCAGTTTGCTAAACTGACGTACCGGTAACGGTACCGCGGGTTCGAATCCCGCTCTCTCCGCTGAAAAAGCACCTCGGGGTGTAGCGTAGCCCGGTCATCGCGTCTGCTTTGGGAGCAGAAGGTCGCAAGTTCGAATCTTGCCACCCCGACAAAAGCAGCTTCACAGCTGCTTTCTTAATTTATGGAAGGTTCCGTAGCTCAGTTGGATAGAGCAACAGATTTCTAATCTGTGGGTCGCAGGTTCGAATCCTGCCGGGATCACTTGACAGGACAAGTCGGAATTTTCTTCCGCTTGTCCTTTTTTATTTTCTCTTAAATTGCTGTTTATCAGGTAGATATAGTTGACTGCTTCGTTCACTCTAAAAGTTCGAAGTACATTGTTTTCGATATACAATTTTTCAGGAAATATCGAACTAATTACTTCTCGCTTTTTATCAATATCAGTGGTCTCGTAAATCTTATCCAACCTTAAAAGATTACTAACTCCTTTGTTAAGAAGCTCTTTAAAGTTTAGATCATTATCTGAAAGTCCGCTTAATCTGGCTTTTAGCTTTTCTAACTTTGTTTTATAGTCTGATTTCATTTCCAGGTAATCGTCCGGTTGTATGAGCTTAGATGATAACAGTTCACGAATATAAATCAGCTTATTTTCAAGCTCTGTCATCTGTTTCTGCAATTGTCTTTTTTCATTCACAAGATGATCATTTTGACTGCTCCACGTTTGTTTCAGTACCACTTTATATAATTCAGCCAGTTCTGGACGCGGCATATACTTTCGGAGTTCATAAATAAACTGTTGATTAAGATCATCAGCCCTTTGTCTGAATTTACAACCGAGAGAACAGTGATAGTAAGAATAGTGTTTGGTATGTCCTTTTGATGCACTGCCAGTTAGTATTTTACCGCATGTGGGACAAGTTAAGAATCCCCTTAGAGGTAAAGTCGAATTGGAAACTACCTTTAGCCTGTATTGGTTGCGTTTTCTTCCATCCAGTACATCCTGTACCCGATAAAACAGGTCTTCGGTAATTAGTGGGTCATGTACTCCCTGGACAAAGGTGCTGGGTTCGTTTCTGTATTTGGGGACAAATATCTTTCCACAGTATACGGGATTCCGAATAGCGAACCAAAAGAGACTTTTTGTACCCGTGAATCCCTTTTCTCGCGCCATTTTATAGACTTGCTCGGTATTATATACCCCTTTGACTAATTCTTCGAAAGACCAGCGGACTGCGCTCGCCTGAGGCTCGTTAATAGCGATGTATTTTTTCCCTTTTTCATCCGCTCTATTAATGTAACCAATAGGAGCTAAGCCCATATAACGGCCTTCTTTTCTTGCTTTCATCATTCCATCAATTACATTTAATGCTCTTCGGTCATTCTCTACTTCAGGCCCTGTCAGATAGAAAGCAAGCATCATTTTATTTTCAGGAATGGATAAATCCAGAGGCTGGTCTATAGCTTGTGGTTCCACACCTAATCTCCTAAGTGTACTTATCATTTGGTAGGCATCACCAGCATTGCGACTGAATCTGTCCCATTTAAGAAACAAGACCAAATCTGCTTTACCTCTATTTTTTCTTAAGTCTGATAAATATGCTTTCCACTCCGGGCGGATAAAGGTCTTAGCAGAATGATCCTCAAACATTACTCTTCGGATGGTAATGTTGTTAGTTTCACAATACTTACGCAGTAGTTCTTCCTGATTGCGTTGCGAATAGCCTTTTTCGGCTTGTTCATCCGTACTTACGCGGATGTACAGATCAGCGATTTTCATACTCGTTTAAATTTAAAATCAACATATAATTAACATAGAACTCTAATTCTTTTTTAAGTACCTTTCTATTAGAATATTAGCTAATAAATTCAGGAAGTCGAGAATTGCGGCAGCTTGTTCTAATGATACTTCAATGCCATTTTTACTAAGCAGTTCTACAGCCTGCTCGGGTTTAAGTTTTTCCATTTTGCAACTCCTCATAATCAACTACACAATGCTTTCGTGCAGATGGATACTTTAACAATACTAAGATAATAAATTGTATTGATAATATATATATTATCAACGCTTTTTAATAAAAACTTTCAGCGAAAGTTTTCATATACATTCTTTAATCTTTTACATAACTGCTTACTTTTGTTTTGGGACAAGAATGGGAAGCGACAACCAACGGGCCAACAGAGGAATAAATGAGTAAAGTAAGTTATAAAATCTACTTTAATAACAGGCTAAAGCAAGTGTCACTATATGGTCACATGACCTACCCTCTATACATTCAAGTCACACATAAGCGTATACACATTTTTTTTAAAAGCTACTACTTTGACCTGTTTTCGAAGTCCAGGCATTTCTTGCCTGATAGGAGAGCTGATCTTCCTGCGGCGACCGGGGAAACAGTGAAGGCAAGCAATGAGATAGGGATTGATAAGTTTGGTCCATCCATTGAGGAAATAACCTCTAAGGAAATAGAGGTTATTGACTTTATTATAAATAGACACCCTGACGATTTTTCACTGGATTTGTTTAAACGTGAATACGCCTTTTATAGCAAGGATTTGTGCGATATTACTGAAGATAGCTACATTAATTACCTGTACACTTTCTTCCAAAGCAGGGGTATGCCGGCCCTCGCTGTAACGGTCAGGGAGGGTACCAGACATACTATTGCTTATGAGGTTATCCATGATATGAAAATGGCTCTTTCCCGATCTTTTTATGACCAGCTCGTTGAAAGTTCGTTGTACTTCTCTCCACCTTATCTTCCTTTGTATGGTTTTGTGCAGGACACAAAACAATGGCCCATGCTATGCCTTACAGTTATGGAATGGCAAAATATAAAGACTCAAACCGCATTTACGGAGTACATGAAAATACACTACCCCGAGATTGATACAACAGTAGTTACAGATCAACTTGCACAGTGGTTAGATACCCTTAGACCTTAATATTGAGCTATTTGATTTTTGCTTAATTGACTCATTACTATTCCTTGGTTTTCAGGAAAGTAGATCTTACTTCCCAGGTTTCTACGAAATGAAGGTTCATATTCGATGTACCCGAAATCACTTAAATCCCTTACGCACTTATGATAGGTCGTGGGAGAGGAGATCTTTGCTATTCGCATGATCTGGTGACTGAAAGCTATAATCGGGTTGATGAGCCCCTTTTGTTTCCTGTACTGCAATAAGGCCGCATAGATACCAATATGGGTAATACTGATGCGGGGATCTTTTTCAATAGCTCCGAAGAAGTCCGACAACGGCTTCAATATTTCCTCTGTCTCGATCATATCCTAATGGTGAACTTTCACCCCGTTTAGTTTTTTAAAATTCAACTGCTGCTGCTGGTTCATTTGCTGGCTGACTTTTATAGCCTCAGGCGTTTTATTTCCCAAAGCCGAGGAAAGTGTTACTTTTCGGGAGTGCTCATCAAAAATACTCACAGACTTGAATTGAGGGTTAGCCTCTATATAGTAGCGGTATTCCCTGTCGTCCTGTAAAAAGGATACTGCTTCCCGGCTCCCCTGCTTCAGCTTATCCAACAGCTGATAGGCTGTAGATTGGTTCCGCAACTCCTTAATGGGTAAATCTTGTAGTACCCTCTCTAAATCGAATCCATAGCTGAAAGGAAACTCCTTGACCCTGTTATTTCCCTGTGCATCCTTGTCATTTAAATCCAGCTGAATCCAGGTGCCTTCTTTCTGAACTGCACGTCCTTCCAGAAGCTGGTAAACGCGCCCTATATCCATACCCTCCCTGGCTTCAACATAATATTGCCTGGACGCTTCTGGCTTCGCTTCATCATATAGCTTGGCCTGAAAACCGTTAAACTGGTAGTTGCCGGTATGGTCCCTGACAAAGTGTAAGTGATGATCGACCCTTTCCCTTTCATTTATGTAGTAGGAATTTGGAATAGAGAATTGAGGTTGGCCTTGTCTGATCTGTTCGTCCAATTTTGAAGCGAGACCAGAGAAGCCGGCCTTTTGGATTTGCTCCTTTAAAGACCGGCTATTTGCCTCTGTATTCTTAACATCCTTCCTTACACTTATCCTCTCTCTTGCAGGTAGAACCAGCAGACGGCGAAGCATACGGAGCAGAAAGTTGGGATAGAGCTGCTTTTCCATCTGTCTTCTCTCCTGCTGCATTACCTGTAGGGCAAAGCGCTCTTCCGGATCACTCGTCCCCTTATATTTGATGGCTGCGCGTTCATAATGGTGCAGCTTTTCTCTCAGCAGTGCACGATTGGCCGAAATACTCATTGAGAATAGTTTACTGAAGCGCTCTTCCCGGCTTCGCCACAGGGTCAGCTCCATTTCTACCCGATTTGCTCCAACAAACTGATTCTTCATTTTGGTAGTATTTTATAATTTTACACTTCTTTATACAGTCTGGGCCTGCTTTCTCCTTTTTGCTTTAGGCTGCTGACTCACCGTGGGGCCATCATCGTCAGCGACTGTTTGTCGCTCTTTACTACTCTCCTGTTTTGCCGATTGCCCCTGCTCCACAGATTGCTTTTCAGTCCGAGACTGGCGGTTAATTACCCGCTGCATATTCGAATCGTAGATATTGAGGGTTTTAAACTGCGGGTTAGCTTCAATGTGGTAATTTTTATCGACCCCATCCACTTGAATGGTTACCGGTACCCGATTACCTTCCTTCAGCGCCGAAATGAGATTACTTTTCGATTCGGGATCTGCCAGCTGCCGGATAGGTTGCGCACTCAGAACTTTCTCCAAATCATAGCCGTAACTCTCATAGAAGTATTTTAGTTTAAAATTACCGCTGGCAGTGGTTTCTTTGAAGTCAATCATAACCCAGGCATTTGCCACCTGACCTTCTTTGGTGGTCAGGTCTTTATTTACTGCTCTTGTGTTCAGAAGATGATATGCTTCTTTTAAGGCAATATTATCCCCCTTATTGATATAAAATGTCTGCTCCAGTTTTTCTAAAGCCTTTGCCTTTTCAAGGCTCACCCGGTACGAGTTAAAGAAATACATATCACTTTGCTTCGATCTGGTGAAGTTGAGCTCAACACCTACATTATCTCTTCCGTACTGGATGGAATGATTAAGTTTAAACTCCGCTTTTCCTTCCTGGATAGCTGCTTTAAGCTTATCCTCCAGTGTCTCGCTGAATCCGGTGGCAATGATTTGCTCACGCAGGTAATCAAAATTTTTCTGATTCATCTCATTATACTTTTAATGTTTTATTAAACTATCCTCCATTCCGCAGACAACCTACCAGACTTGTCTTCAGATACTACATATCGATGGGTTCGGATTTGATTATTGTGTTGTTGCGCAGCTTCAGGGCCAGATGTCTACCGCCATCCTTTTCCATGAGCTGTATAGCCAGGTACTTCTTATCCGGGATCGTGAATTTTGGCAAGGCAAACACTATTATATGTTGGGTTTTACCCAAAATCTGCTCAGTATTACCTTCGGTATAGATCGGCTTTATCTCTACTTCCTGGGTGGCTGTACGCCGGGCCTTTTTCTGATCCCGGACAAAAAAGCGAAGCTGCCCGATGTCGTAATCCACGTGAGTATCATTTTCCAGTTTCAGTTGGCAGTAGATCACATTATTGCGAATATAAAGCCCGCTTAGCTGAAGTTTTACACCAAACCGGCGGTCACTCTTGCTAACATTTCTTTTTGTCTCTGTTGCAATTAACTGACAGTCGAAGTGCACTTGAGCCTGATCGGTTTCTTCTTCGTTGAAGCTAGCCACCTTCTCACTAGCCTCAGAAAATGAAAGATTTAAGACCTGGGGGGCGGGGGAATACTGCACATTAAAACAGTACAGGCGCCCGTCGGCGGTGATAACAGTCAGACTGGTCTCCGGGAAATCTTTTTTGGCTGCTTTCAACTGAAGTACATTTTCCACGCCAGCCGCTTTTTGTACCAAAACATCCCTGCTTCCCCTGTCAACTGCTCTGATGGCAAAGGGAAAAACAATACTGGAAGTTTTCTGGTAGGTAATCTCAAGCGTTTTTGCACTGATGGCCACCTGGGCGTCGGCACGAATCTCTAAAAATAGAAGTGCTAAACTCATTAATCCTGCTATAACATTCTTTCTCATTACATAATCAATTTAAAGTTATCAATTGGGTTAACTGGCCGATTTTTCGTTCTGAAGTAGCACCTGGTAGCCAGCTTTCAGGGTTACTTCAATCAGTTTTACTTTTTTGCTCAAAAGGTTTTTAGCTACTTCTATCCCGGCTGAAGCCGCCTGAGCACCCAGTGAAGGGTCAAGGCTACTTATTCCCAAAGTAGCAATGTTGCGATCAGCCGATTGTTTGACCGCGTCCCGGGTGATAGCCCCACGGACATAAATTCCTTCCATTCCATCCAGATCATAGACAGTAAGATCTATGGGGTAAATGGAATCCTCACAGCGGATATCTTCAATATGGATCTTTAGCCGCTCGCCACTAAGCTGGGCGGTGCCGAAAACAAAGTTGTCTTTGGGCAGCAGGATTCCATTAATGGTTACATCCTGGGTTAGCCGTAGCTTTACTGTTGAACCGTTCACCACCCGTTGGGTTTCGTGAATAACCGCGGGGATGGTATTTCGTACCTGTTGTGATTTAGAACTTTCCGACCAGGAGAAAAACCCGTTAGGCGGATCATTATCCCATGAATCCACTGTCACTTTGTTTACGCCCTGTTGGTCTGCCTGCTCTTTCTCTAATAGGGAAACTGTATTTTCATCTCCTTTTATGGACACAGGCAAACTTTCCTTTTCCTGCCTGTTAGCAGTTAGTCTTTGCTGGACCCGCTCAGGATGCTGAATATCCAGAATGGTTTCCAGCATGCCGCTGAGCTGCTCGATTTCCTTCTGCTCACTTTCTGTGCTGGTCATCGTCTTCATCATTTCTTCCAGCCGGTCTATCTCGGGAGAGTAGGAGTCTGTGCTCGCAGACGAATAGGGAGCTGGGACTTCCCGATAAGAGCCGTAAGAAGGCGCGTTAAGCTCTTTTTCCAGTTGAGCCAGCTTCCGGTATATTTTTTCTTCATTAGCATCTTCGTATCGCTTATCACTGTTAAGAGAAGTATTCAGCCCCCGTGAGCTGTTAAGGGTCTGGGGTGCGGCCTCCGGCCTTACTCTTTGATAATTCGGATCATTTCGGATCAGCTCCTGCAGCTTCAGTGAGTCGGCGCGGGCCTGATTATAAAAGTCAAGCTTGGTGAGTCGGGCGTCTTCCTTCAGAACCGCGTCGGGAAGACTAAGTAGTAGTCCGCTGTGAGCGGGCTGTTGGGCTGTGCTTTCAGTGACTTTTCCTCCTCCAAGCGCCCAGAACAGTAAAGTAATGAAAGGAAGAGCCAGGGCGGGTAGCGCCATGTAGAACTTTCTTTCCTGTAATTTTTTGGCAGATGTTTCCATGATTGATAAAATTTAGATGAATGCTTTAATTTGTCTTTGACCTCGGCACAATAGATAAAGTACTGTCGCGTCCGTAACCGTAGTGTCTGCGTAAACTGTCAGCTAATACCCTGACCTTTTCCAGGGGATCGATAGAGATTTCTCCCGTTTTGTGAAAAAGGCCTGGCAGGGAAATCGGCTCGATTTTTAGCCGGTAATCTTTGGGGGGCAGAAATGCAGTGGCAATCAGGTAAAAGCTAAATCCTGTGGCCAGCAAAGTGAACAAGATCAGTCCGGTTACCCGGTGACGCCGTTTGCACCTACGGCTTAGATTAGCTGCCCATCGCGCGCCTGTTTTTAGTAAGTTTTCCATTTTTATCGTCTGTTTTCAGTTTTTACTTCTCTGTTTTCAATGGTTTGCCACCGTTCAATTAAAAATCCGTGGGGGTTGTTATCACTGCGGGCCACATTGCGAAGCGCCCCTTCTGTTATCAGACTCCGGGTAGTCACGCTGATAGGCCGAACGATCTGTTGGCTGGCGTAACAGCGGAACCGGTAAGGGTAGTGGTCGATGTCCACGCTTACGCTGTCTACCCGTATACTTTGGCTGATATTGCCGGAAATCATCCCGGCATAAAAGCCATTTTCTTTCAGGTTGTCGTAGGCCTGCTTAGCAGATTCATCTGCCAGGTACAGTGCTTTACCGACGTTTTCCCGTATCACCTTATCATCCGGGCTCAGGGTGAAAAAATAATGATGAAAGGTTCTGACATGATCCCGGGCTTCTACGGGAATATTGTCTTTTCTTTCTGCTGCGTATGCTTCCAATGCTTTTCCGTTTGCCAGTATGTAAATTTTTGACTGCATCCGGGAGACCGATTGCGAGCTTTGGTAGAGGGCATACCCGCTGATGAGTGTGCAAGCTGCGATTACCACAAGGGTAAAGCTTCTTACGTGCCTGAAGGCCGTGTCAATGTTTTTCATTTTTTTAAACATAGTGCTCTGGTATTTACGGGTTTCCTTTTAATCTTTCTCCCATTGTGTCCTTAGAAGGATCGGAGGGCCTTCTGCCAAAAGTGTCATACATCTTACTGAATCCCCAGCTCGTCACAGCACTAGCTGTACTGGCAGCCATAACAGTACCGGCAGTATATGTGCTGGTAGTTTTATATGTGAAGGCGCTACTTCCAGCGTGAATGATGTAGTTAGCTACTGAAGGCACCGTAAAGTATCCCACAATACCTATAATGAGAAAAATGAGGTACCCGGCGTCTGTTCGGCTAAAGAAGGTATCTCCTGCCTGAGCGATTTGCGACAGGTCCAGCTTAAGCATATTTTCCTGGATCTTACCAATAATGGCACCAAAAATATTGGCCACAGGAAGCCAGAGGAAAACATTGAGATAGCGGGCAAGCCAGGCCGTAAGTGTATGCTGAAACCCGTCAAAGACAGCAATCCCGAAGGCCAGCGGGCCCAGTATAGCCAGCACAATCATCTGAAAGGTCCTCAGCGTATTGATACAGAGGGCTGCCGCCTCAAAAAGCAACCTCAACACCTCGCTCATCCATTCTTTAACTGAATTTCTAAAACTATAGGAAGCCTTAGCCATGGCGAACTTGATGTCATTACCTATACTTTCCAGCATTCCCTCTGAGGAACTATCCTCACCGTGGACATACTTGTACCACTTATCCCTATCGCCCTGACCATTTATTCCCACATACATTTGCCATGCGTCGGTTCTCTTTATGGCTTCCTCTTTCCGCTTAAGAAGTAAGGCAATGGCCTTGTCTGAATCTTTCACCATACGGGCAGTGGCTGAAACGGTTGGTTTCATGATACCGTTGATCATTGCCAGTACGGTGGGAAAAATCAGGATACAAAACCCGATTACGAAAGGGCGGAACAAGGGGTAAAAGTCCACCGGTTCTGCATTGGCAATGTGCCTCCAAACCCGGGCGGCGATGTACCAGGTAGCCGCAAAACCGGCTATACCCCTGCTGACACCGATCAGGCCACTACACAGCGGAAGCATCTCACTGTAAAGCTGATCCAGTACGCCCTGCAATCCGCCCACATATCCGGCTGCTCCCTGAGCCTTACTTATTAGAGGCAATATCCATCCCACTGCTGCCATAAAGGCAACTCTTCTCCAATTTGCCATTTTCATCGTTACTTAATTGGTGATTCCGTAAAGCTCCTGAACACTGCGGCTATCGCTTTTTTCTTTGGCTCTCTGGATAGCCAGTATATCGGTTTCAGCGTTAAAATGTCTTAGAAACAGGAGTTTGTCCTGTATGTCTTCAAAGATGCTGTCAATCATTTTTAACCGCTCGTCATCGCTCATGCGTAGCTTACCGGCCGTGATCACCACCGTGAGCTCATCCAGATTTCTTAGACTCCCTTTAAAAAGGTTGCCATAGATCTTCTCCAGGTAGGCCAGCTCGTCAGCGTTAAAGTTTCCATTCTGTCGGAAGCGTCCCAATGCAGCTTTATACTCTCTTACCAGCATTACCTGGTAGTCAATGATATCGGCCACGCGCTTGTAATTCTTTACAGCCGGGCTAACCTTTAGTAGCCCGTCCAGGAACGCCTGGTGAATTTTAAAGTTTCCCTGCGCTATGTTGATTACCGTATTATAACCACCTGTCAGGATTTCATAACCCTGTTTCATCTGCTTCAGGATGGCCCGGAACTGCCGGAGCTTTTCGAGGTTGAGAAGCAATTGCGCAATTTCGGTTTCCTGGGCCCGCGCCTGAGGAATATGAGCGAAAGAAAGCCCCAAAAGACATAGAGCAATTATCCATTTTTTCATAGCATTTCATCTTTTAGCCCATGGAGCTCACGGCTGATTTTAACATCTTCTTCTTCGCTGAGTCTTAAACCGCCCAGCAGCCTGATATCACCACTGAAGGCTTTGCAGAAGGAGTAGGCATCCTGCATGGCTGCAAATAGTTTATCAATACGCGCCATCCGCTCATCATCTCGCATTTCCAGCTTATAGTCAGTAGTGAGTGTAATCAGCTCATCCAGGATAAACTCGGATTGATTAAGCAAGCGGCTAAGAACCCTTTGGATATACAGCTCCTCCTGCTTTGTGAAACCTCCTGTTTCTTTCTTTAAGCTATTGACTTCGCGGCCTATCTGCTTTTGCAGGTCGATGATCTGTCCGACCCTGTCATATTGGCGAACCGCCGGATTTACCATTTTCAGAGACTTAAAGAAGGCGTCGTGAAGTTTGTATTCCCCTCTTTTAAAGGAGCTTACAATATCCAGGCCCTCCTGTACAATACGGTATCCCTTTTTTATGTATTCCAGGTGAACCTTGTTTGCTGCTACCTGAAGGATATGCTGAGTAAGCGATTTTTCATCCTGCTTTTGGGCTTTCAGGTTCGGCAGTACGGTAAGTATCAGTACACAAATCAGTAAATGTCTCATAATCAAAATTGCTTAAGTGATACTACAGGTAATATTCAGGGCAAGCCGTAAAGGCTTTTAACGGCCTGCACTTCCTGCTGTGTTTTGGCCCTTTGCAAACTCAGCAGCATATTTTCCTGATTGAAGAGCTTCAGATCGTCATAGTTTCGTTCCACCAGGCTGGCTGCGTGATTAATGATTTCCAGCCTCTTCGCATCAGCCATTTGTGTAGTCATCGCTTTAATGATCAGCGATATCTGGTCCACATTTTTCAAACTTTCCTTCAGAATCCCCTCATAGACAATGGCCATGTAGTCCAGCTCGTCGGCCGTAAAATTCCGGTCCCCTTTAAAGAGCTCCCAAACCCGTCCATACTCCCGGATCATATCTTTCTGTTTAGTCAGAACATCCCGAATCCGCTGGTAGGTAGAAATGATGTTTTTTACTTTCGAGAGCTCCTCGTAGTACTTGCGATACTGTTCCTTTTGTTTCTCGGTCCAGTTAGCAATCTCCTTTAGCTTGGCCTTGGAAAGAATATTTTCCAATTCTTTCTGAGCGTTTTGTAACCAAATGGTTTTGTTTTGAAGTTTCTGAATAGCAATATCAATGGCTTTGATCACCTTGATAATCAACTCTTTGATGGCCTTAATGATCGGGTTTGCAGCTCTCACGGGTTGAGAGCTGGTGACTACTCCGGTCAGCAGGATAGCCATAGTAAAAATCCGGATGTACTTTTTCATGACTTCTGTGTTTTGAGTTCTTCCGCCAGGGCAGATATCCCTTTTCGGATATCGCCGCCAAACTTTTCAGCATATTGCATCACCCTGAGCTTTTCGCTCTGCTCGGTCGTATAGGCAAGGTATTCCTCCATACTAACTTCCGTTCGGTATACCCGGCTGAGGGTGCCACCCAGGCTGATAAAAACTTCCTTGTATTTCCTAAGCGGATCGTTGGCTTTGTTTACGGACAATACCAATGCCTTCTCTTTGTCAGTCAGCCCCAATAGTTCCTGGATGTGATCAAATTTGTTCTGGTACTTGCTCTGATCAAGGAGGATCTTACAATCGCTGTTATTAATGATGGCTTGCTTTACGACCGGCGAGGAAATAATATCCTCGATCTCCTGGGTCACCACCACCGCTTCGCCGTAGAATTTTCTAACTGTCTTAAACAAATACTTTATGTATTCCGAGAAGCTCTCTGTCATCAATGCTTTCCAGGCTTCTTCTATTAAGATCATCTTGCGGATGCCTGTGAGCTTGCGCATCTTGTTTATGAACAGCTCCATGACTATTATCACCGTGACGGGAAACAGGATCGGAGAGTCCTTTATCGCGTCAATTTCAAAGATTATCAGCCGTTCATGCAACAGGTCTAAATTTTCCGTGGCATTGAGCAGATAGTCGAATTCGCCTCCGGCATAATAGGGCCTGAGCACGTAAAGAAAATTACTGATGTCAAAGTCCTTTTCTTTAACTCTATCAGCTTCCAGTCTCGGTACATAGTCGTCACGCAGGAAATCATAGAAAGTATTAAAGCATGGGAATACATCTTTGTGCTTTTCCAGAAATTGGAAATAACCTGTAATCGCATTAGACAACGCTACATATTCGCTCCGCTTAAACTGTTCATTACCACTTTTCCAAAGTGCGAGTAGCAGTGTTTTGATGCTTTCCTTTTTCTCTGTGTCCAGGCTGTCACCTTCCCCGATAAAAAAGGGGTTGAATCGTATGGGGTTATCTTCACTATAAGTGAAGTAATATCCGTTTACCATATCGCACAAGCCCTTATAGCTGTGGCCGACGTCTACCAAGACGATGTGGGTTCCCTGCTCGTAATAGCTTCGAACCATATGGTTAGTAAAAAATGATTTTCCTGATCCAATTTCAGGGCGTACCGGGCCATTCAGTTAAGAATGACCCGGTACGCCCCGGAGGGGCCTAAGATAAATTTATTGCGATTAGTACAGATTCCCCGTTTGATCGGTTCATCACTGATATCCACGTGCACCGGCTTCCCGGTGAGCCTATCTCCCAGCCGCAGCCCCACCGGACTTATAGAGGATCGGTAACCGGTTTCCAAATTCAGAAAACAGGTAGCCTGCTCTAAAAAAGTATCGAAGGTATCATTCATCGGGAAGTCCGGACTGTTGCCGGGAATTCCCGCCCAAAAGATCTGGGGAGCTCCCAGTGTCTCCTGCTTCGATACTGCATCCATCTGTGCGAGCGCAGATGAAACCATGTTTTTCAGCAGCTTCAACTCATCTTTATCGTCCGTCCATACCAGGACATTAAAGTGGGCTTTTACCGGTAGCCGCTGTTCACTGATGGCTTCGTTAAGGAAGTCGTTCGCTGAATCACGGGCGATGAGATTCTCCCGGCTGTAGGCAGATAGCGATTGTAGTCTCAGCCGCTTACTTTCCAGCTTACGGATGGTTGCGGAGGCATCTTCCAGGAATATGTACTGGTTGTAGATATGATTGCAGGGAAGCAGCTGTCCCAGTGTTGAGGCAAAGCCGACACTGAATTTAGTCCGGTCTGTGCTATAACGGTCATAATTAATACGGCTACCGCACAAGGCTGGCAGGTCGGCCGCATCACCCAGGGTGTAGAGCTGGCAATGCTTATCACCTACCTGCAAGCCCTTATCAAAGACGATATCGTTAATGATAAAAGGCTGTGGTTTTTCTGAAAGGAAAAGATACTGTTCAATCAGCCCTTGTTTTTTGGCGCTGCTTTTTAGCTCAGCTTCTTTCATACGCGTAAGGCGTATAAACCCGCTGTCTTCCAGAATACGTCTGAACTGCCCTGTAGTGTCCAGGAAGTCCTGAAGCATCTGGCGGCTCAGCGTTTCCTGGGGCACAATGGATTTTCTTAGAAGGCTCGAAAACATCGAACTGGCAGCTTTCATTCCCATAGGTTTCCGGGTAAGCAGGATATAGCAACTGTGCCTTAGGTAAGGCCGTTCATTAAAGAAAAGGTCACTGCTCCGGCTCAGAAAGCTCTGATCCTCCTTTTCAAAATCCGGTTCATAACGGCTGTCCAAAAACCAATCCTGTTTATGAAATACCGTATTGGGGGGTAGGACTTTCAGAGCCTTCACCCAGGCCTGATGAAAGGCCTCGTAATCCCTATCCGACAGGGTAAAAATTTCCGGCAATTCGGCACGAAATACCACCGTTACATCACCGTTTTTACTAAGAATGCAGTCGTTATCTACATCCATTATGGGCAAAATATCCACCATCTCCTTTTCCATCTCCTCTTGATATTTGTTGTCTTTTATTACTTTAAAAAAACTCTCCGGCTTCGGCACCGGATGGCCCTGGGCACTCTCCGTGCCGCCATCTTTTTCATCAGGCCGTGTTCACCATATTTACTGCTCATGCTGTAAATCTGCATGATCATGCCAGCTCCGCTTACGACCACAACACCTACACAGATTAGTGAGGGAATACCTATAAAGTACAGGATAGCAAAGAGTACCAATAGTCCCACCATGCCCCCTCCCAGGTACCAGATGTACTGAGCTTTAAGCCCCCGGAACTCTATACTCTGGTTAATTCCCTTGTTGATTTTATAGATGCTGCCAGCCATCAGCGCCCGATAGATAATTGTGAACCCTCTCAATCACTGCGTACCGTATAGCTCTTTCGTCTTCATTCTCTTTGCCGAACGCCAGGGTGTTCATTACTTCCTGACACGCGCCGAGCATATTCATGACATGATAGGCCAGCAGCCCACTGGTACACATTTCTTCAAATTCCCTGGGGAAATCCTCTTTAAGAGTAAGGTAAACATACCGGTAGGCGGAGCGGCCCAGACGGGCCGTGCTCGCCTTTACTGATTCTACCACTGCTGCATAGTTAACCTGCGTGTTTTCCAGAGCGAGTTGCTCCATTATCTCCTCTGTTCTTTCATCCAGGTAGGCTGTAAGTCTTCCGGACTGATGAAGCTGCAGAAGTAGCTCGGGGTAACTGTGATTCAACTGAACCCACAACATCTTTTTTAGTACCTCTTTCATCGCTTTATACCCCGAAAAATGATTTGATTACAGTGGCCACCACTACCAGGAAAATGCAGCTCCCAAACCAGGCGGCTGCCACCTTACCTGTATCCTGATCCCCGGAATTCCATTTTTGGTAAACCTTGACGGCACCTATCAGACCCAGTATAGCGCCCACGGCATACATCAGGTTTGTGCCTGGCTCGAAATAGGATCTTACCTTCTGATCAGCTTCATTGATACCGGCCAGGCCATCCTGAGCCATGCTTTGCAGGCCTGCTGCCATAAATGCGGCCCAAAGGGCACACCTCTCCCGCAAACTTTTAGTTCTCCTCCTCATTTCCGTCTCCTCGTTTAAAAGTTTGAAATCGTTATAAAATCGGGAGGCCTTTGCCGCCTGTCAGCCCTCTCATCTCTCACTCCTCTTGCCGCCGCCGCATGGGGCCCGGCGGGAAGTACCTCCCGAAAATCTTTAAGTTGTGTGGGGGCATTTTGCCCTTATCTAGCCCAGAGCTGGTTAACCTGCTGTGTCGTCAGAAGGATTCCAGCCACCTTCTCGGATTCTGAAACCACCAGCTCATTGACAGAGTCTCGCCAGTCAGAATGTTTCACAGAAGGGTATTCGGCAAAGACCAGGCTTAAAAACTCTTCTACCTCACCGGTAGTCAGTCGCTGATCTTTTGCCATTTTAAACACCTCTTTTACCCCTGAGATCAGGTTTTCTATCTCGGTGAGCTCATCATTTTCCTCGGGCGGGTCTTCATCTATTTCCTGTAATTCCCGCGTACTTTTGGGCCTGGGCTTATAGAGACTTCTGATTTCAGAGCGGTAGAACTTCAGCCCCACCACCAGGTAGTATACCGCTAAGGCTATGGCCACTCCTATCAAGTAATTTTGCCATGAAATGTTACTGAACATATGCTTGCTATTTTGTTTTAAACCAGTCCGTTTGAACCGATCTTTTGCCTGATTTACAGAGGCAAAGTAAGGGCGGGGGGAAGAGGAGTACAAGTGCAAGATAGGGTGCAAGGAGAAGTTGCACTCTTGCACTCTTTTAGTTCTGAATGGGCGAAATATGAAATTGTTAAATGAGAGATAATAAAATGAATAAGGGTTAATAGTTAACGACTTATACAAAATCGGAAGAGGTTTCCAAATCTTATCATAATGACATATAAAAACTCATTTAGAATAGAAGACAAAATCGATCGAGCCAATTATTTATTTGAAAAATATCTTTTGTAATTTTATTATTAAAAGCAAGCACTGAAGTCCACCATATCTTTTTATATTTATTAAATCACTACGTTGAAAGACTTTATAATGAAAATGGATGAAATTATTGCCACATTGATAGCTACAGGTTTTGGATCTGGTATCGCTTTCTTAACTACATATTTGAATAACAAATCTCAAACGCAACGGGAGATTCGGAAATCTGAAAACGATTTCAAAATTGAGAAATATAAGATAGATTCGGATGCTCGATTAAAATATCAAATGAATATATCTAAGCACATAGAAGAAGCAAGCTTAATTGTTTGTAAAATCCAACACTCGATTTCTCTAACTAAAAGCGTTATTGATGCATCTGAGAAACTTAATTTCCAGAATTTTGATCAAAATTACCTGATTGAAATCAAGAAGTTGTCAAGGGTAGAAAGTAAAGCTTTGATCTATTTCTCACAGGTATATGAGAAGGTAAGAACACTGGTAAGTTTATACAATAATTATTGGGGGCAACAACGTCTGCTTTTAATGTGTGATCTGACAACTGAGTACCAAGGTTATAAAGCGCGACTCATAGAAATCATTCAAATAGCAGAAAAAGCTTATACTATCATAGAGAAAATAAAGGGTGAGTTATTAAATATTGGTAATGAAATATTAAACTCGGATCATTTTCAGTTTGGTAAGGCAAGTACTTCCCAACAAAAATGATATTAATGGCTTTTAGTATTTCTGTTTTACTCATAACTTGCAACATTGTGTTGTGTGAATTTTATTCTGATTTTAAACTACTTACAATAATAGAGGACTTTTCCTCTCAGTAAAAATGGAGGTAAACGAGTTAATTAAAAAAATTGAGGAATTGGATGAAATTCTTCCAAAAGATGAAAATAATTGGTCGAATTCTGCATGTAATTCTTTCTTCATAACAATTCTGCAATTTATCAATAATTATATTGGTCGAGATACTGAATTCTATAGGATATTAAGTGGGTCTAGTTCTATTGGTTATGGTCCTGCAACTGAAAAAGCCCGGGCAGCAAAGAATATCTTAAAATCTTTAAAAGATTATCTTAATCTTAATCTGGATTTAAATAAGACGGAAAACTATAATATTAAAATTGATATTATTAGTGACTTTATGGTTCAGGCTATTGAACTTGCGAATAATCAAAAGTTTCATCCTGCCGCGGCCGGAATATTGATGGGAGCATCACTTGAAGAGTTTTTAAAGAAGCTAGCAGAAGAGAAAGAGGTTGATGTAGGAGAAGTAAAATTAACCATTGACCCTATTTCCAGGAAACTCTATGAAGAGAACATAATTTCTAAACAAGACTTAAAAGATATCACTTCATGGGCAGGAATCAGAAATGAGGCAACTCACGGAAACTTTGAAGATGTCAATGATAGAAAAAGGATACTTAATGCCATTGAAGGGGTAAATTTGTTCATGAGAAAACATAGTAATTAAATTATGAGTGACTTTAAAATTGGAGATGAGGTATTCCACAAGTCTAATTCATCTATTAAATGGATTATTGAAAGAATAAGTGAAAATGAGGTTCATTGTAGTACAATAGTTAAGGAAACTCTTGAATTGAGAAAAGAAGTTTTTACGGTAAGTTCACTCAGCAAATATGAAGAACCTAAAATTACTTTTGTTGAAAGACAAAGACATATATTCTAAGTCTATTTTTGGATGGGCAAGATAATTTGTATTTCGCTTTCAACATTGGCAATAGTGATAGCTAAACGGTATTTTAGCAGTCCTTCACTATTATAAACCAGAACAATATGACAAGTGTGCAAGAGAAATTCAAAGAATGTTATGAGATTTTTTGTGCTGAAGCATTAGATGATAAGGGGATACCCAATGCTTGTAAAATGCATGATGCATTTGGTAGTATTGATGGGGAACGGCATAATTGTTTGGGTTGCAATTTTGCAGATAGTACACATTTGATTTTGAATTACTTAGAGAAAAATGAAGAATTAACGGATGTCCAACAAGACTTTACTGTCTATATACTTTTGCTTTATCTTTTGGTAGAAAGAATTGAAATGATATTTGAGATAATTCAACTTCCAACAAGTTATCAAGACAAGCACTTCAAAGTGTTTCAACAAATAAGAAAGTGGGCAAATTTTATTAAGCATCCCAAATCTTTTATTCTTACTCATCATCCCGAATATGACTTTGAAAGTAGTGGTGTTATTCATACTAAGAAGTTTACAGAGATAATTAATGAACAATTTGTGACTAGTTACTACAAGGGATATTCAGATCCTACTGAACAGAAAAGGAAGAATAAAGAACTTTACGACCGTCTAAGAAACAAAAGAGATGTGTTAGTCTATTTCCCGGACATCGCTAAACTAACTTCAAAGTTTTGTTACTCCTATAATAAATTTGTGCAACTTATTTTAACTAATGAAGTTTATAGAGAAATCCTGGAGGATGAATCAACTATTGGTTCTTATTTTGAAAATGAAAAGTATATTGATCTAAAGTAACAAAGTAATCTCTTTAGAGCGCAAGATTTTTATTCAAAAGATAGATTAAGTTTTAAATCCACATCAGATTGATGGTCGGCCTCCTGGTTTTCCGGCATTACTTAACAAAGGGAAGTTTAAAATTACCATGAAACATAGCCTGCTTTTGACAATACCATAATACTATTTGAGTTTTTGAATTTTCTAATAGTAAATCCCAATGATCATCTATTACAATTTGATCTTGAACTATCTTATATCCAATACGTTCTTTTAAGAAGGCTTTAAATTGGACATTAAAATTCTCCATGAATATCGCTGTTAGAGCAATATTTTTTTCATGTTTAGTAGTCCTAAAAGTAGCATCATTTAGGTTGAAATATTCTTTTAATAAGTAACAGAGAGTATTGTTTATTTCTATTTTTAATCTTGAACCTTCGGTAATTCTTCCAGCATCTATTAAGGATTTCCATTCAGATGTGTGTCTGACGATATTTTGGAATTCAGCTTCCAATTTAGAATAAACACTTCCATATGCATCTACCACCTTTGCTTCACTTTGAACATCTAAAGTCTTCCAAACATAGTATGCCCCAACTATAGCAATGTAGGGCCCAAGTATTATTCCTATGAACTCTGCTCTATCTTTCCATACATCTAAATCATTTGAAATGGAAAATGGTCTTTTACTTGTAGCATATGTCCCCCAGATGATTATGATCACAATTATTCCACCTGTTACCCAAATTGCTTTTTCTATATTTTTAAAATTCATGATTAAAATTACAATTACTTGACATATGTATAAATGACGTCAGATTTTTTGGAAGTATATATCGGTTTGTTGACTCCTAAACTAATTCCTTGGGATGTATCTATGTCTTTCCAGAGTTATTGATCGGTAAGATTCTTCACTAGCATTATAAACTGCTCTTTTGATAAGCGTTTTACAAGGCTAGAATCCAGGATTTCGAGTATATATTTCCCCATATCAATAAATTTTCTTGAATTAGAATTATCCCAACTTCTATGACGATATTTCCAGTTAAAAATATAGATATCAGAATATTTATTTCAATGCCATTTAGTTAAGGAAAAAAGCATTGAAGCATATTAGGTTATAATGTATAAAATGCTTAAATTTAATACATAATAGAAAGGGGGTTATTTAACCCCCGAAATCGAAATGAGTTAATAAATA
>NZ_JBFOLH020000020.1:0-73126 GCF_040829825.2 Leadbetterella sp. DM7 | reverse complement strand
ATGAACATTGGCTAAGGGAAACACTCACATTCCGGCAATATTTTGATTTTTTACAAAACTATACGCAGGAAGCTGAATTAAACCGGAATTTGCTGCCCAATGCCGATATAACCGGCTTTCTTGATCCTTTGCTTCTTATAGAAGATCACCCTGCCTCTATTTATTACCTGGAATCTTTATCTCTTCTTCTCCAGTTATATGAGCTGAAAGATATAAGCTATCAGGTGTTCTACCAGAAAATAAAAGACAGCTATAAAGGAAAAACACGTGATTACCTGCTTTTTAAAACACTTGAAGTCGCGTACAAGTCTCCTCAAATAGGGCAATTAGTAGATGACTACCTGGCAACCTCAGAATCCGATATTTTAAAAGAACGGGTCACTATCGATTATGATGACCATATCGGATCTGCTATGGCTGAGGAGCTGATCATACCTAAACCGGATTATAACCTTGAGACTACTTCTTTACTGTATCATCTGAAAACCGGGAAAATTATTAACTGGGACACCCTTCTGGCAGCAAAAGGATATAAATATATCGATTTCTGGGCTAGCTGGTGCGGTGGGTGCAGAGCTAATCTCCCCCACTCCAGGCAGCTGGCAAAAGAATATGGCTCCAGGGGATTAAATGTAATTTATATTTCTATGGATGAGAACCCTAAGCTCTGGCAGAAAGTATCCCGTAAAGAGCAGCTTCCGGATGAGAACAGCTACCTGCTGCTGGACCCCAGGAAAACATTCATCTATACCCAATACCGGATTACCCCGATTCCCAGGTATATGCTGGTCAACAATGAAGGCTTCATTACCCACCCGAATGCTCCTGAATTGATGCCAAGCGGGTATTCAAATCTTGAAAGCACCTTAGAAGAGCTGTTAAAGTAAGAAAAAAATAAAGCAGGCGCTGTTCAGGTGTCTTCTGTTGGATGAAACCTTTCTCCTTTGTTCAATTCCGTATTCCTGCAGGTAAAATCACCGATATCTATGAAAAGCCGCTTGATATCGGTGCTATCCTGGCCAACAGCCCCTTTATGGAAGCCCTGAAAGGAGCATCTCTTCATTTTTGGGAAACCGTAACAACGGAAAAACTCACGGAAGAGCATCACAAAACCCTTTACAAATATTATTCCCGTTGGTGCACCCGCTGCACACCCTTCGGTAGGTTTTCAGGTGTTTTTACGGCAGACTTATCCGGCAAGACTTCTTTCAGGGAAGCCATACCTCACGTATATACCGAGCCTGATATTCAGGAAAAGAAAAAGCTGACCCGGCTGCTTAACGATGCGAAGCTCCGCCGGGCCGGTTTCCGGGTAAACAGCTCGCTTTATACTCAGGCCGGCAAACATTACCTGCTGCAATATCTGGATGAAAAATACCACCAGGTCAGCTTCGAACGCTTCGAGGCCCTGGATACCGTATTGCAGGCCGCCGGGTCAGAAGTTTCCTACGCGGAGATAGAGAATATCCTCGTCAATCATGATTTCACCAAAGAAGATGCCGAAAGCTTTGTCCGTGAGTTGCTGGAAGAACAGGTGCTCTGCACCGGTTTCGAATTTAATACATCGGAAACCCTGCAGAATTACCGGCACCGGCAACAGATGACCTTCTTACCCGGATTTACCCGGTCTTACACCTTTACCGTTTATCCTGACGCTGAAATAGACCGCGAGATCATCCATACAATTGTGGAAGACGTTAAAAAGCTCGGTAAGTTTTTCAGGAAAGAGCCTCATCCAAGACTGACAGCCTTTCGGGATGAATTTATACGCCGGTTTGAGGACAGGGAAATCCCCTTACCCGAAGCGCTGGACCCGGAGCTCGGGATACGTTACGGAACCTATAATCTCACCCCTGCAGGGGAACTTCTGGATCAACTGTCCATATCTCCGGAATCTTCAGCGCCGAAACCGGCGCTACCTTCACTCCTGCTGGATAAATACATTGCCTGTATGGCTTCGGGTGGTGATGAGATATCATTTACCGCTGAAGAATTAGACACCGGGATCCCCGAAGAAAATATTACTTCATACATTTTCGGAAGCCTTCTCAAAAAAGGCCCGGATTTTATGTTTTTATTAAAGCAGGCCGGGGGAAGCTCTGCTGTAAACCTGATGTCCCGGTTCTCACTCGGCAATGATCTCTTAGCGAAAAAGCTTCGGGAAATTACAGCTTATGAACAGTCGGTTACCGATGCTATCCTGGCCGAGGTCATCCATCTTCCTGAAGGGAAAATAGGGAATGTTGTTCTTCATGCTCCACTAAGGGAACACCAAATTCACTACCTGGGATACGACACTCATACGTCTCTTCCTTTGTCCGATCTGCTGGTGTCTGTTTCCGGAAATGAAGTCGTTCTGCGCTCCCGGAAATACAACAAACGCGTGATCCCCTATCTCTCTCATGCCTATAATTACGCTACGGGGCTCCCTGTTTACAACTTCTTAGGTGATCTGCAGCCTGCGGGAGCACAATTCACTTTTGATTGGGGCGTGCTCAGTGACCGGGAATATCTCCCTCGTGTAACCTTTAAGCACTTTATCCTGTGGCGGGCTACCTGGAATCTTACACAAAAAAACATTGAAAGAATAAAAAATACCCTGCCACGGCATATAGTGATCATTGAATCCGACCATGAGCTCTACCTTGACCTCCGGCAACCTGTTGCTCAAAAGATCCTGCAAGATCACCTGAAAAAAAACGCGGAAACCCGGGTACAGGAGTTCTTATATCCGCCGGATCAATGTTTTGTAAACGGTCGTAGCTCAGAAGTGGTCATTCCTGTGATGGGAGAAAACCCTAAACCATTTACAAAACCGGTCCCGCTTATTTCCGGCAGATCTTACCCTCCCGGAAGCGAATGGCTTTATCTCAAACTTTACACAGGTCCGAGGACGGCTGATAACCTTTTGAGGGAGAAAATCAGGCCTTTTATACAACTTCTCAAACAAAAAGGCCTGATTCAGAAGTGGTTCTTTATCCGGTATCACGATCCCGGTTTTCATATCCGGTTACGGTTCTATCACGATTCAAACCCCGGTTTTTATACAGCTGTTACCGATCTTTTTCACACGCACTTTAAAGAAGAGCTCAGTTCCGGCTCTATTTATGAATTACAAATAACCTGCTATCAGCCGGAATATAACCGTTACCCGGACATGCAACAGGCAGAAACCCTCTTTATGCAAGACAGTGAGCGGGTACTGGAAAGACTGGAATCTGATGCGGAAATCTACCGGATCGAGACATCGCTGATCCGCATTCATGCCTATCTTTCCTGCCTGACCCTTCCTGAAAAAGTGAGCTTTTGCCAGAGAAACCGCGACGGCTTTCTGGAGGAGCTGGGTGTAGCCTTAAAACCAAAGCTGAACGGTTTGTATCGCCAGCATCTTACCTGGATAAAAGCAACAATGGATAAGGTGAATCCGGAAACATTCTTCCCTTCAGAACCGGGATCTCTCGCTTCCTACATCCACATGCATGTCAACCGTAATTTTATCTCGGATGCCCGGAAATACGAGATGCTCTTATATCATTTTTTATACCGGTATTATGACTCGGTTCTTGCACGGAAAAATTTGGATGTTAGTAAAATAATATGAATATTCGTGCAACAACTGCTAACAAGAAATGAGAACTACCTATAACTGTGTTGTAATTGATGATGAACCCGCACCTCGTGAGATACTGGCGAAACATATAGCCCGGCATTCCGCCCTGAGCTTGTTAAAGAGTTTTGACGATGCTCAAAAAGCATTAAGTTACCTGAGAAAAAATAAAGCAGATATCGTTTTCCTGGATATTGAAATGCCCCAGCTTTCGGGTATGCAGCTAATAGAAAACCTGGATACGGAAGGAATGCTTTTTATTTTTGTTACGGCGCATCCCCAGTTTGCCGTTGATGCTTTTGCCCTGGATGCGGTAGATTACCTGAGCAAGCCGGTTTCTTACGAACGGTTTACACAAGCGGTAAAAAAGGCACTGAAACGTCTCGAATATATGAAAGAAGAGACCCTGGTTCTCAGTGTGGGGAAAGAGCATCTGCAGATAGATTTGAATAAAATAGACTGGATAATGGCTGAAAATTATTATGTAAACATACACGGACACAAGTTTGCCGCCGGCCCCCTGATTGTAAGGCTGCCCCTCTATAAGCTGGAAAAGCTTCTTCCCCAGGGCAAGTTCTTTAAAATAAGCCGTTCGGTAATTGTGGGCCTGCATTACATTAAAAAAATCCGGAACAACGAGGTAATTTTACGAAACGGAGAAAGGTTTACGGTATCCAGGTCCTATAAATATATAACAGGAGTCATCGAAAATAAGCTCCTTTTGCAGTAAGCTGCCACTTACTTCTTTTTTTGTATATTCACTGCAAAAAACAGGGAGTTCACTGCATCGATTTTTTTTACTTCTCATCATTTAAAAGTTTTAAAGCCTAAAACTTTTAATACAATGATGAAGAATGGTAAATTTCTAAGAAAAGAAGTGATTGGGGTGTTAGCGCCTCAGTCGAAAACAAACGGGAGAACAACCACGGATACAATAACAACTTCCGGGGCAATACGTAATTATTCAAGTTAGTGCCAGATATAATTCAAATTATTGAACACTTAGAAAAAAAAGGGAAATACTGGGCCATAACCATTATATTCTGGTTCTTTATTTTCCTTTTTACATACTTTATATTTTCAGTAAACGTCTTAAAAATTCCCTATACGGCCTATTTCATGGTTGGGGTTATGGTTTTAACATTTATCAGCTACTATCTTATTATTTCAACTTTTCAGTATAACATCTACTATGGGATATTTTCTATATTTCTGATATTTTTGCTTTATCAATATTATACCTACTACTCTTTTTCCTATATAGCTGGTTTTGACAATGCTATATACTTTATTACGGCATCAAAAAATATAGGTCCATTACAATTTTGGCAAATACCATTTAATAGCAAAGTATTCTATTTTTCCTATACGATGAGCCTCTTTCACTTAGCCCCTCCGCTAATAATCAGAGGATCCTATGAAATACTGCGAAAGTTTTACTACTCTCAAAAGCTCAAAGAAGAAAACCTTAAACTCGAAATCAGCTACCTGCACGCCCAGATTAACCCACACTTCCTGCTTAATACCCTTACTGCCATCTATAACATGGTGATGGACAACCCAAAAGCAGCTAAAAGCATTGAAACACTATCCGGGCTCCTCCAGTATTCTCTTTATGATACGGGGATGGAAAAAGTAGCTGTAAGTAAAGAATTAAAATTTCTTAAAAACTACATAAAACTTTCAAGGATACGTCTGAACTCCAATAAAAAGCTAAAACTTACCATAAACGGTAAGCCGGATCACCTTACTATCGCCCCATTGATTTTAATCAACCTGGTAGAAAACAGCATTAAGCACGGGCTTCACAACATAGCTGGTGCCGCTGAAGCGGAAATTCATATCAATATCAAAGACCATACCCTTAATCTGACCACATACAACCGTCTCCCTCAGGCCTCTTTTGCGAAAGAAGGAGGTATCGGCTTAAAAAACACCCGCAGGCGTTTAGATATCTACTATCCCGGGAAACACTCTCTCAATGTTACAAACGAAAACGGTTTTTACAGGGTGGAATTATGTATCGAGCTTTAATCCGGTATATTTAGTTGCAGTGAATGACCACTTACATCTTTTTTAGCTAAAAAGCTGCACTATTATGCAACGCTGACCAGTTTCGGGTATCCTTAAGACAAAGAAGAGGAATCTATTTCCCTATTATCATAAATAACCTCCTCTTTATATTTCAAAAAATAACGAACCAGATTATAAATCAAAACCAACACCAATAATGTTAAATTTAAAGTCATTGATTACTGTCTTAATTCCCCTACTGCTTGTGGGTTCAAATGACGAAAAGAAAATGTTTTCCCGGTCTGTAAAAGTCGAATACACTATGGAGGTTAAGCCTGGTGAGCAGATTAATCAATTACCTCCCGAGATACGGCAAAGTATTCTTGAAAAATTAAAAGAGCCCTTATATTATATCCTGGAAACCAATGGCTCTGAATCGCTGTATTATCTTGTTAAAAAAAAATCTAAAACAGATACTGTAGAGAACACAATTGCTGAAAACAATATACAAAAGAAGACAGTTACTGTAAAAGAGAGTAATACTGCTAACTCAGCCTCCTTTTATAAAGACTTTGAAAATAAGACCATCCTGGTACGTTCACTGGTAAATCAAAAAGCCTACATAACCCGGTCTGATCTCAAAGAAAATCACTGGAAAATACAACCGGAAACCGCTAACATAGCGGGTATGAACTGCCGTAAAGCCATTTTGGGGGAAATTGAAGCCTGGTTTACGCCGGATATCCCGGTATCTGACGGCCCGTTCTCTTATTATGGACTACCTGGCCTGGTCATTACAATTGAAAGCCCTAAAGAAAAAATATATGCAACCCGGATCTCCTACCCAACCGGCCTGAAAATTGAAAAGCCCCAGGGCGAGCTCATTACCCACGAAGAGCTAAAGAGAATCAGAACTGAGGCGGGTAAAGACATTAATAGTATTGAAAAAGAAGGAAACAAAACCACAACCCATTCCAGGAAAACCATAAAGCTGAACTGAGAGTGTCAATACTATCATTCGTAACTTGTTCTTCGCAAACAAGGTTGCTCAAAATATTTGCCATTGCTTTTCTTATTGTACCTGAATTTACCTATGCTCAGTCATCAGTTACAGGAAGAGTAACCGATTTAAAAGGAAATGCCATACCGGGAGCCACTGTATCCGTTCTCTCCGCAGACAAAACAGATATAGTGGTTTTCGGTACCACAGATTCAGAAGGGTCTTTTCATTTAAAATTAAATAACAATGGCGCGTATACACTGAAAGTATCCTGCCTGGGTTATGAAAGTACCGAAAAATCCTTCAATACGCAGGAGAAAACGTTCTTTTCTGTCGTTTTAAAAGAGAGCAATGTTGAGCTGGCAGAAGTGGAGATCAAAGCCTACCCAAAATCCTATAATGCGAAAAAAGACACAGTGGTATATGACCTGGATAAAGTAAAAGACGGCACGGAAAAAAATATAGGGGAGGTAATTAATAAGTTGCCGGGACTTTCGGTAGACGAAGAAGGAAAAGTTTCCTACCAGGGAAACAAAATTGATAACATTTTAATAGACGGGCAGGGATTTTTCGGTAACCTGCAACAGATAGCCACCCAAAACCTGAGCGCCGATCTGATAGAAAAAGCAGAACTCCTGACAAACTTCCGGGAAAGTCCATTAGATATAGGCGGTGGAAAAACCGTATTGAATCTTAAGACAAACGATAAATACAAAGGCGTGGTTACCGGTGACGTGACGCTAAAACCCGGCCTGGTCAATAAATACCTGGGGCATACCAACCTTTTCAGGTTTGCCAGGTCAGGAAATACAGGACTTATAGGGGATATCAATAATGTGGGAGAATCGCCTATGTCTCTCGCTGATTTCATTGACTTGCGCGGGGGGATCTCCAGCCTTACCTCTTCCACGGCCAAGGGGCAGGCAATACGTCTCGACCCCACGCAATTCCCCCGCTTTTTACTCTCCGACCAGAATATCAAATCCAAAACCAACCGGTACTTAGGAGGCAATATTACATCAAAGATAAATAAAAAGCTTGACCTTAGGCTCTATTCTCTATATAATACAACCTTGCAGAAAGGCGAGATCCGTTCATTTAAAGAATTTCCCGGAGCAGAGCCCCTGCGTTTTTCTGAATTTACAAACGATACCGGGAAACTGCATTACAGCACTACTCATCTGAACCTGAAATATCTTATATCCCCAGTATCCATGTTAAGTTTTACAACTACCTGCAGCTTCGGGAAAGACACCTATGATAAATCTGTGCAATTCAGAAAAGAAGAGTCATCCAAAAGCTTTCTGACCCGGATCAACAACAAAAACTTCACCTTCGGACAAAACCTGGAGTACCAGCATAAGCTCTCAAAATATAGCTCATGGATATCCACACTTTTATACAATACGGTAGCTAACAACCAAAATCTGGAAATTAACTCCGATAGTACCATAAGCTTCTGGGGCGTATCTTCTCTGTCTCAAACCTATAATACAATACGTAAGGATCTTAATTTCAACACTCATCTGTCTTTGGATACCCGCTACGGAAAATACCTTCTTGGGACGGGTCTTCAGAACTCCCGATCGAAACTGGAGAGCCATGTACTCGATGTAACAAATACATCAGCTTTGAACCGTACCTCCTACTGGTTTAATGCCAATGCTGAATTCGGGTTAAACACCAGAACAAGCTTACTATTGAGAAACAGACTTACAGGTACTTCCAATGAATACAACCACCATTTTCAAAAAATCTTTTTTTATGAGCCTGGTCTCACCTTATTTTTCAATTTAACACCGGGAACCCGTTTAGGGCTCTCCGCAGATCGGCAAAATCAGCTCCCGGCTATTGAAAACCTTATAGAATACCCTTTGGTAACCGACTACCGGTCACTCCTGTACAACAAAAATCTAAATCCTTTTAAACGTACTGTTATCAACAGCTATACACTTAATTTCTCGTCATTTGGCTTAAAAAAAGAGCAATTCATTGCTACCCAGGTAAGTTACAATACTAATTTTAACACTATTTTCAGAACCAATATCCTTGAGAAAGAAACCTCGGTGACCCAATATATTTATGCTCCCCGGGAGAATGCCCTGAATTTACGGGTATCTTATGACAAAAAGTTTTATCTCATTCCCCTATATTTTAAGAGTTTCTTAACACTTAACTTCGCTACTGGAGTGGGTTTCGCCGGAAACACGGAAACCGCTTTTGCAAGGACGCTCACTGTCGGCAAACTAAACGCAGGCACCCGGTTCAGGAAACCTGTGCTTCAAATTCATGGTGAACTTGACGCAATGCAAAACAGGTATACGCAGGAAGTTAACCAGATCAATTCGCACATGGGTAGATACATATATGGCCTGAGGTTTACGGGAGTTAAAGGAAAGATGGTTTATTCATTAAAACTAAGCCAATATTTGCAGGTAACCCGGATAGGAAATAACCGTATTAATATGCTCTCTCCTGAAATAAAATGGGCTCCCGGAAAAGGTAAAACAGAATACGGAATCAGAGGGTATAATGTGATGAACCTTACCCAAAATAAAATATATACCGCTATCTATTCCAATATCAGCTCTACGGAATCAGAAATTTCTATCTTAGACGGGTACATTCTGGCCGGGGTAAAATTCAAACTGTAAACCTGCAACAATTCTTTGACGGCTGAAACCTGTTGAACTATCTCTATAAATTTCGCCACTTTTCCAGTCGGCCATACTTTTACGGGCATGCCCGGCGCAGAAACCCGAAGTAGAAAACAGGTTTAGAAATGTTCTTGCTCTTCATTACTTTTACGTGTTGCGTTTTGTCGTTTTAGCCTTTGCAGTGAATGACCACTCACATCTTTTTTCGTTGATTCACTGCAAAGATCCTGTCGTTCACTGCAAACGTTTGTCTAATCTGTTTCACTCAAATATATTTAACGATGCAATGAGAACACATGAAGGCCCGTTTCGAATATATTTTCGCCCAGCTCATAAAGGCCCTGGATATACCTGTGACAAAAACAAGTGCCTCAGAGCGGCTACAATCTCACCCCGACGAAGGCTCCTTACTGGCGTATTCTGAAACTTTAAACCACTATAAGATAGAAAATGCCGGTATAAAGGCAGATAAAGAAAAGCTCCAGACTCCCTGCTCCGTTCGTGGCATATCAGCACGGAGGCATATTCGCTCTGGTAAAAGAAGTCACACACCACCACGTTTACTGCTCAATATCACAAAGGGCTAAAAAATACGATACCCTTATTGGCTGCTACTTCCACACTTCTTTTACCTTTACTTATTCTTCTAAAAACAGACGGCACAATGATCAGCAGGTTACTTTTCTCCTACATAAGCTTATCGGGCATAAGACACAGCTCATCAAGCCCGATGGATCCACGATCACTATCGGAAAGCTGTTCGATAGTTTAGCACGGTTTTCCCACCATTCCCCGCTATATCTACATTAACCAAAGCCAGACCGAGGTTCATCATAATGTGCTTAAGCCTACGCTTTTAAATTTATAATCTTTTCTGTCGTTCATAAACTAAAAAATTAGTACTCATAGCCTGTCATTCTGGAAAGTAACTATAACAAATGATTCAAAATGACCTTCTTCTATTATTTTAACCTTTGCAGTAAATGACCATTCACATCTTTTTTTGTTGATTCACTGCAAATACCCTGTAGTCCACTGCAAACGTTTGTATAGCCTGTTTCACTCAAATATATTTAGCAACGCAATGAGAACACATGAAGACCAATTTCGAACATACTTTCATCCAATTAATAAAGGTTCTGGATGTACCTGTGACAAAAACAAGTGCCTTAGAACGGCTGCAATCTCACCCCGATGAAGGCTCCTTACTGGCGTATTCTGAAACTTTAAACCACTATAAGATAGAAAATGCCGGTATAAAGGTAGATAAAGAAAAGCTCCATGAACTCCCCGTACCGTTCGTGGCATACCTGCATCTGCACGGAGGCACATTCACCCTGGTAAAAGAAGTCACACACCACCACGTTCACCATCTGCTCGATACCCAAAAGGGTTGGAACAAGACAGGTAAAGACGAATTCCTTAAAGCCTGGCAGGGCATTGCTTTATTGGCAGAGGCTTCTTCTGAATCAGGAGAAAAAGACTTTGCCAAACACCGGAGAAGTGAAATTCTTAAAGAATTGCGGGTACCCCTGGCCGTCTCACTACTCCTCTTAACAACAGGTATTTTTACGGTACCCTTATTGACTGCTACTTCCTCGCTTCTTTTGCCTTTGCTTATTCTTCTAAAAACGGGTGGCGTGGTAACCAGCACTTTACTGTTGGTAAAAACTATTGACAGCAAAAATGAGTTGGTTAACCGGCTATGCAATAACGGTCCCAAAATAAACTGCCAAAGCATCTTGGACAGTCCTGCTGCACAGCTCACTCCCTGGCTAAGCTTATCAGACCTGGGGTTCATATATTTCTTCGGCTCTTTCTTTGCTTTGTTGTTCAGTGGGTACGCCGGCACGCAACATACCTTTATAAGTTTCCAATGGATATTCAGTTCAGGCTGTATCGCCTTCGGTGCTTATTCATTATGGTACCAGGGAGTAAAAGCTAAAATGTGGTGCACGCTTTGCCTGGCAGTGGTTTCTATTTTTGTACTGGAGCTATTGACACTTATAAGATTCACTCCATCCCTGTTCCGTTTAGATACAGCAGGTATAGCCTATATGGTTGCAGGCTTTTTACTCCCAATCACCTTTCTCCTGCTTTTTAAAAATTCTGCCCTGAAAGCCAGGGAAGCCCATGATTTAACAAAGAAATTAAATAAAATATATGCTAACCCGGCCTACTTTAAATCCCTGATGGGCAACCAGCAGCTGATGCCTGAAATACCCGAATATATGCCGGTGGTAGTCTTCGGCCGTAAAGATGCCATCCACACCATCACCGTAGTAAGTAACCCTCTTTGTACCCCTTGCGCCATTATACATCAAAAGCTGGAAGAAGTAATAGAAGAAAACCCCGGAATAAATTGCCAGGTCATTTTCCTGTCAGGAGAGAACAATGCAGGCGGACAGTTTGTGCAAAAGCTCTGGAATCTGCCAGATAGTATCCGGCCCGTAGCCACAAGTAGATGGTATTACCGGAATGACAAGAATTTTGAAAAATGGAACGAAGAATACATCACCTACCCGGAAGAAATTAACAGGGGAAAACATATTCAGAAAATGCATAACGATTGGGCAAATTATGCGGAAATAAAAGCAACACCCACCCTATTTGTGAACGGCAGGAAAAAACCGGACGAGATAAGCATTAAAGAGTTGGGCAGGTTGCTTTCAAGCCAGCGAGAAGCATTTATTTAAATAAGGATTTATCAATCAAATTCTAACAATTAAAACTTAGTAAGCTTATGAAAAACTTAATTAGCCATTCAGGTGTAGAAGTACTTTCAAGAAGTGCTATGAAGAGTATTACCGGTGGGAATCCTCTAGATATTAATGTAAAATGCAAATGTTGCGTAGGAGACGAATGTTATCAGTTAGACTCTGCTACTTGTCCCGAGAACAAGCCTGCAGATTGTAATGGACGCTCCTGTGGTCCATCCGGTTATACTTTACAAGATTGTGAGTTAGCATAATTTTGAACAGGCGTTAGATTTATAGCCTAACGCCTGACTTTTTAAATGAATCAATTGAAACATGAGAATATTACCCGGAAGTCTGATTATCCTAAGCATTTTATTACTTACTAAAACGGTTAATGCCCAGGAATCTTTCGCCACCGTATCTTTCGAAAAACATGATACTACCGGTAATGATCAGTTACTCTATTATATTTTTAACGACCTGGGGAAAGTTAAATCCGGATGGATCAAAGGAACCATTAAAATACCGGTCAGGAAAGATCAGTATGATTTCTGTTATATTTCCAATACTTTAGCAATCACCGGTCTCCTTTATCTGCAACATGGCGATTCTGTTAAATTAGTACAGGAACCCGGAGGGAAGCTTCGATATCGTGGGAGCCATGAGGCAGAATTCAAGCTCCTGGAAATTCTGTCTGACAAAGACATCATCACTTTCAGGGCAACCAAGGATATACCGTCAGTAATGAGTACAAAAAAAGCTATCCCTTACACCTTGTCCATGATTGATGCGGCGAACCATGTAATTGACTCTTTTACAGTGGCCAATCCGTTAGCCGATAAAGAAATCCTGGAGATGATTCGTATCGATGCCAAATACAAATATCTAAACGGTCTGTTCTCCCAATATGCTTATTCCGAATACTCTGATGAAAATTACGGGTTGATTACACCCATATTAGAACGGGAGACCCGGGAATTGGAGAATTTCAGATATTCCTACAATTACGGGGCGGGTATGAGTTGGTTCAAAATGTATATGGGACTATCTATGTATCTCCACGAAACAAAAAAACAGGTTATGCACAT
Source organism: Leadbetterella sp. DM7 (assembly GCF_040829825.2). Taxonomy (NCBI): domain Bacteria; kingdom Pseudomonadati; phylum Bacteroidota; class Cytophagia; order Cytophagales; family Leadbetterellaceae; genus Leadbetterella; species Leadbetterella sp. DM7. The sequence goes on along the minus strand of NZ_JBFOLH020000020.1, from coordinate 60,062 downwards.
TGGAGAAAAGGGATACGCCCAACAAATGGTATCTATTCTCGAATTTTACGATACCTTGCCTGGGTCTCTTCGCGAAGACATAATTTTTTATACCCTGAACGATTTCCTGCAATATAAAAAACTGGAAGGTATAGACGTAAGCACCTTTGCCAATCATTTTTACCCTGTTTCTACCCACACCGAAAGACTGGAGAAAATCAAAGAACGGGAAAATATCATAAAAGCAGAAAATAATGCTAAAAAGCAGGCCGAACTCATTATAAAAGAACCTGAGCTCAGAGCCACTCAGCTCATCAAACCCGACGGATCCACAATCACCTTCGGTCAGCTGTTCGATAGTTTAAAAGGAAACGGAATCTATATCGATATCTGGGCCACCTGGTGTGCCCCATGCCGCATGGAAATGAATAAGCTGGATACTGAATTCTTTAAAAATAAAAATACAAAAACCGTATTTCTCTCCCTGGATGAGGATGAAGAAACGTGGAAAAACACTGTGCAAAAACAATACGCCTTTGGAGGCCTGGCAGGACACTACCGGTTAAAGCTCAATAACATTACTTTACAGAGATTAATGCACGGTTTTCCCACCATTCCCCGCTATATCTACATTAACCAAAGCCAGACCGAGGTTCATCATAATGTGCTTAAGCCTACGCTTTTTAATTTATAACCTTTTTCTATCGACTATGAACTAAAAAAATAGTAAATTCAGCCTGTCATAAGTATTATATTACTAATCCAGGCAGGATCTCAACAAAAAGCAATATGAGGCTGTCATTCTCACTATTCATTTTCTCTCTTTTTCCCATAGCATGTTTCTCACAAAAAAAGGGTGTGATAAACGTGAAAGGCTCTTTTTATGACGATAGCACAGGCCTGGACTTACCTACAAAAATATATAGCATAAGTAAGGGCAAAAAGGAATTCCTGGGTCAATCCTATCGCGAAGAAATATTCAATCACAAATATAATTTCAATTTAAAGCCCGAAGTAGATTCTCTGGCATTTGAAAGCGAAGGCTATGAAACCAGGACGCTTCCCCTTTACTTTCACGGGAAATTTGATCATAACATAAAGTTATATCTGAGCATCCGGACATTGAAAATAAATGCCCGGGGCACTAACCGGATGGAAGTGTATTTTTGCGGGGGGAAGAATCCGGATAATCAATACAAAATGATGCATTATTCAGGAAATACATTGCATTCCATAAGGTACGGAAGACATATGGTATTAGAAATGACAACGGATCACAAGAGTACGTCACACTATGTAGTGCAAATTCTTTCACCCGCCAGAGAAGTGTTATCAGAAGCAGCTTATCCGCTGTTACCCGGTATAAACTTAGTGGATGTAAGTACGTATTCTCCAGCTACCCGGAACTCCAATGAAAACAGGGTAACCAATACGACAGAATCTCTGCCGGGAGCAGAAGATTCTATTCAGGCAAATACTTCTTCCTTCCTCTCTGTTAAAGAGCCTCACCCGTACGAGTCAGGTATACCATCGGTGTATTTTGAGCAGGGTAAGTATGCCTTAAATGATGAAGCTAAAAAAATTCTCGACGAGGTAACCCAATACTTAAATCAAAAACCCCGGACAAAAATAAAGATTAAAGGATTTACTGACGGCGTTGGTGAAAAAGCATTAAATGAAACACTTGCCAGATACAGGGCCCAGGTCGTTGCTAATTATTTAATGGACAGGGGAACTCCTTCTGATGTAATAAGGGTGGAGTGGCAAAAAGAAGAGGACATGAATAATTCTGAGGAACAAAAGGCGGAGTTAAGTCAATCCCGGAAAGTAACTATAAACGAAATAATACTCTGATCATTTAATAATCGGATGCCGTTAACGCCGCATACGAACGATTAGAAACAAAATAATTGAAACCATTTTCAGCATACCGCCAATTAGACGCCATGGATTGCGGCCCCACCTGTCTCCGCATGGTGGCTAAGCACCATGGCCGCACGCTTTCGGCTCAGAAAATCCGGGAAGCGGCAGAAATCGGGAAAGAGGGTGTAAACCTGCTGGGCATTGCCCAGGCCGCCGAAAAGATAGGCCTCAAAGCACTAGCAGTAAAGATAAACCTCAAAAAGCTCCGGAAAGAGGCTCCTTTACCCTGTATAGTACATTGGGGGCAGAATCACTTTGTAGTGGTATATAAGATAACCGCAGGACGTGCTTTATCGAAGAATCATACCGATAACAGGGGTCAGGTCTATGTGGTCGACCCCGCCCGGGGCCTCCTCAAATACTCCTTTGCTGAATTTGAATCCCAATGGGCTACTACTGTAACTGACGGTGAGCCTACCGGCATCGCGCTCCTCCTTGAACCCACTCCGGCTTTTCATGAGGCTGACGATGAATTTGAGCAGAAAAAAGGCAGCAAAACGCTGATAGGCCTCTTCTCCTACTTCTTCCGCTACAAACGCCTGGTCTTCCAGCTTTTCCTGGGATTGCTGACCGGGTCGCTCATCCAGCTGATCCTGCCCTTCCTTACCCAATCAGTGGTAGATACCGGTATCCAGACCCGTAACCTGAACTTCATTTACCTGGTGCTGGGCGGACAGCTTATGCTATTCGTGGGCCGGATGAGCGTAGATTTTATCCGGAGCTGGATCCTGCTGCACATCAGTACCCGTATCAACCTGTCTATTCTTTCTGATTTCCTGGGAAAACTGCTGCGCCTGCCCGTAGCCTACTTTGAGAGTAAGCAGACCGGCGATATCCTGCAGCGGGTAGGTGACCATAGCCGTATAGAGTCATTCCTGACCGGCACCTCATTAAACGTACTATTTTCACTCGTGAACCTGCTTATTTTTTCAGTGGTGCTGGCTTTTTACAATCTCACCATTTTCGGGGTATTCGTTGCGGCATCTGTACTCTATGCCGCCTGGATCACCGCTTTTCTGAAATACAGGAAAACCCTGGATCATAAACGCTTTGCATTGAATTCTAAAAACCAGAGTACATTGATCCAACTCGTACAGGCTGTTCCCGAGCTTAAGCTCAATAACGCTACCTTGCGCAAGCGCTGGGATTGGGAAAACCTCCAGGTAGCTGAATTTAAGCTGAATATACGCTCACTGGCCCTTCAGCAATACCAGCAGTCGGGCGCCCTGTTTATCAACGAAGGAAAGAATATTTTTATCACTTTCCTGGCAGCTACAGCCGTGGTAAACGGGCAGATGACCCTGGGGGCCATGCTGGCTGTGCAATACATCCTTGGCCAGCTGAACAGCCCCGTGGAGCAACTGGTAGGATTCATCCAGCGCCTCCAGGATGCCCGGCTGAGCCTGGAGCGTTTGAATGAAGTGCACGGCATAGACGACGAAGAGCCACCCGGCCGGCATTTCGTGCGCCGCCTGCCTGAAGACAAAGGTATCAAAATAGAAAACCTCAGCTTTACCTATCCCGGTGCGGGAAATGAACCGGTGCTAAGCAACGTAAGCCTCCATATCCCCCAAGGAAAAGTAACGGCCATAGTAGGCAGCAGCGGCAGTGGGAAAACCACCCTGATCAAATTATTGCTAAAGTTCATTGAGCCCGGAAAAGGGAATATAAGGGTAGGCAACCTGCAGTTTAGTAATATCGGTTACGACTATTGGCGCAGTCTCTGCGGTACAGTCATGCAGGAAGGTTTTATTTTTTCAGACACCATTGCCAATAATATCGGTATCAGTGATGAACGCCCGGATATTGATAAACTCCTCCATGCCGTGAGAGTAGCCAATATTCAGGACTTTATTGAGTCACTGCCTTTAAGCTACAACACCAAAATCGGTTCGGAAGGAAACGGCATTTCACAGGGCCAGAAGCAGCGGCTCCTGATTGCCCGGTCGGTATACAAAAACCCGGAATACCTCTTCTTTGATGAGGCCACCAATGCCCTGGATGCCGAGAACGAACGCATCATCATGGAAAACCTTTCGGAATTCTTTTCCGGGAAAACGGTGGTAGTAGTGGCTCACCGCCTCAGTACCGTGAAAAATGCCGACCAGATCATTGTATTGGAGAAAGGAAAAGTAGTGGAAACGGGCACCCACGAAGAGCTCAGCCGGACCAACGGCCGGTATTTTGAATTGGTAAAAAATCAGCTGGAACTTGGAAACTGACCGGAAAAATAATCGCAGGCCGGAGTTGGTGAACTCCACGGTAGATGAAGTACTGAATCGTCCGCCCGGATGGCTTCTGCAATGGGGCACCACCCTGTTTTTTGCGGTAATCTGCCTCGTATTGGCGGTATCCTGGTTTATTCAATACCCTGACCTTGTTTCGGCTCCACTGCGTGTGCTGCCCGCGCAGCTCCCCAAGAGTGTGGTAATCCGTTCGGAAGGAAGGCTGGAAAAACTATGGACAAAAGACGGTCAAAAAGTGAAAGCAGGAGATATCCTGGCTTACCTGGAGAGTACGGCTGATCACGAAGATGTGCTCAAACTGGAAAAAGCGATAAATGAATTAATGCAGAAAGACGAAGACATGGAAGCCATCTACCAGACATCCATACCTCTTTATTTTAACCTGGGCGATCTGCAGAAAAGTTACCAGGTCTTCCGCGAAGCTTATACCCGTTCAAAGTCAGTTCTCCGCTCCGGGACATTTTCCCGCAAAAAAGGAACCATAGCCGGTGAAATCAGCAGCCTGAAAAACCTGAGAAGCAATACCTACGAGCAACTCGACCTCCAGGAGAAAGACCTGAAAATGGCCCTGGAGGAGGCACAGAGCCAGCAGCGGCTGGCAGACAAGGGCTTCGTTCCGGCCCAGGAAGCCAAAAACGCCATGAGCCGGTACCTGAATAAAAAACAGGCTTATGAGCAGGCCCGCGCATCGCTGGAAAACAACACCATCAGCCAGAACCAAAAGCAGCAGGAACTGCTGGAAATGGATAAAACCATAGAAGAACATAATACCGCCCTTATCCAGGCCATCTACTCCCTCAAAAGTGATATACAGGCCTGGAAGCAACGGTACCTGGCCATAGCACCTATAGCCGGCACCGTACACTTCACTACTCTTCTGCAGGAAAACCAGCAGCTGAAGACAGGAGAAGAAATCATGGTGGTGGTTCCCGGAGCAGAAGGCTATTTCGGTGAAATGTGGGTGGGACAATACAATTTCGGGAAAATCAGGCCGGGACAGGAAGTGATCGTCAAGTTTGAAGGCTACCCCTTCCAGGAGTTCGGAACGGTAACCGGGCGGATACGGGAGATCAGTGAAATCCCGAAAGATACCTCTACGCTTATACAGGTAGACTTTCCTAACGGACTGCTGACCAATTCGGGTAAAAAACTTCCTTTCAAATACGGGATGAAAGCCACGGGCGATATCGTTACAGAAGACCTCCGCCTGATAGAGCGCTTCTTCTATGACCTGCGAAAAATATTAAAAAGATGAGGCTACTGATCATTTTCCTCCTGGCCTCTTTAGGGATTTACGGCCAGAAAAGCTATAGCCTGGAAGAATGCATCGCCCTGGCGCAGCAGCAACATCCCGATGTGCTGTTGCAGAACCTGAATATAGCCCGCGCAGAAAATACACTTCGCCAGTCGGTCAAAAGCCGTATTCCTGTCGTTTCAGGGTCGGTTTCCACCGGACTGAACGGTGGCAGAAGCATTGATCCTTTCTCCAACAGCTTCGTCCAGCGTACCATATCGTACAACTCATTCGGCATGTCTGCCGGCGGTTCCCTGTTCAATGGTTTTTCTCTCCATAACCAGGTTGAACGAAACCGCCGGAATAAAGAAGCCGAACAAATTCAGCTGGAAACCGTCAGGAAGGAAATCAAGATAGCTGTCATCGAGGCTTATGCAAACGTGGTGGTCAGCCGTAAGCTGATCCGTCTGCAGGAAGAAAGTGTGCAGGATCTCACAACTCAGGCAGAAGCAATCAAAGAACGGGTAAAAGAAGGGGTCATGGCCAGTTATAGTCTTACAGAAACCAGGGCTCAGCTGGCCACTGCCCGTTTCGAGCTGGTGAGCGCTGAAAATAATTACCGCCTGGCAAAATCTGCTCTTGCTCAGCTGATGATGATCAAAGAAGATTTTGAGGTGGATATTCCTGAAATACCCTCCTCTGTCCTGGTTCCGGAAACTCACGGGATACACCCGGCTTTGCAGGTATGGGACCTCAGGATCCGGGCTGCAGAATACGGGGTAGCCCTTGCCCGGGCTGAAAAATATCCCAGGTTATCCCTGAACCTGGGTTTAGGCACCTCTTATTCCAGCGCTGCTATCGGTGAATTCAGTTATGCAAAGCAGCTGAGCCATAATTTTAACCAGTTTGCAAGCCTGGGCTTATCTATACCCCTCTTCTCTAACGGTCTTATTAATGCCCGGATGGATGCAGCCCGGATGGAAGAAAAAATAAGCCGGAAACAAAGAGAAAAAACAGAGATCCAGCTCACCCAGCAGGCCGAAACCCTGAAGCTGGAAGTGGCCTCCCTGGAAGAAAAGCTGAAAAGCGCAACAGTAAACACACAGGCCCAGGCTCTTCTCTACGAAAGTGCCAAAGAGAAATTCAAAGAAGGGCTGGTCAACCAGCTTGAACTGAATACTTACCGGCTAAACCGGGAAAAATCACAGGTACAATTTATCCAGACCCAATACGAACTGTATTTCAGGAATGAAGTTTTGAAAGAATTCCTGGATTAGGTTTTAAGAGGCCGGCTGCCAATATTACAAACGGAATACTGAATTTAAAATCACTGATCATTGCCTTAATTTCGCTATTAGTTTGTAAGTTCAGGGCTGTTCCCGGTTTGTAAAAATGGTTCAAAAACTATGTCATGAAGGCCTCTCTACCCTGCTAAATTCAAAAAAAATTAAATACTAATTATCAATGGGTTGCATCTGTCATATTTCAACTACCCAAAGCACAAGTAACCAAAGGAAGTCAAAATCACTTAAAATCAACTATTTTTAAGATAGTCTCTCAAAACGTATTGCAGGATACCATTATTTTTGTAATACTCGATTTCGATGGCTGAGTCCATACGGGCTTTGACCTTAAATTCAGTAATTTTTCCGTCCGGATGTGTAGCTTTTACATTCAAGATCTTATGCGGCACCAAATGGTCTGCCAATCCGGTGATGTCAAAAGTTTCCGTTCCGTCCAGGCCGAGACTCTCTGCATTTTGTCCGTTCGTAAAGACCAGCGGAGCCACTCCCATTCCCACGAGATTGCTGCGGTGAATTCGCTCAAAGCTTTCTGCAATGACAGCTTTGATACCTAAAAGATACGCTCCTTTTGCTGCCCAGTCACGAGACGAACCCGAACCGTATTCTTTTCCTGCTATTACCAATAATGAAGTATTGTCTTTTTGGTATTCCATGGCGGTTTCATAAACCGTTTTAACCGCCCCGGTCGGAAAGTATTTACTAAAGCCCCCTTCTTTATCTACGATTTTGTTTTTAATGCGTACGTTGGCAAAAGTACCCCGCATCATTACCTCGTGATTACCCCGGCGCGACCCATACGAGTTAAAATCGGCTTTTTCAACTCCGTTCGATACCAGATATCGACCGGCGGCACTATCTTCTTTAAATGAGCCGGCAGGTGAAATATGATCTGTGGTTACAGAATCACCCAAATACAAAAGCACGCGGGCATTGGTTATATCCGAAACCGGATCCGGCGTAACGCTCAGATTTTCAAAAAACGGAGCTTCTTTGATATAAGTTGATTTGGTATTCCATTCAAAGTTCTCGTCTAAAGTAACCTCTAAATTTTGCCAATCTGTAGAACCGTCAAAAATAACATCATACACTTCCTGAAAATCACTTTGCTTCACACAATCGTTGATGGTTTGAGCAATTTCCTCTCTACTTGGCCAAATGTCTCTCAGGTATACCGGATTGCCGTTCGGATCATAGGACAGCGGATCATTTATCAAATCCACATCCACTCTTCCTACTAAGGCATACGCCACTACGAGCATCGGAGACATCAAAAAGTTCATTTTAACCTGCGGATGTACACGGGCTTCAAAATTTCGGTTTCCCGAAAGTACAGAGGCCACTACCAATTCGCCTTTATCAACGGCTTCAGCTATGTGCGGAGGCAGCGGACCGGAATTTCCGATACAGGACGTACATCCATAACCTACGGTATGAAAGCGCAGAGCCTCCAGGTCACTGCTTAAACCGGAACGGTTTAAATATTGGGTAACGACTTTAGAACCCGGAGCCAACGAGGTTTTGACCCACGATTTGGTTCTCAGGCCCTTTTCAATAGCGTTGCGGGCCAAAAGTCCGGCCCCCACCATTACAGCAGGGTTGGATGTATTCGTACAACTGGTAATGGCTGCAATAACGATGCTTCCGTCACTTAGCAAAAACTCCTGATTTTTATATTTGATACGCACCGACTGCATCGTGTCCTGTACCACTTCGAGTGAGGATGCTTTTTCCATCGGAACTTTCCCGAAGGTAAATTCCGTGCCCGAACCTCCCTCAGCCAGCCAGGCAGATTCCTTTCTCTGGGCAGGAAGGTAGTAGCTACGTTGGAATTCTTTGTCCAACAAATCGGTAAACTGACTTCCTAAATTTTTAACTAAAATTTTATCCTGAGGGCGCTTCGGACCCGATACAGTAGGTTCTAACGACGATAAATCAAACTCGACCACCGATGAATACACGATTTCTTCTTTTCCGGTCCGCCACAGCAGGTTTTCTTTACAATATTCCTCTACAATTTTGATTTCCTCAGCTGTACGGTTGGTGGCATGCATGTACTCCAGGGTACGGTTATCAACCGGGAAGTAAGTAACCGTACAACCGAACTCAGGCGACATATTGGCTATGGTTGCTCTGTCGGTTACGCTCAAAAGGTCTAATCCGTCACCAAAAACTTCAACAAATTTCCCCACTACACCTTTATCCCGTAGTACTTTCGTAATGGAAAGCACCATATCCGTGGCTGTACAGGTATCCGGAATTTTTCCGGATAATTTCAGTCCGATAACTTCCGGACAGGTAAAGAAAATCGGTTGCCCTAACATGGCAGCTTCGGCCTCGATACCCCCGGCTCCCCAACCTACCACTCCAATTCCATTGACCATGGGTGTATGTGAGTCGGTTCCGACCAAAGTATCCGGAAACAACCACCCGTCACGAGCAATAATCCCTTTAGCGAGATATTCCAGGTTTACCTGGTGGCAAATTCCCATTCCGGGAGGAACAACTGTAAAGTTTTTCAGTCCTTTTTGAGCCCATTTGAGCAATTCATAACGTTCTTTATTTCTTTCGTATTCCAATTCGACATTTTTCCCGTAGGAATAATCCGTTCCGTAATAATCTACCTGAACCGAGTGATCTATGACCAGATCCACAGGAATTGCAGGATTAATTTTTTGTCCGTCTTTTCCATGACGTACATATTCAGCCCGAAGTGATGCCATATCGACCACAGCCGGAACGCCGGTAAAATCCTGCATCAAAATCCGGGCAGGTTTAAACGGAATGTCTTTATCAACCGGTTCCGGAGACCAGTTGCTAAGGGTTTCTATGTGTTCGTCTGTAATGCTGAAACCGTTATAATTTCGCAATACGTTTTCCAGGAGGATTCGGATACTGAAAGGCAGGCGATCAATTGTTCCGTTTGGCATACCTTTCAATGAACAGTAGCTGTAGGTCTGCCCGTTGACACTTATCTTTTTTAAATATTTTGGGACTATCATACTCATAACTATTTGTTTCTGTATAGATTACAAGAACTTAAGAAACAAATTTAAACAGTTTCTGTGTACTTCCCAATATGTATTTGACTGTTTAGAATCAATGAAAATTAGGTCAGAACAACAATTTGCGGGAAAATAAAAAAGGACATGCCCTAAAATCGGGCTTTTCCTGTCAAGTGTGACCTTCTCTGTCCAAATTACGAGCTTATTCCTGATGGATTTAAGGCAGCTTGCAAGCCGGCTGTGTGATGCATCTGTACGGTTATCGTCTCACCTGCCTGGGCAGCACCCCGAATTTCTTTTTAAAGGCAGATGAAAAATGCCGGGAATTCTGGTATCCGACAGCATCGGATACTTCACCTACATTCATGTTATCATCAACAAGCAGTTTCCTGGCCTGCTCCATCTTGACATCGTGCCAGAAACCGAAAACCGTGGTGCCGAAAAGCTCCTTAAATCCTTTCTTTAATGCAAATTCATTGGTTCCGACACGATGAGCGAGATCAATCAGGGAATAAGATTTATTCATATTGCTTACAATGAATTCACGCACCGCATATATTTTGTCCACATCCGCTTTCTTCAGACTGGTGATGCTATTTTCTCCTGTGTTCATTTGCTCGAGCTGCAGTAACAGAAGCTCGATTACTTTTGCTTCAAGAAACATTCTTTTAAATATTCCTTTCCGGTTACACTGTAAGATCTCCCGGATAACCTGATACATCTGAAGACTGATCAGGTGATTGGTTTTAGATAAAACGCCGGAATCTCCATTCCTGATTATCTCTCTGAACCGGTTAAAAAAATGAGAATTATCCGGTAAGTATTTGGTAAAAAAACGGGGAGAAAGATTAATTTCAAGCAATTGGAAATCCTCAGAACTCCAGAGCATCTCGCCTTTCAGGCAGTTGGCATAAATGATATTGTGCTGGTTACCGGAGAAGTTAAACCCTTTTTTAAACTGATCAGTGATAGAAGAGCTGCTGCCTTTCAGCGAAAAATGCATTTCTATGGTTTCAAAATCACTTTCAAAATTCAGAATTACGCTGGCGGACAGGTTGGCATCTCCATAACCGATATGGATGCCTTCAAAATAAATTTCTTTATAACGGGCCTTCCCATACGGTAAATCAATGCAAACTGATCTTTCTTCTATACCTCCCTCCTGTACAGAAAAAATCTCCGGGTATTCTTTCTCCATGATCATATTGGAGATGTCGGTATCGTATAGCTTCAGTACCATGGTTTGATATCAAAAAATCCCTCTGGCGGACATTTATGCATACCTGTCCGGATAAAGGAACACCCTATTTTTGCTCAAATTTAATAATTATTTAGAATTATTATAAATAAACTTTAATGTCAATGAACCGGCAATTTATACTAAACGGAAAGCTTCCCAAAGTGATGAGGGAGATGTCCTGGCCCGCTGTGGTGGCCATGGTACTTTACGGGCCGAATAACTTCCTTGACGGCATTTTTGTAGGCCATCTGATCGATAATACTGCCCTGGCAGCCGTGGGAACTGCCTACCCCCTGGCCCGTATATATGGCATAAGAAGCATTTACATGGCCAATGCCGTGATAGACTGGATTATTTTGGGGATGGTCGTCTACGCGGTCTGGAGAAGCTCCCGTAAGCTCCTTGCCAGGAATGAAATAAGTCATGCGGACGTGTCATCCTGAACCACGCTACACCCTCTTCTCCTTTGCAGCCTTAATTTGCTTCATCAGATTGCAGCTGAAAACCAGGCCGGTATTCTTATCCGCCCTTTTACACCGCTTTATACTTCCTTGCACTCATCTGCAAAAACCGTCGTATAGCTTCCAATGACGGTGTCTGTCGCCTTGTTTTGCAAGCACGATTTCCCGAAAATACATTTGTGCTCCAAGTAAAAAAAAAATATACTATAGTATTATGGATCAGACAATTATCAACCCCATCATCAAAGACAGGGTAACCTTTATGCAAACAGCAGCGGCTACCCATGGCCGCATCACCACCCTGCAGGTCACCTTAATGCCCGGTGGCGGCACGCCCCCGCACTATCATAAAAATTTCTCAGAAACCTTTGTGGTTACCGAAGGTGAGTTAACCATCGGTTTAAAGCACAAAACCATTTCTCTTGCCGCCGGAGAGAAACTTACGGTAGAAGCAGGACAGGCGCATCGTTTTTCAAACGAGTCTTCTCTGCCCGTAGTTTTCACCACGGTCATTGTTCCCGGCTCGGAAGGGTTCGAATACGCCCTGCGTATTTTATACGGCCTGGCCGCCGATGGCAAAACCGACCGGAAAGGAATGCCCAGAAACCTGCTGGCACTGGCCGTAGTTTCCAAAATAAGTGATATGCACCCTGCAGGTACGGGCGCGCTCATGGCACCGTTGTTCGGATTGCTCAGCTTCATTGCCGGCATTTCAGGGTTCCATAAAAAACTGTTGGACCGGTATTGCAAAAATCAGTAGATTACAACATTTTGAATTTTACAGCCATGAGAAAATTATTTTTTTTAATAGTATTCATCGGAGTATTTTCCGTTAGCGCCAGTGCACAGCTTACCATTCATGTACACCTGTCACCTGACTTAAAAGGGCCCTGTACCGGTAACCTTTCGTGTACACTTTGAGTGATACTGTACAACATTTCGATAATAGTGCTTTTGAAAATGAAGCGGCCTTTTCGATACCGGTTAATCATTAGACCCCTGAAAAAACCATTACTTTATCAGAATCCGCCAACTTTTTAAACAAAAAAATTCACGAGCTGGCAGACGGGTATAACAGGATGGTTGCCATTTCAGAAACCAATATTTCTGAAAGAAAATTAGCGGTCGGCAATTGACGAATGCTTATAAGGCCAATACTGAAAAACAGGGTTAAAGTGATTACCGTACCGGGAGCCGATCATTTCTCGGTTAGAAATGCAGGTATGCGCAGGCAAATGCAAAGAGAAATAGATGCAATTATAAAAAGTGTTCAGTAATCTCTGTAGATTTGTTTCCCTACGGGATGACATTTTAACCTTATCTGCCGCCTGAAAATGAAAAAAATATTTGTAATAAACGGTAGTGCATCCAGGAATTCTTCCAACCAGAAACTAATTGAAAAATTTGCTGACATGACAAAAGATATTTTTAGTCTGACGGTTTTCAATGACTTAAAAACACTGCCTCATTTTGATCCTGAACTTGCCGTTAAGGATACGCCAAAAGTAATTTCAGAATTCAGGCATAACATTGACACGGCAGACGGGGTTGTGATCTGTACCCCTGAGTATGTTTTCAGTATTCCAAGCGGGCTTAAAAACGCTATGGAATGGTGCGTTTCAACAACCGTATTTGCAGGCAAGCTCACAGGTCTTATCACCGCCTCAGCGAATGGAGAGAAGGGACATGAAGAATTACAGCTAATCATGAAAACACTTATGGCAGAATTCACGCCTGACACCACGCTGCTCATTCAGGGCATTAAAGGAAAAATTAACGAACAAGGCGACATAACCGACAGCAAAACAAAATACAGCCTCGTTAAATTTATTGGCGCATTTAAGCAACTGATACATAGCGTTTGTAAAAACGCCATGATCTAATTGCCTATAATCAGTGATGCCGAAATACGGATGGTATGGTCAGACTTGGGTTGAAAATCTAATTGAAATTCCGACATCGCGTTACCCGGATTGTACCAATCCTGTATCTTTAACGGCCTGCTCTGGTTATTCTTTTTGAGCGTAGCCTTCACCATGTAACGGCCAATAGGAATATCCCGAAGCAAATAACGCTGATTCCATTTCCCGTCACCATAGTGCAAAGTCAGCACACGTCCTTCAGAGCCATCGATCAGCGGCCCTTTAGGTGTTAATACCAATTCCACATCCTCTATATCGTCATTAAAATAAATGTCACTGCTCAGTTCTATAGAAGCGCCATAATAGTCTTCTGCTTCCCACGGCATACGCCCTTCTATTTTCCATGTAAAATTGCGCACAGCACCCTCTTGCGTATAAGCATCCGTTTTGTCAGGGAACAGCTCCATATTGTAAATCCGCCCGTTATATGCTTTATCCACATAGGCAAATGTGATCCAGGACCCCCTCTCCACTTTCACTTTGTATGTACCATCCTCATTCGTCGAACCATTGATGTATGTGGCATAATATACTGTATTGTCCAGCAAAATTTTTGCTCCGCCAATCGGATTACCCCGCCCGTCAACTACTTTACCGGTAGCATAGCCTTCTACGCCATTAGGCTCATTAGTGCTTTCTTTAGAACATGCCGTAAAAGCTATGGCTATACTCAACGCCCATAACGTATTTTGAATTTCTTTTTTCATTTCTTTATTATTTTTATATTTTCAAACCAATCCCCATGACCTAATAAGGTTTCAAAAAACCTCAGTCCATCACCAGCTTCCACACCCCGTTTATTTTTTTCCAAACGGAATTATAAAGCCCTTTGGATATTTTATCCCTTCCCAGGCTGTCTTTTACGGTTAGGATATACCATCCGTAGGTATAGCCCAAATCCCCGCTGGCCGCCACATCTATTTTTTCGGCTTTCCAGGTGAGGGTCGATTTTTTGTCGTCAGGATATTTACGTATGTTTTCTTTGATAAAAGCCATTCCGCGTAACACCGTATCGCCGCTATTAAACAGGGCAATATCATCCGCAGCCACATCCAGCATGGCCGGATAAAACCCTTTTTGCGCAGAAGCATCAGAAAATGCCCGCTCAGCCGCGTTCAATTCCTGCTTTAAATTTTCGGTATTGCTGCTTTTAAAAGTCGGGCGGCAGCCGGTTGCCAGCAGGCACAGGCAGATGATTGAGATAGGTTTCATGATCTATTCCTGTTTAATTATGTTCAATACGTCCTCCTTACCCGGAAAGAGCCGATGACGTGCCGGGCGGTAACATCACATTTTTTTATATTATACAGCGTTCCCTCAAAAGTGCCCTGCACGATTCCCCCGCCACTTTCACCGAAGATTTCAAAAACCACAGCGCCTTCCCCAATTACCTTTTCATAAGTATCACACTCCGTATAATCACTATGATAACTTACCAAATTATCCGAACCGCTGAAGGTGGATGTTCTGGGGTCATCCCGCTTGCCAAAACTATATCTGCCCAGTTTTGTCCCGTTCGTATGAAAACCTATTTCACTTTCCACTGCTGTGGCTGTCATAATAGCACGACCGTCAAATACACTTAAGGCAAAAAACTTAGCCGAGTATTTTTTACCGCCTATGGTCCAGATTACATATTCTTCAGGCAAAATGGTCAGCGTTTTTCTTACAATAGACAACCCGCCGTTTCCCGGGCGGTCAGGGTGGGACTGGCTTATCACATTTTTTACGGTAACTTCTATGATCACCTCCATCTTACTGTCTGTGGCCGGTGCCGTATATTTAATTTTCGGGCTTTTCCCACCTGAAATAGTTCCCCCACCGGATACCACTTTCCACCCTACGATTTTATCGGTAGTCAGGGGTCTGCCGGTTAATACCAAATCTTCACCCTGTGCACTTTGCCGGTAAGCATCCATTGCATTCACTTCCAGTTCCACTTCTTCTTCCGATCCTATCTCATTTTTCGGAGAGTGAATTTCGATCTCTCTATACCAACTCCAGTCACTGAAATGGGTGGTAGTCGCTTTTAAGGTCTTGTTCTTTTTATCCAATGTACAGTCCATTACTTTGTGCCACCGCCCGTCGCTGCTTTGATAGCAGGGGTAGAGATAATCTTCGCTACTGCCGGCAATATCGGCTTCGGTATAACGAAAGGTAATCTCCACCGGTTTTTTCAGCGTAATACCTTCCGGCAATACCCTGAAAAGGCGGCCCGTGCTTACGGCTGCGTTCGGCGTTACCTCCTGTATGGAAAATTCGGTATTCGCGTCCACCGCTCCAGCGGGCACCCGTACGGAAATGTACTGATCGGGCATGGCAAGAGCGCCCCCCTCCGCGCCTATGGTAGCTTTCGTAGGGGTGCCCATCAGCTGGCCGGGCGGGGTTATTACAGGTTCGGAAGGTTTTCCGGGTATATCCGTATCGCTTTTTTCACAGGAGATACCCGAAGCCATAAGCCCTGCTAAAAGAAAACGTTTCAGGAAGCGTTTTTGAAAATTCATAATGATGCTTTGTTAATAGATGCCTATAATTTCAAACCTATCTCCAGGGCGTCCCAGTTACTTTTAAAAGAGGGCACCATTACCGGCGTATATTGATGATTGGGCGTGAAGGTTACCGTAGCTGTGCCCACCGCATTATCCGGCTTAAGCCCGAGATGCTCATATACATTGGCTTTGGTTCCTATAGCCCTCATTTTTAGCTTACGCCCGTCACTCATCCGGGCATTGAGGGTATATTTCCCTACCGGGATGTTATGCACATTAAATGTGTTCATATTGCCGATTTGTTTCGTGATCTTAAACGATTTCGTTTCTCCGTAAAGCCCGGTCCCCACGGGGATCAGCTCAATCTCAATAACCCCGTTTTCAGGCAGGTATTCCGGAATCGGGCGGTCTCCGGCATAATTAATATTGAAATTGAACGATAGCGCCCCGCCATAATAATTGCTTTCATTATTCGGTTGCTGCACCACCTCATCCGGGTTGGCCGGACCATACGATAGCAGCACAAAGTTTTTGACCACGCCGCTACCGGAGGGGAAATAGGCAGTGCCGCCCACAGGATACAGCGCCATCACCGCCGGGGTGTCATTATACGTTACCGTAACGGCTGTGCCAAAGAAATAAGCCGCGCCCGTGGGAATGGTAAACTCGTAATAGCCGTTCTCGTCAGTAAGCCCGCTTCCGCTGGAATAAAACCCTCCGGTGAGTGATGAGGAAACTCCAATATGTGCCCCTTTTAAAGGCTTGCCGTGTAAATCGGCCACATACCCCCTGGCTATGCCGCTTTTGGCAGATAAGGAAGGGAAAACCGGCATTCTCGGCAGGGTGTTTCCCATCACATTGACATAGTACTGATTGCCTGACAACGAAAAATCTGCCTGTCCCTCTACCACAGGCAGTGCCGGTTGCTCTCCCCATCCCTGCGCAGGCCCTTTGTCTGAATCTTTGGAGCACCCCATAAATAATAAGGCTGCTATAAATAAGCTACCGCGCGAAACCACCTTTCCGATATAGCCCTGCCATTTGCCGGTATAGCGGTGCTGTCTGTTTTCTGAGGAAATGGCCGCACCGGATTGCTGGCCGTACCCGCGGTCAACAAAAAAGCAGGAGGATACGAGGAAACTCCTTAACCGGAGCCAGAATGACGGATGATTATTCATAACTTCTGATTTGAATGGGTGATGCTTTGGGTTTTACCGTTTTCAGGTAAGCATAGATGGCCTGCAGGTCTTCCCTGCTCATACCTGCATACATGGTCCAGGGCATGGGCGAATTGAGTTCTTCTTTTGCCAAAGGTTCAGGACGATAAGCGCTATCGGTATACGCTTTGAACCGGTTTACAAAAAGCTCCGCCGTCCATGCGCCTATTCCTGTTTCCTGATCCATAGTAATATTGGGTGCACGGATGATACCACCACGCTGGCGAAACTCCATACCACCGCCAAACTCGCTGCCGGGCACTACCTGCCCTTTTTCCTGCATGCTATGGCAGTCCACACAGCCGGCGGCATTCACCAGGTAGGCGCCGTACCCGACCGCATCGCTCACGGGCGGCCTCGCCTGGTGGGCTGCCGGTGCAGGAGATAATCTGTTCAGCAGGCTGACCGGGAAATCCAGCTCAGGCGCGGGCACATCATTCTTTACAGGGGGTAATGTGCGCAGGTAGGCAATGATGCTGTACACATCTGCCTTGTCCATCTGCCCGAAGCGGTGATAGCCCATCACGGGGAACAACGCCCGTCCTTCCCTGCCAACGCCCGATGTTACGGCACGGTAAATTTCCCCATCTGTCCAGGAAGACAATTGATAAGGTGTAAGGTTGGTGGAATAGATAGTACCGGGAAAGCCGGCTTCTCTGCCAAACAGCTCTCCGCCGCCCCCTACCCTGCCGGGCGGGACAGGCCCGCTAAACAGGCTCCAGTCCCGCCGGCTGTGGCAGTCCATACACACCGCCACATGGTTGGCTAAATACTTTCCTCTTGTAATACTGGTGCTATCCCTGCTCACCCTGATCTCCGGCACATCGCCCACATCGGGCAATGCATAATAGACATAGAGGCCGCCGCCTAAGCCCAGCAGGATAATAATTCCGATGAGCAGGCCTGAAACTTTTAATACCTTCATGTGAGTATGCTATAAGTAGTATTTGAAAAAAGCTACGATGATTGTAAAAGCACTATGAGATAACCGCATTATTGTATTTTGTTCAATACGGTTGTGGTTGAACTGGAGGAACCGTCATAAAAGGTAATACTTTCTTCTTTCACCACGCCTATACCATGCGCCATCCATAAGGTTACGGTTTCCGTTCCGGAAGCTGTCGTAGCCGTCTGTCCGTTTATTTTGAGGATTTGCTCCTGCGAAATTTTATACACGAATTTAGTGCAGGAAAAGGTACCCGCCGGTACCGTAACAGATTCAATACCCTCCGCCTCTCCCGGATGATGTACAAGTTTTTGGGTAATCTCCAATATCCTGTCTCCTGAATCTTTTGCCTTAAACCGAATGTACTGCCCCATGGTTTCAGGCACTTCCCAGGTGAGCTTGCTGCCCTCCCGCAGGGCATTTTCCACCACCATAGATGCCGGAAAACCGTTCAGTCTGGCTTCTTCGACAATGATATCGGGACTTTTCTTCAATTCTTCTATAACCATATACCAGGCTTCCGGTGCATTAATCCTGGTGTAGGTTTTACCATTAGCTACATACAATTCATTATCCATCGTCATGCTCTCTCCTTCTAAATTGTTAATAGTATGCAGGTTATACAGTTTTAACCCTGAAGAATCCCTGCTCCCGTCTATCCATTTGGTGGCTGTGGCTATGTTTTTCCCATCCTCTGTAACGGTATATTCGTATTTCGCATTTGACGCGGGAATATAACTCTTCGACTCACCGCCCGGTCCCGGATTGTCTTTGTTTTCGTTTTCACAACTACTCATTGAAAGGCCCAAAATCAGCAGTATAAATAAGAAACTGCTACCTGAAATTTTTCTCTTCATTTTCATTTTTAAATTTTTATTTTTTCATTTCGTTATTATCAAGCTATAACTTTCATCAATTCACCCACCGGCACGCATGCGCATGGCCTGTCAGCCTGATTTTTTGAAATTAAGCTTCAGGGTAATGTCTATATCCGGCAGAATATAAAGCTCACCCGCGGGGTCGTTAAAGCTGTTCATACCCCATTGCAGGCGGTTCAGCCTAAAGGCGCCATCCGCTGAAATTTTATTGTTCTCCGTTTTTATTACCGCCGGTATCCGGATACTGTGGGTTTGGCCTATCATGGTAAAATCGCCGGTAATGAGGGTATTGGCAGAGGAGGCCGTGTTGCCGTACGCCTCTACTTTTGTAATATGAAATTCAGCATTGGGATGCACCGCCATATTAAAAAAATCGGGGCTTTTCAGGTGGCTCAGCAGTTGTTCCCGTATGGCGGGATCCGTAAGGTCAAAATTGCTGATGCTGGCAATAGGGATGGTGAAATCGCCACCTGTTATTTTTCCATCTGCGTTGGTTTGCAGGTTGCCGGATACTTGAAACGCGCCTGTATGGAAATGGTCGGGCGCGCTTCCTTTCCACTCCACGGCGGAGGTTTCTTCGTCTGCTTTAAAATCAGTGGGACCTGTGGCATCTTTGTCTGAACATGCCGTAAATACAGATAGTGCCATGAGGGCCGCATACATTTTTGTTTTCATTTTTATTTTCACTTTTGTTTTTGCTTTCATTTTTACGCATTACAGGGTTTATAGAAAATTTACTTTATACACATTGGAGATTCTATCCAGCAGAGCCTGCACTCTTTCCATCGTCAATGCAACAGGCGCTACGGTTTCAGGCTTTTCAGCAAGCGGCTCGCTGCATTCCATAAAATAATTCCACAGCGTCCCCGGCATAATCAGGTTCATAATCGTTGCCTTTTCAGTAAGTATTTTAAACGAGTGCGGCACATTACGGGGCGCAAACAGAATTTCACCGGGCTTCAGTGCTGTTACTTTATCCGCTACGGTTACGCTTATTTCTCCGTCCAGCACATAAAAAGCTTCATCTTCCCGCGTGTGGATATGCAGTGGCGGTTCAGCGCCTTTCGGCAGGGTAAGCTCAAGCAACGCCAGGCTGTTGCCGGTTTGTTGCGGGGTAATAAGGGTTTGAAAATATCCGCCCTGGTAACTCCTGTATGGCGATGTTATCCATGATTCCATAATTGATGATTTATTTAATGTTTACAAAGTGTCTTGCTGCCCATCGTTCTTTTTCACAGAAGACACCCGGCATTCTCTGATACGTAATGTACTCGCGATGACGGCGGCATCATCTGCATCAGCGGCTTTGGCGAGGCGGTTTAATCTTTCCATCATGGCCGGGTTTCTCTTTAAGCGGTAGCCGTTCATGACAATTTCAAGGAACGGGTTGTCCTGCTCATCGTACAAACGGACGATGGTATAAGGGTTGGCACGCGGGCCGGTTTCTGTAACCCAGTAAGGGTTACTTTTTTCTTTTAAAGGCGCCTGGGAGGCGGCTTCCCGGGCAATCGCGAACAGCAATAGCGTGCAGGCGATCATAAAACTACTTTTCATAATTTGTTTTTTTTGATTAAAAAAATGTGAACGAATCCTTCTTTTTCATAATTACAATGCAAGATTGGCGCTATTTCAGCAGCTGTACAAATAGCAGCGATGTATGCCCGCTTTCATCGTTATACGCGGGTTTTTATGGACGAACGCAGATGATAGACAGGAGTGTTATTGGAGATGCCGTTAACCGGCGGGTGATTGAGATTCCGATAGTCAGTGATAATTATACCTGCTTACGGAAGGTTCGGTACAATGGATTAACCTGTGCCACGCTTTTAACAGCTGCACGAAATAGATGTAACCGCTACGGATGTGGCAGCCGTTCACGGGTTACCCGCCTGATGGGTATATTGATAAACTGTGCTGAATAGGGAATAAAACAGGCCTCATTCGGAATGAGAAATACCTGCTTCGGGATTAAATTTTTCGGCACAAACCAGTTTGTAATTGCGCCCGATGGGGATTTTATTTCCCGCAATAAGAAGGTGATTGGGATGGTACCCTTCCATTTTATTGACAGGAATAATAAAAGAACGGTGAATCCGCATAAACTCCCCGGTGGGCAGCAGCTTTTCGGTTACGCTTATCTTTTGCTTTGTCTGGAATGTTTTATCCCCGGTGATGACCCTGATATAATCCTTTATACTTTCAATCCATAAAATATCTTTTGTATTCACCTTTATTAAACGCCGCTCTACGCGCAGATATAAGAAATGGTCGGGAGTCTGCTGAACCGGAGCTTCCGTGTCCTGCTCGCCTCTTTTACCGTCGCCGTTAAGAAAGTGCATTACTTTATCAATGGCCTGCAGAAAACGTTTCAGCGGGATGGGCTTTAGCAGGTAGTCTATGGCGTTAAGGTCAAAACCCTCAATAGCGTACTCCTGGTAAGCCGTGGTGAAAATAACCAGTGGCGGCGTTTTCAGGCTGCGCACCAGGTCGGTTCCCAGAAGGCGTGGCATTTTAATATCGAGGAATACGAGGTCAATCGTATTATGCTGAATGGTTTGAAAAGCTTCTAAGGCATTGCTGCAGGTGCCCACAATTTCTATTTCAGGAATATGCGTGGCATACTTCCTTATAATATCCATGGCATGGGGCTCATCATCTACTATCAGCGTGCGTATCTTCATCTCTTATTTCTTAGGGTTTGAAGATAATTGAACATTCAGCTCGGCAATGAAGCAGTCGCTTTCGTCAAAATACCGGAACGAGTGTTGGCCGGGGTATAGCAGCTCTAACCGTTTCCGTAAATTGAGCAACCCTATCTCCCCGTTAAGCTTCTGGCCAGGGTTCTTCACAAGCCGCTGTTCCGGTTTGCTGTTAGACACTTTGAAAGCCAGAGTATGGCCGGAAACATATAATTCAATATTAATCCACGGCGTATCGGTGGTTTCCGCGGCGCCATGCTTAAAAGCATTTTCAACAAGCGGAAGCATCAGCAGTGGCGCAATTTCCGCACTATCTGCATGCTCACTGATATTTACATTCAGCTCCAGCCGGTCCTCATACCGGAGCCTTTCCAGCTCAATATAATCTTTCAGCGCCTCAATGTCGCGTTTAAGCAATACCCGTTCTGCCGTGCACTCGTAAAGCACATACCTGAGCATGTTGGAAAGACCCAAAATAATATCCGGAGTCTGGGGCGCGTTATCCAAAGAAAGCGCATACAGGTTATTCAGCGAGTTGAAAAGAAAATGAGGATGCAGCTGCCCTTTTAAAAAGTTAAGCTCAGCCTGCAGCACCGCCTGTTTGCGCTCGTTCCATAAGATGAACAATTTCAGGGTCACGCAAATCCACACCACCGTGTTGGTACGTTCGACGGCATTGGCAAAATCCAGCGGCCGGTACAACTGCTTTATCCACGATTTGTTCATTTCGGGCCAATTCACCTTGATATGGTGGCTTGTGTAATAATTAAAAATGTAGGGATTGGATACAAAAATCTCATCCAGCCGGTAGAGCACTGCGATAAACGGTATCAGCAACAGCAGCAGTAAAAATGTTTTAACGTATTTATCGCGAAAGAAAAAACGCGGCAATACCCAATAGGTAATCAGGTAAAAATAGCACATGTGCACCGGAAGCAACAGCAGGATTACTTTAGCGCCCAGCTCATAGCTGCCATACGCCGTGCCGTAAATGACCGACAGCAGCCCAAAGGAAAGCAGCCAGTAGAACAACTGTTTCAGTATCGGGTATTGGGTTGTCAATGTATCACGATTATTTGTAATCATAAAATTAACACAGACCGGTAACATTTTCTATATTCGTAGATAAAGGAAGGGTTTCGGCGACGAATGCCGTATTGTTTGCTTAAGTATGGCCTTTAACCATCACTCAACTGAACCCCACCCATCCTGAATACTTAAAAATAATACGAGAGCGAACACCTCCCGGGCTTTGGAGTTCCTGGTGAGGCTATGGCTATAAACTGAGCAAACAACTGTGATACAGTTTAGGTTACACTCCGGCTAAACCCTGGTGTTACCTTTTTCTGCCATTAATGTACCGCAGTTACATCTACCTTTTTGATTCCTTTTAGTCGCAGATCAATATTTCTGTCGCGGGCCTTATTATCAAACTCACTGATTATCTCCAGAATATCATAGTCTATAAAGTTGCATTCACTACCATCAATAGTCAGCGCGCTGTGTTTCGGTATTTGATCCAGTGTTTTCCGCAACTTCACTTTATTAAGAAACGTAACATTGCTGTTAAGTTTGATTAAGTAAGTTTCCACTCCGTCCTGTCGGGCTTTCGTAATTTTATATTCTGCTTTGAAATTATTCTGAATGATAAAGTAAACAGAAACTAAAAGACCGATGCTTACACCTATAAGCAAGTCCGTTAAAAGAATTATAATGATGGTAATTGCAAATGGAATAAATTGTTTCCTGCCTGATTTCCAGACATTTTTATAAAGTTTCGGCCTTGTCAGGTTGTAACCCGTAATAAGAAGTATTGCTGCCAGTGAAGCATAAGGAATTTTATTGAGCAGGGCCGGAACCAATAAAACGGCAAGCAGTAAAAAAAGCCCGTGTGTGAAAGCGGCAAGCTTTGTTCTTCCTCCGGCGTCTGCATTAGCCGCCCCCCTTACTACTACCGCTGTCAGCGGAATTGCCCCTAAAAGCCCGCAAGTCATATTACCGATACCCTGCGCCACAAGTTCACGATTTATAGGGGTAATTCGGTTTCGTTTATCTAATTTATCTACCGCCTCTACGCATAGCAAAGTTTCCAGTGTAGCAAGCAGTCCGATGCTAAGCCCATCTTTCCAGATTTCTATATTCGAGAAAAGTTTTGAAAAATCAGGAAAAGAAATGTCAGCAAAGACATTGTCAGGTATACTGACTAGTTGAGTCTCCCTCAAAGAAAAGTCAGAAGCTATATAGCTGAAGAAATAGTTTGCTATAATACCGATGACGACTACCACCAAAGGCGCCGGGATTACTTTCAGTTTTTTTGCAAAAGGCTGACGAAGTAAAATAAAGACCAGTAAAGATATAGCTGTGATTAAAACCGCTCCTCTTGTTGTGTATTGCTTAAAGTTTTCAAAGTTACCTGAAAGACTTTCTGCAGAAAACAGTTTGGTAAAACCACTTGTCCAAAAGTCGGGTTGGCCGTATCCCACTGCAATTGGAATTTGTTTTGATATAAGAATAATTCCAATGGCAGCCAGCATTCCTTTGATAACGGACGAAGGAAAATAATTGGCAATTACACCCAGCTTGAGCAACCCCAGAATTAACTGAAATAGCCCTGCTACCATTACGGCAAGCAAAAAAATTTTAAAGTCGCCAAGTGAAATGATGGAAGCAGCTACCAAAGTTGTCAAACCGGCAGCGGGTCCGGAAACTCCCAGATGTGAACCACTGATAAGAGAAACTACCAGTCCACCGATAATCCCCGATAAAAGTCCTGAGTAGAGAGGTGCTCCTGAAGCCAATGCAATTCCTAAACAAAGCGGAAGCGCAACCAGGAAAACAGAAAGTCCGGCAGGTAAATCGTATTTGAGCCAGGTCAGCCTGTAATACCTAATCTTCCTTCTCATTTATACTGAATATTTTCGGACAAATGTAAGGTTTTTCCCGCCGATGTAATTGTCCGAAGTGGTAATACTATTTCTGCCGTCTCCTACAGAAACAGGATTCTAACCCTCCCAGCTGTTATCAAATAAAAGTATCAAAGGTTTATGTAGTTCATAAACCTTTGACACCGGATTACTATTTTGCAAAAGGAATAGCATAAAATAAGCTGACCTGGAGCAAACTGTTCTTAAAGTCAGGATTTATATTATGAGCATCAAAATTACCAACTTTGGAAATCCCTGCCATATAACGTGCACCTATCCCAAAACCTCCAGCAGATTGATACCCTAATCCCGCTCCTAATGATAAATCCAGGTTTTTAGAAAACTTATCAATCGTCTCGTCTTTGACATCTTCACCGGTTTTAAAAGAGACCTGGGGACCGGCTTCAAAATACAGTCCGCTGCCGGTTCTCAGCTTAAGCATGATAGGGACAGCCAGGTAAGAGACCTTATAATTTTCTTTTGAGCCCTGGTTATCAATTTTTGCACCCTGCGAAGAAAACAAAATTTCTGGCTGTACAAAGAATGTATTGCCTAATCCGAAACTCATGAGACCTCCCACGTGATAAGAAAACAGGGCGTCCGATTTAATGTTTCCTCCTGTGTAGTTAGACATATTCAGGCCTACTTTCGGGCCTATACTAAATGATGATTGTGCGCTTGCTGAAAGTACATTAGTCAGCAACAGGCCTAAAACGATTAATCTTTTCATAAATAATGAATTTAAAATAAATTGTGTTACACATTTACTCAAGCCACCCAAAGTTTCAAAACACATGAACAGCTTATTTCTGTCGACAAATCTACAGTTGAAATATATGAAAATAAAATATATGTAGACATTATTTTTCAAAATGTTGAAATTGTACAACAATAAACTTAATTCTTTAAAAGTGTAAAATATACACTTTTTGGGTAGTTCACCCAATAAAACCTGTCTTAAGGGTCCACTCTGCATCATCCATCCGGATCATCTTGACAGAGCCGGGTTAAAATACCCGAGATCCGCGCAGGCGCCTGTCATATGCAGTATAAAAGATGAAGCTAAACGATATTCATGTTTCCCAATGGTTTGCTTTTGTTCCGATCGGATTAACAGGTTGTGAAAGGAGAATAAAAAAAGCACTTACATTTTTGTAAGTGCCTGATTTTCAATGTGAACTTCCCTGTACAAATTTCGAACTTATTCTTGATGGATTTAAGGAGACTTGCAGACTTGGCAGGTTAATATTTTTTGGTTGTAATTGTACTTCTGTCGTGAACCCTGATTGTACAAATTTCGAACTTATTAAACTTCTAAAATACTGATAATAATAAAAACAATGTTGATAACTATATACTAAAGACATCACGCACCTCCAAATTCTGACTATTTTAAAGAACTTTAAAAGAAGATAGTATTAATTAACTTTAATGTAAATAGATAATTTTATCTCAAGGTATGAGATGGATTAGTATAATCCTCAAGTTATCGAGGTTATGCTAATAAATACTCAAAAAGATAGCTACCTGAAAACATAATATACTAAAGTATGACTAATTCGGCTAACTTAGCTGCAACACCTATCATTTGCTCGTCTGCTGTACTAAGCCCGCTTCGAGAACCGAGCAAGGGACTAACTTCTCGTAAATCGTCAAAAGTTGTGTTGTGTACAATTGGTACCAGTAAATCACGTGCCAGAAGTGCAGAAAGTTCTTTGTCTGCTATACCTTCTCCTTTCAGACGTTTCAATAGTGCTGGAGTTACTAGAACAACTCCGACTCTTGAGTTTGCTAACCCTTTATCAATTTCCCTAAGCAAAGTTGAACCAAGAGCAACGTCTTTCTCGCTGAACCAGACCGTAACTCCTTTTGACTCAAGTAGATCGTGTAGGTCCTTAGCTGCTTCCTTCCGATCATCCCATGCATGGCAGAGAAAAACATCTCTAAGGTCAGGAATTGAAGACCTCCTTTCTACATTTTCACGTACTGGGGTCAGTGTACGTACTTCAGCAGGTGTATAAAGAATGGGAGAACTTGCTGGAGACCATTTGGGTTTAGTATTTCTACTACTTCCACTGCTCGATCGTCCTGAGCCTCCCCCAGACGAAGAATAGGGATAGGAATAAGGATTCGAGTAGTATGATTCTGATCTGTAGCCACGAGAGTAGCTGCTGCCGCATGCTGGACACGCCGCTGCCGCACTTGATGAGCGATGTCCATTTACCGGAGCTGTGCATCTTGCCATAATATTTATTTTTTTATTTAAAGTACTTATTTCCTTTATCTCTTCTTATTTGATTGAGATAATACTGAGCCGGCGAGTGCTTTAGTCGACTCACTGAACTTATCACTTTGTAAAACCTTTGAGGCCTTATCTTCTAGAATGGCTCCGGTTTGGTGGCCTCTCTGTGCTTGAGAAAGTGCCGAACCTGCCAATTCTTTTGCGATTCTTGAAGAGCTTGGATTTGTTAAAATCTTAGACGCCTTTGAGGCAATACTTTTCGACGTTGTTTTGGTATTATGTGACATAAATATCTTTTTTAATGAAACAAAGGGGTTGCCGGAATTCGACAACCATCAAACTATTTACTAGGTGGTGTGACATGGTTTAGAACAATAATAACATCCGTTAATTTTCTTAAAAGGGTGCCTACTCTTAGCAGTAGTAACTGCAGAACTGCAAGAATAATGATAACTTAAATCATCATAATTCCGCTGCGGTTTAAAAATACAATCCTCTGAATGAACCTCATAATCACCATTTGACTGAGGTACTAGGTTTAAATAATATTTTTTCATAACTATTTCTTTTCGTCTCTTACTGATTTGAACTTACCTCCTGTTGTTTTGACATCCATAAACTTACCTGTTTCGGTGTCTCTTTTAACATACAATCCTGTTTTAGGATTTTCTACTTGTGAGCGATCCTTAATCGCTCCGTGGCGTCCTCCGCCTTTTGCTCCATTCGTAGCCATGATTACTAAAAAATTTAAATGATAAAAAACTAGGTAGTAAGGAGTCCGATGTAGTATTAAAAAACGCAAGAAAATGCTTGAATACTTTGTTGGTTCAACAACAAATTGTAGATTTACGGCGTTTTTAAACACAAAAACACACGGTAGCTTGAAACGAGATGGATTAGTCTCTTCTAGATTCTACTACCAAAAATCTGTAGAAAAATGCTCTTCAAAGTTTGCCGACCACGAGAGCATTTTTCCTTTTTATATCATCCCTTCTTTATAATTTTTCAGTTATAAAATAATAATTTTTCAATTCCTAGCAAGAAAAGGGCGTATCTCTGCTTAACACCTGAAAGCCCAAAACCTTTGCCAGCTATCCTTTTTATGACACATTGTCAGTTAGTAATTTATAGGCAAATTTATAATCTACCATAGATTTATTCTGTATATTGCTCAACCAGGCCTCTTCTTTATGATTTACACCTACGATTTGAGCAGCAGTATATGTTTTAAACCTTTCTGTCACTTGTTTTAGAGTGTCAGCCTCTTCCTCAGTAAAAGTGGCAGATATGACATGATTGCCTAAATTATAGGTTTCCTTATAGCCACCGTTATCTAATGTAAATCTTTCCCGTGTTATAAAGCCGGCTTCAGCCCCGTACTCCAGCAGACTTTCGTAACGGCTGGGCACAGTACCGTATTCTATGGCCCTATACTCCAATCCCAAAAAAGACACACTGTGTTTACTGAAATGCATAAAATCTACATAAAACAGTAGCTTATTCAGTGCCGTTTTAGTGGGGTTTAGTTTCGCGACAAGAAACTGTATCACACTAAAGGTCTTCTCTATATCCGGTTTTTTGTAGCCGTTATATCGGGTAAGCTTACTCTTAGCTCCCAATACATAGCAGGCTATAAGGTCATCAAATGTAAGCCTGCTTTGCTTTTCAATAAGTTGGTCTACTCGTTTTAGTACCTTTTCCTGTTCCTTTTCTTCCAGAGCTCCGCTTAATAAAACCAGCTTTCTAAACTCCCCAGGGTCATCCGCCAGTTGAATTAGCCGTGCATTGGACTGGCTAGGCACCTCACCCGCCTCGTACTGTCTGTAAATATTGGCACCAAAACCCAGTACATCGGCCATCTTACTGGCTGAAAGCTGGTATTTTTCCCGTATGTTTTTTATTTCTTCAGCAAAGGGCAGGTTATACTTTTCCCTGTACTGATTATACACCTGCTTCAAATTTATCTCATCCAGCTCATCAGTAGTAAACCGCTCCCCCATATCTTCGTAATAGTGATACAGCACGCTAAACGTGTCTTTTCTGAAAGACATTTGCTCCTCCCTAATTTTTACATCCAGCAGTTTATCACTGAACGGACTTACTATCTTCTTCATTTCCTTTCGGGTTTTAATGGGTATTTCATTGGGTACTCAGCCGCATGAAACGAGATGCAAATCACCCCTTTTCCAGCATAGCCTAAAGTAATCTTGATATATACCTCCTGCTGTTTCACATCCTTTCCAAACACCCACAGGTCATTGCCCATAAACTGCTGATCTGGTACAGGGCCTTCGCTATAGTCTTCCAGAGTAAGGTCGTTAATTATCTTCTTCCGCAGGGCAGGCGTTATCTCAAGCTCCAAAAGTGCCTGGGTGTTTTTAGCACGGTTATCCATAAAAACGATATCCCAGATTTTCATCTTGGTTTTAAAGTCTTCCAGAAATTTCCGAACTGTTATTTCATCCATTCACTAGTGCGCAGACTAACGATAACATTCACTTTAATAAAAAACTTTTAAAGTTAAATAAAAGTTTCATTTTTTCTTAAAAATCAACCATAAAGTATTTTATTGAATTTTCAAATAAACAAAATGGACACTGTGTCTCCACACAAGCGCGCGGCTATATATGTTTGTCATGCATATAGAGCGACAAGTATGATCAGAAAGATATGTTTAATCTTTTCGTTAAACAATGGAAAGGAAAATGAATTATCTTACGGAAACAGCTTACTATATGTCCGCGTCAGCACGGACGAACAAAAGAGAAGGGGGTATTCCTTACCAGAACAAGAAGAACGGTTACTGAAATATTGCAGGTACAACAATATCGGAGTCAAAGGCATTTACCGTGAAGACTACTCTGCCAAGAATTTCAATCAACCTGAATGGAAAAAACTATTTTTAGAAGTTAAAAACAAACCAAAGAAAGAAAAGAATATACTGTTAATCAAATGGGGCAGGTTTAGCCGGAATGTTGAATACGCCTATGAAATGATAATTATGCTTCGAAAATACAGAACGACAGCGATGGCGATAGACCAACCCATAGATTTTTCCGTACCGGAAAGTACGGTCATGCTGGCCGTATATCTGTCTGTACCGGAAGCAGAAAATAGTAGACGGGCGATGAACACGGCAAACGGTATCCGCCGTGCAAAACAGTTGGGCAGGTATCCGAGCAAAGCTCCCCTGGGTTTCATCAACCTTACAACTGTGGATGGCAAGAAAATCATTATCCCTAAGCAACCTGAGGCGGGTATTATAAGGTGGGGCTTTCTCCAACTCGTCAAGAATACCCATAGAATTGAGGATGTCCGAAAGATGGCAGACAGTAGAGGATTGAAATGCTCCCGTTCATATTTTTTTCGTCTTATACGCAATCCTGTTTACTGTGGTCTTATCCCTATCAAATCAGAATCAAGGGAACTCGATATGGCGAAGGGAATCCACGAGCGATTGATTTCAGAAGCACTGTTTTACGAGGTTCAGCGTATCATTACGACAAAGAGGAAAGTTACCGCTAAAACAGACAAATTGAAAGAAACGTTTTATCTAAGAGGAGTTTTAGTATGCCCTCTCTGTGATAGAAAGCTCGGTGGAAGCTTTTCCCAAGGTTCAACAAAAAAATACCCGTATTACCATTGTCAGAAAAGATGTAAGACAAGAATCAATGCACTCTTTTTGAATGAGTGTTATGAACGTAAACTTGGGCAACTAGTGCTTTCAAAC
Source organism: Leadbetterella sp. DM7 (assembly GCF_040829825.2). Taxonomy (NCBI): domain Bacteria; kingdom Pseudomonadati; phylum Bacteroidota; class Cytophagia; order Cytophagales; family Leadbetterellaceae; genus Leadbetterella; species Leadbetterella sp. DM7. Next base: position 29,626 of record NZ_JBFOLH020000020.1, on the reverse strand, counting down.
GGAGCGATAGATTTATTCAACAGTATCTTAGAAGATTGGAATACAGGTACACAAAAGGCAGTGTATTTACAGCATCGAAATCAGGTCGTTAGAAAACTGATTGAACAGGAATCCACTCCTTTCCCAGGCCCGAAAGTTATTTGTGGCAGATGTACTAAAATCCGATGATTATGCTGCGTTAAAAAGGGAATGTCATGTCAATTCCAAATCTCTGAAAAGAGAGTTGAATGACATCAATGTCAAATTAACAGATATTGATAAACAAAATCAGTTGGAGAGCAGATCTTTTGTCCATATTCTTAAAAGGTTCCCAAATCTAGACACTGCAGATAAAAAGCATCTTGCCAACCTTATCCCTCCGCTTATGGTTGATTTCTAGACTGGAGATATGTCTTTGGGGTTAAATGGCGGATTATCTAAAATATTATCAATTAAACGACAAGTGAAAAAATAATAAATATGAATTTCACGGATAAAAAGGTTTCAGTTAGGCGTGCAATTGCGATATTAGCAAAAAATGGTATTGAAGTCGAAGATGATGAAGCAACCGTTATAGTGGACTTTCTTTATCTTATGGCAAAAAATCATAAAAAAGCCGGGGAAGAAAAAGCCTCAAAACCCCAAGGAGAAATCGAACTATAGAAAAAACAGGTTAACGACATTTTTGAGCAGGTTTTTTAAGAAATATCACACATTGGCTTAAAAACTTCAGTCACGAAAATCGAACCATAGATGACCCGACTATAACAGTTTGGGTAAGAGACTTTTATTGGCACAAAAAAAGGAGACAGCTACTGTATAGTGTCTCCTTAAGCCTATTGAACGTTTCTCGAACCAATTTCTTGATGACTTGATCGTATTAGCTAATCTTTATGACAAATTAATTTTAAAACAAGACATTGACTTATCACATTTTTCAGATATTCATAATCCAAAAAATCGAAAAGAAAGAGCAAAATGACCTAAAGAAGTAAAATTTTAGGGCTAACATCAAAAATTTGCAACTTCAATTTATTTGTAGTAGCATTACAAACTTTAAAGTCTATCCCATTTTTCCATTTCTCTTTCTTTAACATTATCCACAATCTTTGCATAAACCTGAGTGGTTTTGAGGCTAGTATGCCCAAGTAGTTTGCTCACAACCTCAATAGGGATACCTAACGTTATTGAAGCGGTGGCAAAAGTATGTCTGGCGACATGACAAGTGAGTTTTTTTGGAATACCGTATGTCTGACCAATTTTTTTTAGTATTCTGTTGGTCACCTTATTACAATATATGCGAAATACAGGCTCAGTACCGAATGGTATTTTTTGTGGTAAAAGTTGTATTGCTTTTTGTGTTAAGGGAATGACAACAAGGTATCCGGTCTTGTGCATATTGATCTTGATTTTATTACCGTCGATTGAACCCGCCTGGAGTGTCTTTAAATCTGAGTAACGTAATCCAGTATAACATGAAAACAGGAAATATTGTAGAATTTCTTTTTCTATCGACTTTGTGACTTTACCCGAAAAATATGCCTCTGACAATTTATTAAGCTCTTCTAAACTCAAAAAGTCACGCTTACCGTCTACTTTTTTAATGGTTATGAATTTGAAAGGATTATTTTTCATATATCCATAACGGAGCGAAATATTTACAAATGTACGCAGTGATCTAAGACTTTTACTCGCTGTATTTTCATTGTTTCCTAACGTCGTCAACATATAAAGATGATAATCATTAATGAACTGTTCCGTTAAATCAGTAAATAGTATTTCCTTTTTAAATTTAAGTAGCTTGGTAATTTGTGATTTATAACTCCACCAAGATTCAATTCTCAACCTGGCTTTATTTTCATTCAGGTAATTTAGTATGTAATCGGTAAAACTACCATCCGTCTGGTGCGTAGAAAGTATTTTGTCTTTGAATTGCCGAAGTGTAAGTGGTGTTTCGTCATGAACGAAGTTGTTGATTAATAGTTTTAGTACTTTTTTATCGTAAGCATCGAGAATAGCATTATGTCGTTCATGGAGCTTGTTACTTTTTTTTACCCGCTGGCGGATTGCTGACCAATCCCTATTAGTAAGTGTTATAGAAGTAGCGATTTCTATTTTTTTCCCACTTTGGAAAGCTCTCAAATAAATTGGATAAAGCCCTTTTTTGTTGGCTTCCGGCTTTTGCACAAATGCATATGTAATTTTCTTATTCATGTTTATGAAGTATTTGTGAAGCGAAATATAGAAAATACTTCATTTAATCACTATTTGTTGTTTTATTATTAATTATGGATCAGCTTATTACAAGCTAATTCCCTGGTGATGGGAAATCCATTTCCTCTGAAGGCGAACTCCAACAAGAGCTTTCAAGGTAGTATCATATTAGGGAAGGGCTTTGTTTTAACGACCGAGGAAGCCCAAAGGCTTTTAAATAAAGATCCCAGGAATAAAGATGTGCTATTTCCATACTTAAACGGCGATGATCTGAACAATGATCCGGAGCAGAAACCTTCCCGGTGGGTCATCAATTTCTTCGATTGGAGTGAAGAAAAGGCAAGGACATATCATGATTGCTTTAAAATACTTGAAGAGCGTGTGAAACCAGAAAGACAACGTTGGAAATTAGATAAAAATGGCAATGAAATAGTAGGAACCTATGCGTTAAGAAGACCTTTGCCTCAAAAATGGTGGATTTACGGGGAAAAACGTCCGGCTCTTTATAATACCATATCAAAGTTAGACCAGGTCATGGTGATGAATAGATATACCAAGTACTTGGCAATAGACTTCCAACCTCAAAATGTTGTTTTCTCTGATTCAATCATTGCTTTCGCATTAGACTCTTTTCATCATTTTTCGATATTTTCTTCTTCTATTCACGAAATATGGGCATGGAAAAATAGTTCTACTATGGGTTCTTCTACATTGAGATATTCTCCAACTAATGCATTTGAAACTTTTCCATTGCAAATCCATTTAGATGAAGAAAGTAAGGATATTGGAATTGAATTAAATAAACTCCGTAAATCAGTAATGACAAAATTCTGTATTGGGTTTACCGAACTGTATAACTTATTTCATGAAATTGGATACAATAAAGACGATGAACTAAAAGATGCGATACTAAAGCTCAGATATATTCATTGTATGCTAGATAGAGCCATACTTAAACAATATGAGTGGGAGGATATTGAGTTAAACCATGACTTCTATGAAATGGAATATTTGCCTGAAAATGATCGTATTCGATATACCATCCATCCTTATGCTAGAAAGGAAATACTCAATCGTCTTTTGCAGTTAAATCACAAGTTACACAAAACTGAAATAGAATTACAGCCAATTTCTATGAATAAGCTTAAAGTAAACAAATCTACTCAAGTCATTGACCTGTTCTCAAAAGAATAAGAACATTAAAACAGCGTATTTGATGGATTATTTTTAAACTTGCTTTGTTTAGAATGATTCTCTATCTTGGTTTTATCAGACATTTCAATAGTATGCAATTGGTGATTTAATTTTAGTAGCCGGTTTAATATTTCTTTACGTGCCTCAGGGTGAATAGTAAAGCGAATTCTGTCGTTTTCCGGGAGGTATTCCAATTCATAAAAATCATGTCTCAGTTGAATATCTGACCATCCATAAGCTGCCAAAACAACTGAATCTAACTTACGTCTAGTTACTCGTAATTCCTCTATCAATCTTACAGTTTCATTAAAAGCTATTGATGGGATATTCTGTAAGTGATTTTTCCACAAAAGACTACCTTTTCCATGCCGTTGCTCAAGCCGCTTTTTGTCAAAATCATCTCCCTCACGAATTGTCATCAAACCGTTATTGTGAAGTTGATTATACATTTTAGTTAATCCAATCCCTGATTTTTCCATTAGTGCTTTCCGCTTGGTATAATATTCTTTCCCAAGTAGATCTAAGTTATTTGAAATATCTTCATTTGGGAAAGGGTATGTTTCAAAACAATCCGTTGTTGAGTAATTTAACGTCCCTGACCCTAGTGTGGAAGAATTCTTCCAGCACCATATGTTATGTAAAGAACTAGAAAGAACAGCAAATTTATGAAAATCACTAAAGACAATCACTCCTAGTTTATGCATATATACAATGTTCGTTGGCGCAAAATCAAAAGGTGAATATTTGCTAACTAATGGAACAACCATGACCTGGTCTAACTTTGATATGGTCTCGTATAATTCATTTCTTGCCCTTAAGAAGCGCCACCATTTTTCTCTACCAACTTTATCGTTTTGTGCTAGCCTTTCAGGCTTTACGAATTGCTCTACAATTGCAAAACAATCAGGGTAAGTTCTGGCTTTTTCCTCCGGCCAGTCAAAAAAGTTAATAACCCAACGTGAAGGTTTTTGTTCCGGATCATTGTTCAAATCATCGCCGTTTAAGTATGGAAATAGCACATCTTTATTCCTGGGATCTTTATTTATAAGCCTTTGGGCCTCCTCGGTCGTTAAAACAAAGCCCTTCCCTAATACGATACTACCCTGAAAGCTCTTGTTGGAGTTCGCCTTCAGAGGAAATGGATTTCCCATCACCTCGGAATCATCCAAATAAGGTGTAATTCTATCGACCTTTTTAGCATCCAGAATGATGTCCTTATTCCATGGACCTTTATGGATAGTCACCAAGGCTACTTCTACTGCTGCTTTCCCTGGCCAGCGCATCGACTTGACCGCATGGTTGATGATACCGCCATTTGAACAAATGACATCTAATCCTCCTTCACGCGCCGAACCTTGTGCTATGGTGTTTGTCGAAATCAAGGACTGAAATCCTCCCGGTTTCAAAAGAGTAAATATTTTCCTAAAGAAATAGGTTACCAAATCAACTGCTCCGATCGGTTTGTAGGCATATTTAATATATTCAAGAAAACTTGGCCCGTATGCTCCGCTTAGTTTTTGTCCACCTAAAAAGGGTGGATTCCCCAATATACAATCAAAGCCCCCTTCATGAAAAACTTCAGGAAACTCAATAAACCAATGGAAAAATCTTTGCGTAAAAGCCACGGAAGCAGCTTTGGCGACTTTTCTATCCTGCCATCCTTTATACCCACTTAATATAAGCCGAAAGTCAGCATCTGTCATCAGGTAGTCTTTGGTATCTGCTATTTTAGGAATGAAAAACTGGGCTTCCTGTGTATCTGCCATGGCCTTTAGAAACGTAGGACCCTTGCCATCCATAAATTTTTTATAAGCCTTCACTTTGCGTTCTATTTCTTCGGGCGTGGTTTCGGGAAGTTGATTAAAAGCCTGGTATTCAGTCATCGTTTCCTGAACAGAAGTATCCACTCCTTGCTCTAATGTTAATTGCTGACCTGCACCTGTAGTTCTTGCTTTTCTTTCTTTTACATTTTTATCACGAAATGCCTTGGATATCTCTTTATCATCGTCTGCCAGCGTTTTAAACGCTTCATCAGCTATCCCGTTTTCCAACTCATTTCGCTGGCCAAGCCCTACAATGGCATCTCCACATTTGATGTGGTGATCCAGAAAGTTCAGCGGCTTGCCCGGGTTATGACTTTCCAGCCATAATGCTACCTTACAGAGTTCTACAGCCAGCGGGTTTTTATCTACACCGTATATACAATGGCTGATTACTCTTTTCAATGCGTTGCGGAAGGCGTTGGGATTGGGTTGCTGTTCACCGGTTTCAACCCTTGCTACTTCCTGGGCGATCCTCCGGGCAGCACTCAGCAAAATATGTCCACTGCCGCAGGCTACATCGCATACTTTCAGGTTCAGGAGTTTTTCTGTCGTTTCACCTGCAGATGCCTTACCTCTGTAGAAGGGTGTTACCCGTTCTTCAATCAGGTATTCCAGGGAATGTTGAATAAGCGGTTTCACTAAATCTTCAGGGGTATAATGCGAGCCGGAAGTACTCCGTTCACCTCCCTTTTCGTACGTGAAATGGTATTCTTGTCCATCACCGGTAGTAATTACAGGAGCCAATTCCAACAATCCCTCGTAAATGGATCCGAGCTCCTCAACATCCAAAGAACGGAAGTTGATAAGCACCCTGTTCTTTTTTATATCTTCAAATTCGTTCAGGTTACGGATGCATTCCAGCAATACGCGATTATTGACCAAGGATTGGCTGATATGTTGTATTGCGGTATGCTGAAATAATTCGCTGCCCAACGGATGGATGCCCAACCTGATGCCCTTACTGCCGGGTTCAAAAAAGCCAAAGGTTTGCATCAAACCTTGCCATAGGTCGGTGTACTGTTGCTCAAATATGTAGCGGCTTTCCGATAATTTTCTTAAGCGGGCCAGGCTGTAAAAACGGTAATAAATTTCTTTATTACGTCTTTGCTCATCGGATTCATTGCCGGTATCAAAAATCAGACCCCGCTCTTCGGTTACCATCAGGAAAAGCAAACGGTAAATAAGCCGTAGCAATTGGTGATTTAGTTCGTAAGCAGATAATTCGCCACGGCGATAGGCTTCCCGCAGGTCTTCGTTTTCGGGTTGATTGAGCAATCCGTTCCCAAGAGCCACTAAGGATTCTTTTACCGCAAGGCTCAGCCCGTTACGGATTCGGTTGCCCGCATCAATACTGTTCTGATAATATTTTTCGAGCAGGCATTGGTCTGCTTCCGATTTGCTGTGGGGGAAACGGCTTGCATGAAGCAGGCGAAACAGTAACGTAAACTCGCTGTATTTGTCTTCATCCAGCATCCGTTTCAGGTCAAACTCCAAGTAGGTGAGCTTAATAAGGCGGCCACTGTCACGGATGAGGCGGAGATGCAGGCCATTGGTCGCAATACCAAACAAATGCTCGGTTACATTCAGGTATTCCTGCACCGTAGCATGTGGGGATAGCCGACTGGTGCCCCCGCTCGTTTTAATGTCCAGTGTGTTTTTATCTGGTTTATCCGGTTCCATAAATCCTACGATATGAATCGGTAAGTCATCTCGGTTACTGGCCGTGTGGCTTATATGGTATCCCTGATTATTTTCGCCGGTCAGGTTGCTTTTTTGCCGGGTGTGATGAAAACCCAAAGAATCCAAAAATTGTTCCATCCACCTGCGGCTCAACGCAGTACCATAAGGATCGCTTGCGGGCAGGTTTTGGCTTTTTTCGCTAAAGTGCTTCCAGTCTAATTTAATGCGGCTCCAGGCATACTCTATCTCACTACGGATATTGGCGCCGGGTTCAAAACCAAAATCAGTCACCGTTTGCCCTTGTGCTTCACCTGATTCTACCTTTTGTAGGATTTCTTCCGAAATCAGATTGCCCTGTATATTGATGGTAGTATATTTCATTGTTTTCTAGTTTAATTGGGGCAATAAGATGTATATGCCTAGCACATCCATCGGTAAAACGGGCTCTACTACCTTGTATTTGTTACCACTTACCAGTTTTTTAAATCGCGTATGACTTTCTACTAAATGATTTGCTCTTTCTAATGCCACTTTATCGGTTTGTTCACGGAATCTATTTTCATCATGAACCCAATCCATTTCTTCGTTCAACCAATACGTTTTTTCACCCTCTTCAACATTTTGGGAGGGTGTAGTATGCATAAGTAGGTTGAATGCGGTTTCTTTATCGATGAATTTCTTTTGGGTTACTTCGCCTTCATAGCCCCACAACCACATTTCTTCGGCTACTATCTGCTTGTTATTGGGTTGCTCTGCAATAACGTTGCGAACGCGAAATTGAAACAGAACAGTTTTGTGTTTGACGTCAGCAGTGCGAATTACGGCTGATCGGGCTGCACAATTACTTTTCCCCTTCAATGCATTGTTGATCATATATTGTGCTAAATGCTCCGTAAACGGGTGGTTCCGGCCAATGTATTTGTATCCTGCCGGGGTCGGAGATTTGAACGATATTAGCATATCGTTCTTGTCCATCAGGAGATTTTGCAGCCGTGGCGGAATGTTGGTTGCATAAACTTTATAGCCATTCTTTTTGGCTTCAACCTGTATCCCTGTAAAGCGTAATGAGTCTACAACAAATTGTTCTACAACTTTCACGTCGCCAATGGCGTCATCTACTTCTTTCAAATCGGCTTCTATTTCATGCGCTTTTATGGAATTCTGGGCAAAAATACTTCGGGATGCTTTTTCTCTTTGTTCGGCTTCTTCAAAAGCTTTTGCTACCCGGTTTTTCTCAGCTTCAATTTCTTCAGCTTCAAAAAGTGTAAGCTGATGCGTAACCTGCTTTACGGAAACAGACGGTTTCAGTAGGATGGCATTGGTTACGGATTCCATTACCGAAGCACTATTCTCCGGAAAAGGAACAGAAATGCCAATAGAACGCCTTATTTCTCGAGCTTTACGAAGTAAAACTTCCAGTACCACACCGTCAATGGGGTTATTGCTTCCGTATAAGAGGGCCACTTCCACAATATCGGACTGTTGTCCAAACCGGTCAATTCGACCTTCCCGCTGTTCCAATCGGTTGGGATTCCAGGGCAAGTCGTAATGTAACAGCGCATTGAACCCTTCCTGCAGGTTGATGCCCTCGCTCAGGCAATCGGTGGCAATGAGCAACCGTCTTTCCGATTTGTTCATCTGCTCAATTTTCTCCCTGCGGAGTTCGTCGTTTAGTTCACTGGTGATCACTTCGATGTGCACGCTCTTGAAGTTTCTGCCTTTGAGGTTGTCTTTGAAAATTTCACCCAGATAGTTGGCCGTTTGAATGTAACGACAGAAAATAATGGGGTTGTATCCGCTTTCAATATAGGTTTTAACCTGTAGCAGGGCCTCCCTGGCTTTTTGATCTTGTTCTATACCATAGAGCGATTCCATTCTTTTGGCATAAGCCAACAGGCGTCTGGATTCCGAATCTTTAACAGGAGCGGCTTTGCCCAGGACTGATAAAGGCAGATTATCGTCTGTGGAATAATCATTGTCCAATACCATTTCGCTCGCCGCATTATGCTCGTCAAGTCCGTCTTCCTCACCGGTGATACGCTTTTTCTCTGCTTTTTTTGTCAGCATGGAAATACCCGCTGCCGGACTGCTCATCACCCCTCTTAACAATGCCAACGCATCCCAATAATTGTAGCGTTGCTTCCTTCCATCATCCCTGTTCTGAGTCGCCATTTCACGGGCATAAGCCAAAATATCATTGAACACTTCGGCATAAGCTTTCCCGATTTCGTAATCTTTGTCGATGGAATTTCTTTCGGGAAATTTGGTTTCTTCATCTAGCCATTTCACTACATCGCCACGGCGTCTTTGAATGAAATGTTTGGCCATCTCTTTTCTTTCCTGTTCGGAGGAAGTAATTACGTCAATTTTCTCAAACTCGGGTTTCAGTAATCCCAACAGGGATTGAAACTCTGCTTGTTTGCCGCTATGTGGGGTTGCCGTGAGCAATACCAGGTGTTGGTTTATTTTTTTGGAAATATCATGCAGTAAATGATAACGCTGCTGTTGTGAATTGTTGGCTCCCGCAGGTTTAGCACACGTATGCGCTTCGTCTACCATAATCAATTCCGGGCAGTGGTCAATAAAAACCTGGCGCTTATTGCCTGACTTAATGTAGTCAATCGAAATAATTTGAAAAAGGAATGCCCTGAAAATGTTTTCATGGGTTCTGATTTGTCGTTCTAAAGCGGTCGCAGTTCCCGAACGGATGATGACTGCCTCAATTCCGAATTTGTTCTTCATCTCATCCTGCCACTGGTCGCATAAATGGGGCAGACATACAACGGCAAAGCGTTTGATTTCTTTTCGTTCGTAAAGTTCCTTAGCAATTAATAAGGCTTCGATGGTTTTACCTACGCCCACATCGTCGGCTATGAGCAACCGGGTAGTCTCTTGCTTCAAAGCCATAATCAACGGCACCATCTGGTAGGAGCGAGGTCTGAAAGAGAGCTTGCCCAAACAACGAAAAGGCCCGGAAGCATTTCTAAAAGAAAGCCGTGCAGCATTGTAAAGCAACTTCGCAGATGTAAAATCTCCGAGATCTTTTTCGGATGGCTTGATGAAATTATACGTTTGTGGTTTTTCGGATGGTCCCGCTACCGGCAGGAATATACCGGTTATTTCTTCATCTGACCCTCCCAAGGGTTTTAACAGCAGCAAGTCGGTATCATCAGATGGCAATACCACCCACGGTCTGTCTCGAAGGGTGACTAAACTACCCGGTTTATAGTCGAAGTTTGTCATTAGTCTTTGCATGTTACGTTTTCCGTTAAAAATTCAGCCAGATTCCTTTTGTCTCTCTGTCCATTAGCCACTTCAAGTAGGATCGGCCAGAGGTAGTCGTCCGGGATGGTCAGATCACAACCATTCAGTTTCAAAAAAGCAAACAGGGCCAAAAAGCCTGTTCTTTTGTTACCATCTGAAAATCCCTGGCATTCGGAAATGTGGTAATAGTAAGCGGCAGCCATGTGAAACTTATTCTCATGCAGGTATTGACCCCCGAAACTTGCTTGTGGCTGATTGATGGCAGATTCTATAAGCCCCCTGTCTCTTATTCCATCCGAACCGCCAAATGCTTTTACAGCAAGCTTGTTAAGTTTCACAATTCTATCAAAATCAAGGAATGTATAGTCTGCCATCATTCTCCCAATTTTTTAAGTGTCAGGCTATACCTCGATTTTGCTTCCTCAAATAGTTGGTCAATAATATCTTCTGACGCTTGCGATTTGGCAGGCCTGACCACTTTAAAGATATCCGGGCGTCTGGCTATAAATTCCTCTAAAGAATCCTTGTAGTACCATGACAGAATCTGGTATCCGACATTCTTCAAAGCAGCTCTTTTTTCACTATCGCCTTTTTGGGTATCGGTATTATCATGCGGCATCCCATCGCAGAAAATGAAAACATTAGGTTTGTAGTAAAAGTCAGGTCGTACAAACATATTATCCACTTTGGGTTGTGCTTCGTCCGGGAGTTTTAGCCCTTTTTGGTAAAGAAATTTCAGGAATTTGTCTTCCGTGCTGCTATTGGGATCTCTGGATGCCTGGAGGAACTGGTATTGCTGGTCATAGCTGCTAAATGCTTTGTTAGCTAAAATTTCAACTGAAGATTTTTTTAGGTTTCGTAACGCATCCCTAATCAGGTTTCGGTCAATTTGTTGATGGTAATACTGATTGTAATAACTCAGTAAGTCATCATAGGTTGCAGGAAGTAATTCTCCTTCTTCCTCCATACCGTTTACGTAAAAGCAGAGCTCATAGGCTTCTGCCATAATAGCTTTGTAAAATGAAGGATTATCGACGATTTGGGATAGCACCCCCAAACTGCCCTCCGCCGCTTCATACAGCAAAATATTAGGTGCTTCTTCTTCGCCCATAATCGTTGCCCCTATCTCGTTGGATTCTACCTGGAAATAATTTTCAATGGCACGTTTGATGGCAAACATCAAGGTGATTACGCCATTGCTTCCGCCACCGAGGCCGAGTGCTTTTACCGGCTGAATATATAAGGCATTTGCAGTATCAGAGGTAAATAATTTTACATCCTTTATGTCCTGTGCTTCACCGCTGGCTATTTTTTCATCTTTTTGCTTTTTACTTTGCCAATAGCCGGTGTTGAGGTTAATGGTAAATCCATATTCGCTGGAAGATCGCCATTTCAAATTGAGTTTGAAGATACGGCAGGCAGGCATATAGTGGATATGCAGCAATTTTTCATCGGATACACTGACAATACCTTCGACGGTATTTTCAAAACCGCCATCCACGGCAAAATAGGTTTGAATATCATACCCTTTTTTACTCCGTTCCTCTTCCTGGCAGGTAATCCGTTGCAGCTCATAAGCCCTGGTTTCAGCCATTTCGATCAATGTGGTGTGTACATGCTTGGCGGTATCCAGTTGCAACGTTTCATTGATGATGGGATCAACTTCATATCCGTATTGTGTGTCGTAAAGGAAATAGCCTGTTTTGGGAGAGATTTTCCCTTTCTCCAACTTCAGCTCCGCTTCAGTCAGTATCATGCGGTCTATCCGATATTTTGCACCATCATGATAAATAACGTTTCTTGGACCAAATTCATTCAGTGCTATAAATCGAGGTCTTGATATGAATTCACCGCCACCGTCTTCACTTTCCATAAAGGAGCGAACGGGCAAACGGGTGAAATTATACCCGGGCAAAAAGCCCTCAGCAGCTAAATAGCGGTAAGGATAGAATTCAGATTGGTCTCTATTTTTACCTGAGGATTTCCTGGGATCATTGGTTTCATTCAACAATAAATCCCGCTGCCTTTCTGCCTGTCTTAAACTTTTGTATGCTTCTCTTTTTTTCTCATGGTTGTCAGCATATATTCTATTCTCAATAATAGAGGTTGCAGCCTTTATTTGGTTTTGGGCAGCTTTATAGAGTTTTCGCCAGCGATTGAGTGATCGGTCAAATGACAATTGGAAGTCGTCAATATTCTGTTTTATCCAGTCGTCCGTAAACCAGGTAGGTTTTCTTCGAGCCAATTCATCTTTGAAGTATGCGTCTTCAATTACCTTTTTGTAATTATTGAGAATGATTGCCTTTTCATCTTCGCTAATCTTTAAGGTGTCAATGATTTCCTGTTTCAGGGGAAGAGTGTTCAGGTCAGTTTTATCTACTAACTCTCCCAGCGAATTATTGAGCGCACTCAGGGAGCGCCTGGTGAAAATAGATGCATTCAGATGGCTCAGCAAAAGTTCCTGATTGATCAAATCAATTCTTGGAGCGGTTACCGTACCGGAAACCATCTGTGTGGAATGCTTAAAATAATGGCGATCATGAGCGCTGAAATTTGAGCAATATACCAAGACGAGTGCAGCCTGCCCGCTTCTGCCGGCCCGGCCGCTTCGTTGTGCATAGTTTGCGGGCGAAGGAGGTACATTTCGCATATGTACAATGGAAAGGTCGGATATGTCAATACCCAATTCCATGGTTGGGGAGCAAAACAAGGCACTGATCTTTCCGTCTCTGAATTCTTCTTCCCGTTGCTTTCTTTTCTCACTGTTGATCTGACCGGTATGTTCGCTGCCTTCTATGGATTTGATGTTATGGAAATTGGTTTGATAAAAGTGTTTAAAGTACTCGTTTGGTCGCTGCTTTAATGGTTTATAGGAGCGATTTTTTATTAAATCAGGGGTTAACGTCTGACCATCTCCTTTATGCCATAAAATGTTGTCAACTTTAAGTTTGAATATTTTTACCTGTTCACCGCTTGTAGACCGAGCAATGTCACTTTTTAACCATCCTCCGCTGTTTTCTAGGAACTCAAACAGGTTATACACAAACTCGTTATAGGCTTTCTTGCCGATATACTGTTCTTTCAGTCCGTATTTCTTGAATTGACTTTTTATATATCGGCCAAATACACTCTGGATACCTGCACTTTCTGAATAAATATTTCTGCTGTTGCTGGCTAGACTTTCTACCCGGATGAAATTGGGAATTTCAAGTTTTTCATTTTCATCCAATGTCCATGGGACTTTAAGTTTTTCTTTGATTTTCTTGGAGCTGGTGGAAATAGCACCCGGTTCGAGCATCGAAAAACTGAGTGCATAAGACTTACGAAAAAAGTCAAAAACCTGATGCAAGAAATCTTTTCTTTCATCGGGCGACATAGCCATTAATAAATCGTTGGACTGCCAAAGGGATTCGTCCCGAACAGATTCAGCTAAGTGCTTGTATTCGATGGTCAACAATGCACATTGTTCGAGGTTGGGCAGGACTACGCGCCAGCTTCTTCTTAAATCATGCAGAAGACGGTACATGATAAAATCCTTAAACGCATCTTCGTTTTCTTTCCTGGGTCCGGGAAAAGTGGCCGGCTGTTTAGCGAACTGGTTCTGAGAGATATTTAAGCAATCAAATACCCTGTCCGCAATATTGGTATAATCAAGCGTAGTATGTATTTCGAGGGCTTTTGCAATCGCAGCTCTCAACTGACCTACCTTTACAAAATCATTGAAATGCCCTGCCTGTAGCGATGCATCCTGCCTGTTATCAGTAAAGCTGAGCAGCTTCTGTTTCTTAGGCGCTTCACCAAATTCCTGAAGCTGGGTAATGGTTTCAAAAGATAAAACGGTGGTGGCAGTGCTTCGGCCTTCCCCTCCCAATTTCATTACTTTTGTCCATTCGGCCGTTTGTGCATCATAGATAGTGCCCGAAGTCGGATCGAGCATCAGCGGTGAGGGCAGGAACCAACCTTCAAAGTCCATCGGATCTGTAAACGAAAAGTCACCTTTCTTATTGAAATAGATTTTTCTTGGTAATCGTGCTTCACGCTCTGATTTCAACTTTCGTGTTCCGTCTTTTCTTTCTGGGCTAAACCAGGTTTCGGGCAAGTCAGGTTTATCTCTTTCCCTGTCCCATATAGGTTCTTCATCTTCCTCGTGTTGAATAAAAATGTATCCTTCTTCTATATTTGCCTCATCTTCTTCATCTACAATGTCATAAAACTCTCTTGGCTGTATCAGGGAATTATTAAAGCTTAGTTTTACACAAGTGAACTCGTGCCCTGAATTTCGACTAAACACCAGCGGATATAATTTATTTTCCTTGCTGTCGGCATACAATCCGGCATCTAAATATAACTCACGAGTTTGCTGATTACCGAGAGTGGAGTAAACAGAGCCCGTTTGTGCGATGAACTGGTGAATTCGATAGGGTAAGTAATTTTTGTCTTTGCCCGGCTTCGTATTAAGCATGTTTGCCCATTCCAGCAGTTCTTCTATGTGTTTGGTGGCAGTTTGGTTGTCGACACCGGAAAGGTTTGCTAACTGGGCTGCAATCTTCGATAGTTCCGTCGGTTTCCTACGAATTAAGGTTCCTTCTCTATTTTCTAATGCAATTTGTTCTTCAATCCAGTTTGCTGTGGGATGCTTCTCAAAGTCGTCCGCATTACCATCGATAGCTATCCCTTTTTCAATAGCTTGCCTTAAATCTGCGTGGGATGGTGATTTTCCAATTCCGATACTTCGCACAAGATATTCATTGACTACCTGATTGGAATGGATGTCTGTTCCAAAAATAGTTGAGGCTACTTCTGCCACTTTCTCTTTTTGTTCCAATAACGTAGTGGCATCACCGGACACCATAGTAGCAGAAGTCCCTATACAGGTTATTGGATTGCTTGCCGCTGATTTGATTCTGCGAATGAGTATGGAAACATCGGATCCTTGTCTGCCTCTGTACGTGTGCAGTTCGTCAAAAACCAGGTATTTGATATTTTCAAGAAAGTTCTGTCTTATTTCAACATCTCTGCCGCTTCTTGTCATCATTAATTCCAGCATCACGTAATTGGTAAGCAGGATATGAGGCGGGTTTAAGCGAAGTTGTTCCTTTTGCTCTTCGGTCTCCTGACCGGTATATTGGTCAAATGTGATTGGAAATGTTTTATTGTATTTTTCTTCGTAGGTACTTTTGAATTTTTCAATTTCCTTATATTGGGAATTGATTAAGGCATTCATTGGATACACTATGACTGCTTGAATTTTATTCTTGGATGCTTCACCTTGGTTTAATACATAATTAAAGATTGTAGCCATATAGGTAAGCGACTTACCAGAACCTGTTCCGGAGGTTACCACGAATTCGCTCCCGGTTGAACCCAATAATATGGCTTCTTCCTGATGCTTATATAAATTGAATCCAGAAAAAATTCTATTCAATTCAGGATGAAGATATCCCTCACTTACTAAATCGGATAATAGCCTTCCTTTTTCAAAAGTTGGATTGAATTGAACCAACGGTTCTGGCCATAGTTTTTTGTTGCTGATTTCCTCATCAACAAACTCACGAATGAAGGGATCTTTTATATTCAGAAAACTCTGGATATAACTCTTATAGTTATTGATTAGCTTTTTATGAAAGTTTAATATATCCATATTTTCTTACTTAGTTTGTTTTAACCTTTGTTCAGTCAACTTCAGCACATTATACGCTTCTTTCTCTTCACTCAATATGTCAAGTAGTTTGTCAGATAACCATAATGTCAATAGTTCATTTTGATTTGTTTCTAATACTTCTGCTAGCTTTCCAACTTGCTGTCTACTTGCTTTTTTCTCATTACGCTCCATCTTACTTAAGAATGAAGTATCGACTTCTAATTCAGCTGCAACTTGTCGTAACAACAACTCTTTCTTTTCTCTTAAGGATCGCACTGTTTCACCAAATGACCTCATGTTGCCTGTTATAGACTTGTCTATTTTGGTCAAATTTAGCCTATATTTTCTAGATTTGAACTGTATTAGTTAGATATTTCTGAGGGTGTTATGATGGGTAAAAATAGCTAAGATAAGGAGTAGGGTTGCGATAGCGTTGTATACCTAAAAAACTATCAGGTCTGAAAACTTTCAAGAAATGTTCATCTTAAAAATCAAACACATATTATTCCTATGAAAACAGCTTATTTATACATCCGTGTCAGTACGGACGAGCAAAAAAGAAAGGGATACTCCTTACCAGGGCACGAGGACCGACTATTGAAATATTGTGAATATCACAACTTTGAAGTAAAAGGTACCTATCGTGAAGATTTTTCAGCCAAGACCTTCAACCGGCCTGAATGGAAAAAGTTAATAACAGCGATTAAGGATAAGTCACCAAAGGAAGACAAGTATATACTATTTATAAAATGGGATCGATTCAGCCGGAATATTGAATACGCCTATGAAATGATCGGGATACTTCGAAAATATAAGACGACAGCAATGGCTATTGACCAGTCCATAGATTTATTCCGGAAAGTACGGTTCTGCTTGCTGTTTACTTATCCGTACCAGACGCGGAAAATAGCAGAAGGGCTTTAAACACGACGAATGGAATGCATCGGACAAAACAGATGGGCAGATATCCGAGCAAAGCCCCCTTAGGCTTTATCAACCTGACAACAGTGGATGGCAAAAAAATCATAGTACCTAAACAACCGGAAGCAGATATTACAAGATGGGCTTTTCTTCAGCTTGCCAAGAATATCCATACGATAGAGGAGGTGCGTAAAATGGCTGATGGGAAGGGCTTGAAATGTTCACGTTCCTACTTTTTTAGACTCATACGCAATCCTGCTTATTGTGGTCTTATACCAATAAAATCTGAGGTAGCAGAACAATATATGGTTAAGGGGATTCACGAACCATTGATTTCCGAAGCACTGTTTTATGAAGTGCGGCGCATTATCACTACAAAGAGGCAAGTGACCGCTAAAACAGACGATTTAAAGACAACGTTTTTTTTTAAGGGGATTTTGGTGTGTCCTCTTTGCCACAACAAACTCACTGCAAGTTTTTCCAGCGGCTCAACAAAGAAATATCCATATTATCATTGTCAAGGAAGATGTAAGACACGGGTAAATGCACGCTTTCTGAATGAATGCTATGAGCGTAAACCTCAGCAACTGGTGCTTTCAAGCGGAGTAATGGATTTATTCAAGAGTATTTTAGAAGATTGGAATACAGGCACACAAAAAGCAGAGTATTTACAACATCGCAATCTGGTCGTTAGAAAACAGATTGAACTGGAATCAAATCTTTCCAGGGGGCGGCAGCTATTTGTGGCAGATGTACTAAAGGCCGATGACAATAACGAGTTGAAAAGAGAATACCTGGTCAATTCCAAATGTCTGCAAAGAGAGTTGAACGATATCAATATTAAATTAGAGAAAATCGACAAACAAAATCAGTTGGCAATCAGCTCGTCTGCAAACATCTTTGAAAGCTTCTCAAGCTTGGATATTGCGGATAAAAAGCATCTGATCAACCTGATTCCACCTGTTAAAGTAGACTTCCAAACTGGAGATATTTTGGGATTGAATAATGCCCTGGCAAAAATATTATTGACGAAATGAAAAAGTTATAAAATGAACTTCATTGATAAAAAAGGTTTCGGTAAAGAAATCAATTGCGATATTAGCCAAAAATGGTATTCAGGTTAACGACGAAGAGGCTGCTGTCATACTGGACTTCCTGTATCTTATGGCAAAAAATCATAAAAAAGACAGAGAAGAAGAGACATCGAAACCCGAAGGAGAAGTCGAACTTTAGAGAAAATAGAGTAAAGGTGTCTTTAGACTGGTTTTTTAGAGAATATTACACAAGAACCTAAAGATATTGGTTGTAAAAATCGAACTACAATTGACCTGATTATAACAGTCTGGTTCACAGGTTTTTATTGGCACAAAAAAGGAGACAGCTACTGTATAGTGTCTCCTTAAGTGAACTTCCCTATACAAATTTCGAACTTGTTCCTTATGGATTTAAGACGACTTGCCAGCTTGGCGGGCTAAAAATTTACTTGAAACCACCTTTTCATCACGAACCCTTCTTGTACGAATTTCGAACTTTTGAAACTTGTAAAATACTGATAATAAAATAAAAATAACTTCTTTCTTCAAAAAACAGGATGCATTTAAAATGGCACCTATAATTGAGCAACAAGGTACTCTAACCGAACACCATGCAGGCTTGAAGAGATTTAGGTTATAGCCAAGGTAAAATAACTATGACACAGTTCACCTTACACTATCTGTTTTATGTTAATAAACTGGTTGTACTCATATTTCCTGTGGTTTTTCAAGTTTCATAATGAGGGGTCAACGTCTCCGGAATATGCAAAAGGCTTCGGGATTAGCTTTTCTATCCACGTTGTTTTTCCTACACCTTGTTTGCCACTAAATACAATTACGGTCTGATTGATTGCTTTATCATTGGTTACACACGCCACCATTGCGACAAACCATTTTTTAAAACATACCTGCCATAAATCCTGCCTTGTGGTGGTTATGGTATTGGCAAGCTCTGTGATGTAGTCCGTTTCATCTTCATTAGATAACAGGTTATCAAAATAGTCTTTGAATGGGTCGAATTGTTCGCAGTAATCGGAACGTAACAAATTGCGTAGTGTATTGATGTTGCACTTTACTTTTGCTTTCATTATCTCACGTAGGATTGAGTTTTCAACGAAATCCGTTACAGGTTTCCAAAGCGTAGCTTTGGTAGCCTTGTACTCCAATTTTCCCGAAACTACGTTATAGCGAAAGCTATAACGATAGTTTAAAAAGTTCTCTAACCTATCAATGAAGCTCGGCTTTTCTTCTTCTTCGTCTGTATCTTCTTCAGATAATTTATTGCTCTTGGATTGCTCGGAAATTTCGCCATTTGGCGAAATGGATAAAGTGCTTTTGTTGTGTTCGTGGGTGTTGTTGTAAGCACTGTTTACCGTTGTTGCTAATTCCTTTGCATCATAATTATAATCAGAAAGAATATAGCCCATTGCCGTAGGCAATGGCACTCCTTTACGGTTAAGGTTGCAAGCCAATAAATGCACAAAGTTGTTTCTATTACCATTTACATAGCTTTCTTTTTTCTCGGTAAATCTTACGCAATGCTCATATGTTGCCAAATAATCGCTTGTGAAATTTTGAACAGGTAAACCATTGCTTGCAATGGTTGTATGTTCCTGTGCTACTTCTTTTGATTGCTCTATGTAAGGCGTTAAATCTTCCGTAGAAATTACAGGATAAACCGTTGCATTTTCATTCAGATACAAATCGGTGTCGTAAGACACAAAGCAAAGGCGTGTAACGTCTTTGCCTGATTTGTCAATAGGCAAGCCTAAAAATTCTTCATAGAATTTTTGCAGTGTTATAAATGCTTCTTTGTGGTTTTCCTGTGCTGAATTTACACGAACAAAGATTTTTAAACCGTTTCCCGATGGACTTATAAAAGCCGAATAGGTGTAGGGGGTTTCCTGTGCCAACGCTTTAGCATTGGTAAGCTGTTCTTTGGAAAGTTTATCAATATCCAATACCACAATTTGAGTATATGCAGTAACAAACTCTAACTTTCTACCGCCTTTAAAGGAAGCCGAAGGCGTGAAAGCGGGCAAAGATTTCTTTGCCCTTTCGTATGCTTCCATTTTGCTCTCTGCAAGCGACTTTCTTAAATAAGTTATCACGTTGATATACTTACCTGTTTTGATGTCGTTCAATACTTCAATTACTTTGCTGTTCTGCACTACTTCATTGAAGTTTTTAAAAATACTTACTACCATAATCAAACGTTTTTAATTGTTCTGAAACTCTTACCTGCATTACTTTTTAGCAAATGCTTTGTTGTAATGTTCCTGCAACAGTTTTTCAACGTCTGACAGCTTGTAATAAATTTTGTTGCCTACCTGTGAGAATGAAATACGCCCCTCATCACGCCACGTTTGGGCTGTACGTTTTGAGATTTTCATCAGTTGTAAAAACTCCTGATTGTCTAAAAACGTGTCCTTTTTGGGTTCGTTCTTTGCATTAAGACGTGTTGTGATTTCGTCCAACCTTGCTACCAATTCTGTGTATTGGTCTTTGCTTAAAATAATTGCTTCCATTTTCAAATAATTTTATGATTATGGAAGCAAAGGACAGCAACATAAAAAAGTCTATTTGTCCGTACTTGGTCTTTCGGGACAAAGTTTATTTACAGCATTTTATCAATGTCTATTCTTTTGTGGGGTTTGGGGCGTTTATCTGACTTTGACGGTGTAAGCATTGTTTTGACTGTTTCGGGACTTGATTCCCTGCCGTCCTTATCTGTGAATGAATTTACAATGACTGCAACAATATCGTTTATGTTTCCGTCAATGATTGGTTTTCCGTCTGTAAATAATTCCCTGTGCAGTTGGTAAAATATATCTACTAACTGATTGATGTTGCAATTTATTTTGAGCTTGTTGAATGGCATACCGTTTTTATTCTTGTTCATTTGCTCAACAGAAAATTCGTTTGTTAGACGGTTTAAATGCTGTATCTGGTCTATTTCCTTTTGACATTGTAGGGAATAATCGGGTAGCTTGGGATTTATGAAGTCTATACTTGCCTGTTCGTAATCAAATTTTTCTTTGGTAAGGAACATTATTTTTTGTGTATAGTCTTGTAATTCGTCCACTCTGTTTTTGGTTTCTTTAAATGAAAAGTATCTTACCTCACATTCGGCATTTACATATTGCATCGGCAAGTTTGCAACGGTATGTTTGTAGCCTGTCAATTCTATTTCCTTTCGCTTGCTTTCAATAATGGTATAGCATTTTATCATTCGTCCCTGATTGGCTGAACTGTTGAATATTTCTTCATTATCGGATATTAGCTTTTCAAATTTATTAAGCCATTTTATAGGGTCGGCAACAAATACGCAATGGTGTGAAAAGAAATCGGGCAACTTTGCATAAGGTAATTTGAGAATTTTGTGTATCAATGTTTGGCAATAGCTGTCATTATCATTTACATCTTCTGCCAATATATCAAACAAAGCATTTTCGGACTGCTCTTTGGGAATAGTCGTAAGTTCGGGAAATTGAACGGTTTGCTTTATTTGATATTTTAATGGCATAGGCATTTATCTGATAGAATTTTTATTTCATATGAAGCACTTATCCGCCATTACACAAAACCGATGTTAATAGCCGTTTTTCTTTCGTCAAAATTGTTTTAGTTTCTTCTTTTGTCCTGCAAGTTCGGCAATTTCATCTATGCGTTTTTGTCGGGTTTCGGTTCGTTTAGCAAGCACAATCCATTGCAACATTTTTTGCGTGTCCTGTTTCTGATGTACTTGCCATTTTTTTTATTTGTTTTTATTAATACTGTTTAACCAATTTGAAGTATAATCGGCTACTTCCTGCCAATTTTCTTGTCCGCAGATGTAGTGTGTTCGGTTGGGAAATTCTTTAAAATCTCTTTTGCTGTTTGGGTCTTTGTATGCGTTAAAGTTTTTTCGGTTTAAAGAAGCGGGAATAATGTTGTCTTTTTCACCCGCTATAAAAAGTAAAGGATTATGCGGTTTCTTGAAATCAATTTTACCTTCATTTTTTGTACTGCTTCTCGGTATGTTTCTGCTTTCGGGAACTACAAAATTGTTGTATTCAATTTGTGTTTGTTCTAATGTCATTGTGTTGCAAAAAGCATAATGAAACCATTTTCCGCTTGGAACACAAACCGAATTTGCTTTTAACGGATTTATTGTCGGTAAATTTGCTTTTAAGAAACTCCATTTGAAACTAAAAATTCCTTTTGGCGGTGCAGCGTCAATACAAATTCCCGCAACTCCTTTATTCAATTCAATGAGTTTTTGAACTGCAAGACCGCCCATTGAATGACCTATGAGAATTGGTTTTTCGGGTAAATTGTCAATGAATACCGAAAGGCTGTCTATCACTTGTCCGAAAGTTAAATTGCCCAATGCAGGGTTAATGTTATTCCGCAAGTCGGCAGGATTTCCTTCGTGAAAAGGATATGCGGGGGCATAACATTTATAGCCTTGTGCTTCAAAATATTTTATCCAATTGTCCCAACTTGTGGGGTTCATAAAAAGTCCGTGAATAAAGACTATTGTACTGCTTATTATTTTAGTTTCCATTTGATAGTTATCCGTACTATTTTTTGTTTGCCTGTAACATTTTTACCACTGCCTTGCCAACCGCTTTAGCCGAAGCGGGATTTTGCCCTGTAATAAAATTATGTTCTGTTTCAATTCTTGATGTGAACGGAATTAAATTTTTTCGATAAATCGCTCCTGCGTTTTTCAAATCGGTTTCCAACAAAAAGGGTAAATGCTCAATCGCTTCTGCTAATTTGTCTTCAAAATTTGAGAAGCCTGTTATCTTTTTATTTTTTACAATACGGTTTCCCGATTGGTCTTTCGTATCAATAAAACCTGCTACACCGTGACAAACACCTGAAAGAATTTTGTCTGACGAATAAAAATCGGTGAGTTTATTTTGTAGTGCTTCCGACTGACGAAAATCGAACATTGCACCGTGTCCACCTGCAAGATAAATGGCTTGGTAATCTGCCACGTTAATTTTACTTATAGCCAATGAGTTTTCTAAGGCTTGTTTTAAACGTGGAATACGCATAAACATTGCATTTGATTTATCTTTCAGTTGCTTGTCAAGCGAGTGCCGTACAATATCTAAAGGGATTTTTCCACCCGAAGGGCTTGCTATGTCCACTTCATAGCCTGCCTGCATTACTATATCAACAAAGTGAGTTAGTTCCGAAAGCCACAAGCCTGTTGGTTTTCCTTTGCCTATTGCGTTATTGCTGTTTGTAGCAACTGCCAATATTTTTTTCTTTCTCATCAAGTTTAAGATTTATTGATTGTTTCGTTCATACATTTACCTAAAACCATTATCGAAATTCCCAATGCCATAATATCTTTCAGAATGAAAAAATCGGTTATTGGTATTCCATCTATTGTTTTACAAACATTAGGTGTTGTAAACAAGAAGCTGATTGTGGCTAAAAATGTCAGTATTGATAAAATGCCACCGAGTATTCCCGCTTTTTTCCAAACGAAATGTAAAAGAAGAGAAATAGCGGTTATAATTTCGACTGTTCCAATTAGATTGGAAACACCTTGCAGTGATAAGAAATTATAAAGCCAACTCATCATAAAACTATTGCTGACTAAGGGTTCAATCAATTTTGCTTCTGTTGGGGTAAATTTAAAAGTACCAATCCAAATTAGTATAACAGAAACACCGAATACACTTATTTGATACCCAATTTTTTGTAAGTCTATATTTTTCATTTTTCCTTATATTTTTTACCGATTTGTTCAACTTTATTCAACCAAACTTTTCTTTGTTCGGGTGTTGAGGGTTTAATTTGCCCGATGTAAGTGGTTTTTGTAGTTTTTAAACCGCAAAAATCAAGCACCATTTTTCGCATTACTTTTACACCGCCCTCGCCAAAAAAGTATTTAAACACAAAAACAGGGTAATCCAATGTGCAAATAATTTCAGTAGTTTTTCCTTTCAACAATTTGTCCCACTTGCTACTGTTGTTGTGATATTTAAAAGCAAATCCCGGAACAAAAACACGGTCAATAAATCCTTTGAGAATGGCGGGCATCATTCCCCACCAAAGCGGATAAATCCAAACTATATGGTCTGCATTTTTTATTTTTTCCTGTGCTTTTATCAGGCCGGCTTCCATTGTTACGCCTGTGCTGTAACCTTTGCTTAAATTGAGGTTAAATTCCAACTCTGCAACATTTATTTCGTCAATGTTGTATTTGCCTTTTGCCAATACTCCGTTTTTATAGGCTTTGTGTAAAGCATAATTAAAACTCTCGGTGTTGGGGTGTCCGTTTATTATTAAAATATTTTTCATCTGTCTGTTATTCTCGTACATAATTAAATATTGTTGGTGCTTTGTCTAATTTTCCTTTTATGTAAAAAACAGCCGTTTCTTCCATTTTTGAGAATGGTGTTACTTTTCCGTTTTTATCTTCTTTGTACAGTTCAACAATTTCAAGCAATAAGCCTTCTTCGTATTTATATTGCTGTGTAATTTTCATTCTGTTGAATGGTGTGTATTTACTGATGTTGTAATAAGGATTGTCGGTGTCCAACTGAATGATTAAAGTTTGATTTCTAAATTCAATATCGGAAGTACCTTTTCCGCTACCCAACGAACTGTTTAATGTAGAACTCAAGTTATCGTCATTCATAGCGTAGTTAAGCTGAAAGTACATTGTCTGACTTCTTTGCCCGCCTCTAAAATCATAATCGGGGTGATTGCGGTGCAATGTTTTGGTTGATTTCCAAACATTGTCGTACCTTTTTTGAACTACATTAAAAACGTAATCGTAAGTTTCATCTCTCTTGTATTCTCCGTCAATATAGCGATATGCCTCACTTTTACCATTCCAAATAATGGTGTAAGTGTCTTCAAAATCTGACTTTGACGTGGTTGGAACGATTGCCGTTTTTTTAACTGAACTGCAAGCACTCATCAATGCAATGGTACTTAATACAAAAAATGTTTTTTTCATCTTCTTTTTTAATTGTGATTTTTAACGCTGCAAAATTCAGCAAGAAGATTGAGATGAAAATTAACAAATGTTACAATCGTTACTGATGAGCAATTTTTTTTCGTAATCGGCTCAAACTTTCACGTTCAAGCCCTAAATAAGAAGCGATGTGATAAAGTGGTATTCTGTCGAAAATGTGTGATTGATTTTTAAGCAAGTCAAGGTAACGTTGCTCTCCGTCTAAGAATAAAAAACTTTCTACTCGTTGGGTTGTCAGTTTGTAGGATTGTTCAGAAATTATTCTGCCAAATCGTTCCCAATTATGCGATTGATTGTAGGCGTTTTGCAGAGCCGATAAATTGAATGTTACAATTTCAGTATCTTCTAACGCTTGAATAAAATATTTACTTGGTTTCTGTTGCAAAAAACTGTCGTAGTCAGTTACAAACTCATTTTCAAATGTGAAATGTGTATTGATTTCCTTTCCGTCTGCAAGATAATACGTTCTGAAACAGCCTTTGTTTACAAACCCGATTTCCTGACAAATTTTTCCTTCGCCTAAAAAATAATCTTTCGCTTTGCAGTTTTTTGTTTTCAGATAAGGCTCAAATAATGAACAATCCTTTTCAGTAAGGAAAGAAACATTTTTTAGGTAATCTTTGAATATTTTAAAATTGCTCATTGTTTGTTTGTTGTTCTGTATCGCTATTTTCAAAAATTTCGTGTAATTTCTGTTGCAGTAATTTCTTGTCGGGCAGTTGTGTTTGATACTCGGAAACCAATGCAGGGGAAAGGGAACGGCTTAACGCATATTCTACCACTTCGTTTTCTTTGTCTTTGCAAAGTAAAACACCAATGCTTGGGTTTTCGTGTTTCTTCTTTGCATTACGGTCTAACGCTTCTAAATAGAAATTGAGTTGCCCCAAATGTTCGGGCTGAAATTCATCAGCTTTTAGTTCAAAGGCTACCAAGCATTGCAAATCACGATGATAAAACAGCAAATCAATGTAGAAATCCCTATTGCCTACCTGTACTTTATATTCTTCATCAATAAAAATAAAATCCCTGCCCAATTCAAGGATAAAGTTTTTCATCTGTTTGATTAAGCCCTTTTGTAAATCGCTTTCGCTGTGTGGTTCGGGCAGGTTTAAGAACTCAAAAACATAACTATCTTTGAAAGGATTGGTTATATCGGTATTTAATTCTCTCGGCAATGATGAGATTTTTGCATTGCCCAACATAACCCGCTCAAAAAGACTTGCGGAAATTTGACGGTCAAGCTCTCGTTTGGTGTATTTTTCTTTGATAGCCATACGCAAATAAAACTCTCGTTCTTCTTCGGTTTTACAGCGTGAAAAGATTGTAAGATGATGTGTCCAACTCAATTCTGCTAAAAGCGTATTTTTTATGTCTTGCGGTTGAAATTGAAATTGTCGCACCGTTGGTGATACAATTTCATCTGATTGATTTTCATTGTTTTGTATTTGTCGCACCATTGGTGCGACAAATTTGGTTTGGGTATAAGTTTCATAAAACTGTACCATTCTGTAAAGCCCTGCACGGCTAAACCCTTTTAATTCGGGATTGTTTCGCTGAATGAACAACGCCAATTCATCAACCGCTTTATCGCCCCAATCGGCAACGGATAATTTTTGTTTGATGTATGCCCCAACATTCCAATAAAGGTTTATCAGTTCGGTATTGACAGCACGAACGGCATTGTTTCGGGCTTGCTGTATTAGATTTATGATGTCGGAAAAACGGTTGTCCATATTAAAAATTCTATGCTACAAAGTTAGAAATAAATATACCTGTGCCGTTTTAATTGATGTATTTATCTACTGCGTTATCCAACTCCTCACTAACGATTTTTGCATAAACCTGTGTTTGCTGTATGGTAGCGTGGTCAAGTAATTTGCTAACGTGTTCTATACGCATACCATTATTTAACGCATTTGTAGCGAATGTATGACGGCTTAAATGAAAATGAAGATTAAACGGCAAATTTATTTCCTTACCCATTTTACGCAAATGAATATCGCCTAAATGAACTTTGTTTGCTATCCTTTCAGTTTTGTATTTGGCATCGGTAAAAATCCTTTGGGGGTTTTCTAATACAGGAAATATAAAGGCTTCGGGGTCTATTGTTTTCGGTTTGTATTTGTTGAGTATGGCAATGGATTTAGCACCTAATCTGAAAGCGTGTTGTTTCTGTGTTTTCTGAATAACTTTTGTAATCTTTTGGGTTTCTTCATCGTAGCATTTCCACTGCAATAGCATTACATCACTGATACGCAACCCACCGCCAAACACACTGAATAAAAACATATCCCTGTGAACTATGGTTTTTGGTCGTTGGCTCAAATCCAAGTTTTCTAATTCTTCAATCTGCTTTTTGTTGAGGAATAACCGTTGCACATTATTTTTCTGTACGTCCACTTTATAGAATGGCGAAGCAACCAACGGTATCAATTCTTCTTCCATTGCATCATTATAAAAGAAACTCAATACCCGAATTGATGTAAATACAGTAGTGTTGCTGTTCTTTAATTTCTTTTTGCAGTAGGTGGCATAATCGGTTAAAATCCCTACGTTAATATCAGAGAAATAAAAATCCCGATAACCCAAAAACTTTTCAAACTTCTTTATATAGCCCTCGTAAATAACCGTAGTACGATAGGAAACCAACCCTTTGAGTTTTTCTAAACGGTTATCGCAATACTCAAAGAAATTCGGGTCTGCTTTTCCCTTAATGGCTTCTTTGAGCTTTCGGGCTGAAACTGATTTTTTGGTTCTTTCGTGGTCTGCTACCTGTGCTTCTGCATCGGCTACCTTTTGAGATAAAAAGGCGTTCATTCTTGCACTGTTGAGGTAGTTTTTTTTGAGCTTCTGTTTTCCCTCGTCCCATTCTGTGGGTTTTGCCTTAACGCCTGTTGCCACAAATTTAGCTTTGCGGTCTTTAATCAACCTTATGTAAATAGGGGCTTTTCCTGTTGCATCTGCCTGTTGTGTACGCAGAACTAATTTAATTGAAGCCATAATTTTGCACTAAAAAGGATTAAACACTATCTTTGTAAACGAAAGCAAACCGATGAAACCCTTTATAAATCAGCCTTTTCAAAGCGGTGCAATCTAATACAAAGGTACAACTTTTAGTACAACAAAATAAGTATTTCCTTGCTTTTTCTTGCTTCAATCTGCATTACTAAAATTCATAACTACTTAATTTACAGTATATTTAAGTGCAAAAGGGATTTTAAGATTTTATATTGCGTATAACTATAATGTAAATGCAAAAAGAATATACATTGCCGGCATGTCAAACGGTGGAATGATGGCGTATAGGCTGGCTGCCGAAATGCCGGATAAAATTGCAGCAGTGGGTATTGTAAGTGGTACTATGTTTTACGAAAAAAATCCAAATCAAGTGGGAGAAGTTCCCATTTTGCACATTCACTCTCTGATGGATACAAAAGTTCCGTTTAACGGCGGTATCGGAATCGGTGGTGTTGATTTTCCTCCGGCTGAAGAAGGTATAAACTATTGGTTACAAAGGAACGATTGTAATACTGAAACAATAACTGAAAACTATGCAAACTATGAAAAATGCTCTTGGAAAAATTCACGCGGAACAACAATGGTAACGCTGTATCTTACCCACGATGGCGGACACTCGTGGCCTGGTTCAACTAAGCAAAGGGCAATTGGTGATGCACCATCCACGGCACTAAATGCCAATGATGTGATTTGGAATTTTTTCCAACAGTACTCTTTGCCTTAAATTTGAAGTGGATGTTTTATGATGAATTTGCAGCAACAAAAAACAAGAATACTGCTATTAAGTGCGTTGGGGATTTCACTTCTATTGGCGTTGCCCCGGTTTATCGTATTGTTGTATGTGAAAAATAGTGGAGGCGGTAATGAATATGCTATTGGAGCCAATGGATTGGACTTTATTTTAAAATTTGTTTACACCTACTGCATAGCTCTTATATTTCTATGGATTAACACCTTACGCTTCAGGGTTGCTTTCCAAAACGTTAAGCTTGATTTTAATAAATTCTATCAACGGCTTTTAATAAATATCCTTCTATCCTACGGCTTACATTATATCATTTTGTGTTTGAACCTGCATATTCCAAGTGTGGCAGCAAATGCAAAATTTTACAATTTTATTTTTAATATCACTTTCACCCTTGAAGTTTTACTCTGCATTCTTGTTGCGGAAATATATATGCTGATAATTAAAAATCAGGAAATACGCTTACGAAACGAATCATTACAAAAATTGAATGCAGAGGCTACTTACGAAACATTAAAAAATCAAATTAACCCACATTTTCTTTTTAATTCTCTCAACACGATTCAGTCAATGATTGCCGTAAATCCGGAAGGTGCAAGAGTATTTGTGAATAATATGTCCACTGTCTATCGTCATATTTTGGGTAGTTTTAAAAAGCCGCTTATCACCTTGCAAGAAGAAATGGAAGTATTGGCAGCATATATTAAAATGATGAATGAACGCCACACAGGCAGTTTGCAAGTAGATATCAACAATGATAATCACTATGCACATTTTCTTTTACCGCCAATGTCTTTGCAATTATTAGTAGAAAATGCAATAAAACACAATATCGTTTCAAACAAACAGCCTTTGCAAATAACTATAGAGGTAACAAATAATCAGGTGTGTGTAAACAATCGAATGCAGAATAAAAAGAAAAAAGAGCCATCTACCGGCACAGGGTTGTACAACCTTAACCAGCGGTATTTGTTTCTTTGTAATAAAGAAATTAGTATCAATGCCATTTAGTTAAGGAAAAAAGCATTGAAGCATATTAGGTTATAATGTATAAAATGCTTAAATTTAATACATAATAGAAAGGGGGTTATTTAACCCCCGAAATCGAAATGAGTTAATAAA
>NZ_JBFOLH020000019.1:0-80831 GCF_040829825.2 Leadbetterella sp. DM7 | reverse complement strand
GGGTAGCCCCCTATGGCTATCTGGATTCACTCAATGTACGAGAGAAAATAGTAATCTAATGGGAAACCATCATCCATATCAAACAAAATTGGTAGCGTAAATCAAATGACTTTCCCAGCAGACCCTAATTAACATTATGATTTCCAGATGAGTCATAATATCGACTTTGTCTGCTATTTTTAAATAAGATGCTTGATCCTTGGGGATTTCCTAGAGGGTCAAAGGCATAATTTCTTCTTAGAGGAAGATTGTGTTCTGCTCTTATTTTGTTTTCAATAAAAGTGGCACATATCTCAGATTTAGGTATTGAGGCTGTATTTAAACGAAACCAAGGAGAATTGTTTAATGTTTTATTCCATGAATCTTGCACATGAGCTAATTCGTGCCCCAATCCAACGAAACTAGGTCTAGAGTTTCCTGCGACCTCTTCATTATTTGGATTCCAACGAACAAAAGACCCATCCTGTGCCGCAGAGTTATTTCCATTGCTTTGAATAATCTGTACTTTTCGGTGCTATTATAAAGTTATTAAAAAAAATAGTCGGGGGCATGCCACGGCTATTTTTTTAACTTACACAATTTATTGGATGGTGCCTATACATCCATTATCAAATAGCTCTCAGTCATAGCCTCCTCTCTATTTTTCCATTGTATAAATAGTGTTTTATTTGACTGAATTGCAATAGAATCCACAATAAGCCCGGGATAGGCTTTAGGCAAAAGATTGATTCCGACTTTTTGTTGTTTTTTATTAATTAGGTTTTCAATAATAATTATTGAATCTTCTGTTTCCCCTTTATAGACAATTAGGGAGTCCTTCATTTTAATTATTAAAGGGTTCTCGAAATATAAAGATTTTCTATCTGTCATGAGAAAAACATTTACAAAAGAGCAACTTGTTCCACAGCCTTGAGTAATGTAAATGCCTACATCTTTCTCAAAATATCCTTGTGCATTTCCATCGGGAAGTATTTTTATGGTATCCATATATGGATTTTCTTTTCCTCCCCATTTCGCTAAATAAGAAATATATGCAATTTTTTCTAATTTTAAGGAAACACCCTCTTCGTTAAGCCTAAATGTACTATCAACAGCCTCAAACCTAACAGGGAAAAAGGTATTCTCCTTTAGACCTGTACCATGTTTTTCTACGTTATTACATGACAACAAGAAGAAAAGTATGATAAAACATCCCCGCTTCATATCTAGTTGTATTTATAAAATTTAAAATCCTTACTACTTACTCCTTTTATACTTACTTCTTTTAATACTGAGGTCCACCCGGGTGCTTTAATATATGGACTATAAAAGAATAAAGCACCATTAGCTGTAACTGTTGGAGGTTCCGGTAACGGCTCAGCTATTTGCCCGATTTTCAGGAGAGACGTTAACCTTATTTTGTAAAGGGGTTTTCCCATTTTTTATTTTCTGCAATCTTAAATAAATGTTCAAATGTTAGCTCGGGCTTTCGTGTAGCAATATTTAGTAAAAAACCAATTTCTCTAAATATATTAATAACAAAAAAGTTGTCATCGTAGAAATAATCAAGATAATCATAGTCTTGCATATCTATTGCGTATTTATCAGCATATTTTTCTAAAAAGATTTCAATATCATCAGAAGCGACCCTCATTTGCCTGATTGTGTCATCTAACGATTTAGGCCTGACGCCCCAAGTCAGGTTAGCAATTTCCTTGACCTCTTTCAAAAAGATATTTCTGTCCATATTATTTTCTTGTTTGCACGTATTGTAAAGGGATAGTTCGGCCGGTGGGAATAATAATATTCCTTGATAGAATACTACCAACATCTCTACTCATGGTCCCTAAACCATTTAGAGGGGTAGGAACTCTAAACGGTAGTTTACCTAAGTTGCCTTGTAATGCGACACTAACTGGTGTAGTCATCATATTTGATTTACCTAATACTTTTAGGCCCAAACTTGCTTTAGAAACCGGCATTACCTTTCTTGTCAGCATAGCTTCACCAACTTTTTCACTTCCGTATCCTAAGTCGTATGCCATTTCTCCAAGAGTCATATCAGGGATACCCTCTATATAATTCTCCACAGCCATACCCATATTAGCTCTCATAAAAGCTCCTTGAGCATTGGGGGATGTCATTTGCATCATATTTACAACTCCTTGTCCTAAGTTAGACCACCCCTGAGTTGTAGTTAAGCTGCCCAAAAATTGCCCGGTTTCTTGAAATCCTCCCATCACCCCCATACCAAAGGCCATGTTTGCCGGCATTCCGGAGGCAACCTCTCTATTTGTGATAGGGTTGGATTGATTTGTTTGCCACTCTGAACCAGTCCATGTCCTTGAACCTTCTGCATTGGTTACTTCTGCCCCTACAGCATACATTTCTTTAGCTTCTTCCCCTGTGGGCAAGTAGGGCAATTACCATCTGGGTCAGTCCAAATCAGCGGATGGTTGAATACATAGCTGTAATTGGAGTAATTGTAATACAATTTAGCTCAGGAACGTAAGTCCCATTTTGTATTATAAAATTTGCATCATTTACATAATTCTTCAAATTGTAAGAATTCTTACCAAGCGCGTCCATTACACTTTTTCCGTGCTTACCAAAATGTACTACTGCTTCATCACTGCTAAACTTCAAAAAGTTAGCTCCCGTCTTAGCAGCTCTCTAAGCTACTCTTGTTCTACACCTATACCCTTAGCCCAAAACTCCAATTTTTGACCTTCATAAAATTCCAAATAAAAATACCCTTTGCCATCTTCTGAAACCTCAATTAAATCCCCATTAAGTTGAGTTCTTCCTCTGTATAAATTATCAAGTGTTAACCCCTCTATTTCTTTCACATTAAAAAAATCTATTGTAGTTATTTTGACCTCTGTAAATTTTAAGGACAATAAAAGACCATCAATCAGGTTTTTAAAAACGATTAATAATATACTATCAGAGTAAGAAATCTTTTCACAACTGTAATCATTATGAAAGTCGTAATAATGATTATTATAATCATACTGTGCTAAGTTTTTTATAAACTCTATTGATATTGCTGCTTTCATATTAGTTGCCAAATTTTTCTAAGTATTTTCTAATTATTCTTATCTCTTGTTGTGTCATTGGAACAGCCTCTTTTGATGCTCGACTTATGCTCCGCACTTGCCCATTGAAAAAGTTCTTATTGTAAATCTGCATATGAGGCGTTGGAACATTGCCATGAGCTCTACCCGCCAAATCAAATCTTATCTGTTTCGTAGGTGTACCTAATGTGATAGAATTTTTGCCTCCATTCAATTTTACTAAGTCATCGGCCTGTTGTGCTAATGTCTTTGTGAAGTTCCCTCCCGCCTTAGCGGCATCCTTTGCCGCAAACCATGATTTTAAGCTTGACGCTAAATTAAAAACTCCTCTTTGAAGAGCACGGATACTGCTGACAATTCCATAGGTTTCGAGCAAATTAGCGACTAAAAATTGTTCATTGACCTTCTGGGAGAGATCCATGCCGTCCATGCAGGGCGGTTGATCAGGGCCGCCACAATCTCCGCCATTACCCTGGGTTTCATATTGGGAGATGTCCGGCATATGGTTGGAAGGAAGGTTATTTCCAGATTCCCCTGCTTTTTTCCTCCCCCGCATATCCTCAAAGAACGCTGCGATATCTTCCGGGTCACTGGTTTCCAGGCCACCGTTTATTCGCACCCATTTCCCGTTAGGGTCCGTGTTAGACAGGGCATTATTCAGCGTATAGCTAAATGCAGAATACGCATAATACTGCTCCGCCATCGGATCCACCTTATCCCACCTGCCAATCGCCGGGTTATACACCCTCGCCCCAAAGTTAATCCTGTTGAGGTTAAAGGTAGATTCTTTTTCCTTCCCTTGCAACTCCCAGCGGTTCTGAACGGAATTTACTACTCCCGTACCATTTAAACGTACTCCCCAGGGGTCAAAGTCTGTGGCGGCGGTTTTTTGCAGGGCAGAGCCGTTGGCACGGAAGCTGACGCGGGTATTGCCCAGGTGATCCTGGTAATCGAATTCGTAGATCCAGGTGCCGCCGGAGTAAATGGCGCGGCCGTCAGGTACGGTCATCTGGTAGGTGCTTCCGTTTTTGAAGACAAAGATGTCGGCATACTCCCAGTATTCCCCGGTACTGTACTCGGCTTTGAGCAGCTCGTCGTTGCCATTGTAGGTGTATTTGATCCAGCGGGAGGAGGTAAGGGTGATCTCATCGGGCTGGTTGAGGTAACTGCTGTAGCTGATGTTCGTGATCTGGCTGTTGTCGTCGGTTTTGAGGCTGCCGTTATTGTAATAGGTATAGTTACCGCTACCATTGGGAATAAGGTCTACGTCATAACCGGTAGCGACGGTATCGGCCACGTTGGTGAGGCGGTTACCACTGTAAGTATAGCGCAGGCGGTCAATGGCCCCGAAGGTAGAGGTGCCGGTTTTCCCGGAGCGGTTCAGGCCGGTGATGTTGCCGTTACGGTCATACTTCAGGTGCATCAGGTTGTAGTTTTCGCCGCTGAGGCCGGAGTAAGAAGCACTTTTGAGCCGTTGGGCCGCGTCATAGGCGAAGGTGTAGGTACGCAGGCCAACGGGGCTGTTGCTGAGCACGTGGTTCCAGTGCTGCTTGCCAATGGAGCCGTCCCAGCGCAGGGCCGTTTCGTATTCCAGCTTGTAGCTGAAGAGGTCGCCCTGGGCGGAGGCCGGCACCGCATTTTTAGAGGCATCCAGGTTAATGCCCAGCAGTCCGCCGCGCAGGTGCCAGGCCAGATCAACAGTCTGCAGCCCGCTGATGGAGGTGCCCGAGGCCGAGTAGGAGCCGTTGGGCAGGTACTTTTTCTGCGTCATGCGCCCGGCTTCGTCGTAGGCATAGCGGATGATCTCGGTGGGAGTGGTGTTAATGCCGTGGTAGGTTTTGGTTACGCGGCCGGCATAGTCGTAGTCGTGATGCGTTTTTACATTGACGGTTCCGGTGGCAAACGGGTAGGTGACCTCTTCTTTGAGTACCTCTCCCGCAAAGTTGAACTGGTAGTTTTTGACGATCACGTTGTAATGATTGCCCACGCTTTTCTGGTGCACATGCTGGGTCTGGATCTGCCGGTTCAGGTCATCGTAATAGTAGGTGTCGGTATAGTAAACGGCATCGTTGCGGCTGTTGCGCTTGGCAATACCGGTCAGCAGTCCTTTGGCATCGGTTTTCGGACTGTAGAAAGCGCCGGTGGGTTTAAAAGCAAACTCAGAGGCGATAAAGTAGTAGTTGTCATAAAAATAGTATCGCTCTATTTCATCCTGCACGGGTTTGAGCGAAGTCGGGAAGCTGACCTCGGTATAGGCCCAGTCTACCCATTTTTCATGAATCTGAGCCTGGCTGTTAAACAGGTTCTGGGCCGCGGCGCGGGTGGTGGTTCTGGCCATTTCGCCCTTCGCAATTTCCCGGTCATGAGCATCGTACTGGTAGAAAGTCCAGCGGTTAAGAGTGAACTGGTGGGCATTTTGGGTCATGACAGGGCGGTCAGCCAGGTCATAGACAATTTCGGTCCAGCCCTCGCCGGGAATATGCTTTCGGATAACCCGGTTGCGGTCATCGTACTCGTAGGCAAAAACATATTTCTGCCATACGTCAGAATCTTTGGTGATGCCCGCGTCTAAGGCATAGGCTTCAGGCTGAAGTACGGCCAGCAGGTTACCGCCCGGGTGAAAGATGAAATACGTGCCCAGGTCCTGGGTGCCGTCGTTCTGTGTCTTGAGGATAACGTTCCCGAAGCGGTCGGTAATTTCGCGGGTAATATTGCCCTGCTCATCGGTGAAGGTCTTCTTAAAAAGAGTGCCGGCAGGATAGTTACCGTTTCGTACAATATCGCCGGAGCTATTGATCTCGTAAATCCTGCTCAGGACCATTTCGGCAGCACCTTCGGCGGTTTGTACCCTTTTGGTGTTGGTGGCCCAGGCCAGGCCGGGGCCATAGTTGTCGCGTTCGCGGTTCAGCGGCGAGTTGTCGAAGCCTGTGCTGCCTGAAGTAGAAAGCCCCTCGTGGGAGGAGTACGGCTGGTTGTCGCCATAGAAGCTTACCCCCAGGCTGTGGGTGGTGGTCTTGTAGGCGCCATCGTTAGCCGTGGTCGGTACGGGCAGGTAGTCACGTTGCATGCGGCTGTATTTGTCGTATTCGGTATATTTCAGCACCTGGTCTTTCTGCAGGGGCGACTGCCGGTAACCCAGCGTTTGTACCGGGCGGCCCAGGCCATCGTAGTATTGAATGGTGATCAGGGCTTTGGCGGCGTCAGAAGCGTCGGCTTCTGAGGTGCTGGCTACCCGGTATTTACTATGGGTTACTGCGGTATAGCCGGCTGAAAACGTCTGTGCAGCAGCCGTAAGGCCTGCTGCCAGCAGGCCGGAGAAAATAAGCGTGAACTTTTTCATGATCAGGTTATGGGTTAATAGTGGCGTAATTGTACCGGTACAGGTCGGTGATATTACCGTTATTGTCTTTCGCGCTTCTGAGCCGCAGCAGGCCGTCATAGGTGTATGAAGTCAGTGTACCCTGTGGCGAAACCGTGGCACTGAGACCTACATGCGGCCGGTGCGCATACCAGGTGATCATGCCGTAGGGAAAAGATGCCTGAAGGTTGCGGATACGGGTGGTTTCAGTAGAGGTAAAGACCGGTACACTCATATTGGCAGGAGTGATACCGGCCGTGGTCATGGCTGCATCGGCATCTGTTTTAGACACATTTCTCATCTCGGCAATCAGCAGGGAAGAATTATAGCCCCATACCAGGGCCACAGAGATCTTTTTGTCGTCGAGGTAATAGGCCAGCGGTTTACCGTTGGTAGCGTAGTCGGTGTAAGTAACGCGGCGTTGCCATATTCCTCCCGCCGGGGCGTTCCAGATCTCTTTCAGGAGTATATTATTGGTAAACCCCCGCGCATTGGTTCCGGGAAACAGGCTGAATACCCGTTCTTCACTGTAAACAGTATAGTTTACAGAAGATACGCTATGGAAAATAAACGTATTTAGCGGAATGTTAAGCATATTCCGGGCTGCCAAAGCCGCAGAACCGGGGTCGGGAGAGGAAGAATAGGGATAAAAATATATTTCCCATATTGTTTCTCCGGTTCTGCTGCTAAGCGTTTCTTTTGAACTGACCAGCAGGTTAGAAGTGTAGGAGGTGTTTTCAATGGTACGGACGCCGTCTTTCACCGATCGTTTCTGAACAGGGAGTTTGATACCGGAATGGTAAGTTACAGGCAGATATTTGATAGACGGTTTAGAGGGTTGGTAAGTAGTAGGGCAGGGGACACTGCTTCCGACCACGTTATCGAAAATAAAAGGATTGGTGACAAATGCGGCGGCAAGCTGGCTATTGGTGGCCAGTTCACTGTATTCAAGTGTATCTGCCGCTACCAGCAGGTTGTCTTTGTTGTAAACGGCTTTGCTGAGCAGGTTGCCCCTGAGCCAGGGTTTTACGGTTCGGGTAGCATAATTGATATCGGTAACAATGACATCGGCTGTAAAATCAAAATTGTATACATTACGGCCGTTCTTCTGGGTGTCAGATGACTCTTCGAAAAATTCGGTAACGGCCGTGTAGTAGATTACTGCGGCGTCCATGGTGTAAATAGACGTATTGGGGCCATCCTGGGTAAAAGTGGCCTGTTTGGCAGAGGAACCGGGCGGGCTGGGCGGGTCAAACGGGCCCCTGGTGTAGTCAAGATCCTGCAGTAAGGGTTGCTGGGGGTCGTTGGGTTTCCAATTGGTGGCAATTAACCCTACACCCGCGCCGTCAGAAGAGGAGTATTCATACCTTTTAAGCGTGCTTTTGCTCCCGGTTGTACTTTTGATCGATTTTACTCTCAATCCTGCGCCATACTTCTCCGTACCCAGAAACTTGTATTTATTGGTTTCATATTAGTTTCAGACGGCTGTTAGTGCTGCCGTACGTGAAGTAACCGTAATTAAACTTGATGACTTTGATGAGCTTTTTTATACTGCTTTCATAATTATAAACATTGATTTGTTTCAGGAAGTGGCTTTGGGTCTGGTCAAGGCGTTCACCTGTAGAAGACTGAATAAACTCAATTTCACC
The DNA here is from genome assembly GCF_040829825.2 of Leadbetterella sp. DM7. Taxonomy (NCBI): domain Bacteria; kingdom Pseudomonadati; phylum Bacteroidota; class Cytophagia; order Cytophagales; family Leadbetterellaceae; genus Leadbetterella; species Leadbetterella sp. DM7. The sequence continues at coordinate 72,768 of NZ_JBFOLH020000019.1, read as the reverse complement.
GTTGGGAAAAGTTATCTTGTAGGGGTTTCTTTGGGTAATGACTGAATTTCTGTTCGACTGGACAGGAATCGATAAGGTAGTATTGGTATAATAGCCCCCTGAAGGTGAGGCATTATAAATAAAAGAAGTGGTCCAGGTATTTTCACTATACAGCATATTTCCGCCTGCCTGGTACGTGTAGGTAATCTGGTCATCGGTGTCCGGCGATTTGACCTCTGTCAGCAGCCAGCTTCCGGTATAATTCATAGAAAGCCCTGATGCGGTCACATTCTGCGTTTCTTTTTCGGCAAACCGGTATTCCGTACCCAGGTCATCCACAACAGTAAATGACTGAATAGCCCCTGAGCTGAAATTATAGGAAATATTTACCGGGTAGTCCGGTATTTTCATTAAATAACGCGTAATAAACTTTCCGCTACGGGTAGGTGTGGAGTAGGAAAAGATGTCGGGTTGGGCGTCAAAGTTGTTTGCTGACACCTGCATTCCATAGGTATAATCATTGGTATTATAGCAGAAATCCTTACTGGAAGTAATGGCCCCGCTATAGTTGAGATATCCTCCCGGTCCGTCATCTGCCAGGCCTTGCACATTGCGGCTCATGGAAGCCCCCAGATCCAGCGCCCAGCCCAGGCCTACCCAGGAGGCATGCTCATGTACCTTAAAGCCGGAGGCATGGTAACGTAAGGTTACGGGCATGGAGAGCTTGCCGTTGGTAATGGTATGCAGGGGTATGCTGATGTCCGGAATGCCCGTGGCTAAATTGACCTGGTAGTCTCCAAACTTCTGAATGCTGGCGGCGTTGGGTGAGAGCGGGGAGTACTGGGGAAGGATATTTCCTCCATAACCGGAGAGAAGTGATACAGATGACCGGGCCGTGGAGTCTTTAAGTACTTTCTCATCTTGTGCAAACGAAGGGCGGAAAAGGATGATCCCCAGGAGGACCAGGATTTTTTTTGAAGTAAACATGGTGTGATACATTATAGGTGAAATTGCTCATTTACATGGGATTATAAAGCTTTGAAAGATTTATGAAACGAAGTTATATAAAAATATTTCAATTTTTTATTAAAATGATAATATTTTATTCAACGGTATCCGGTTGCTTCGCCGACCGCCCGGATAGGTTCGTTTCTAGTGTTCATGTCCGCCTGTATTTGATAGTCTGGCATTGATGAAGAAAGCTCCTTTTATTACTATTTGTGCATGGCCGGGAATATCCTGCATAAAAGTTACTGCGGTATAGCCCATAGTAGAAACGCCTTTTACCACTTCGACTTTTTCAAAGTTTACGTTGTCTCTGGCTTCTTCTTTGTGATCGGTTTCTTTTTTGCCGTGCTGATGGCCGTCTTCTGCTTCCCCGTGATGTTTTTCAGGCTTTTTATCGGTTACCATAAAGATGTAGTATTTCCCGTCTGCATTTACAATAGCCTCGTTGGGTACTGCCGGCGTGGTAATATTGCTCAGGCTTACAATACCTGTGATGTTCATTCCGTCAATCAATCCTGTTTTATTCCCTGTTACGGAAGCATGAACAGAAATTGTTTTACTGTCGTTTTCAAATGATGAGCCGATACTAAAAACCTTTGCATCATATTCATTAACAGGATTGTTAGTCAATGTAAAATGTATAATCTGCCCGGTTTTCATCATGGGTAAATCTTTCTCAAAAACCTGTAAATCCAGATGCAATGAGCTGTTATCTACAATTTCGGCAACAGGCGAAGAAACGTCTGCATAGCTACCTATCTTGGCAAACAGGTTGCTTATTGTTCCGTTCAAAGGGCTTGTAACTACCAGTGCTGATTTCAGGTTGTTGTTTGATACTGAATTTGGATCGATACCCATTAATTGTATTTGCTGCTGCAACGATGCTTTCCGGGTGCGAAGTGTATTGAGCTCTGCTGTTGCATTCTGTAAATTTTTCAAAGCACCTGCATTGCCCGAGCTGAGTTCCTGTTGCCGTTGTACTTCCTGCTCTGCAAAGGTTATTCTGCTGCCAATGGTCAGGTATTCTTCCTGCAGCTGGATAAACTGCGGATTGGCAATAGTGGCTATCACTTGTCCTTTCCGTACATAATCGCCAATTTGAACATTCAGGGTCCTGATTACTCCACCATACAGTGAAGTTGCATTGCCTTTGTTATTGTTTGGCACCCGCAACATCCCATTTGCTTTTATAGTAGCTGTGAGCTCTTTGCTTTCTACTGTGCCAAATTGTATATCCACCGCTTTTATCTGTTCTTGCGTGAGGGTGGCAATGGTTAGCGGTGCTTCTTCGGGATTAGCTTCGTTTGAAATTACCGCCTCCCCGGACTTTTCCTCATCAGGTGAATGACTGTTCTTGTTGCCACAACTGCTTAACAGGACATTCAGCAACAATACAAATGCTATTGATTTTTTTATTTTGAAATACATACCGATCTACTGATTAATTAATGAATAAATATGGATTACCGACTGATTTACCTGCTGAATGCTTTTCAGGTAATTCAACTGTATATCTGTAGCTGTCTGCAAAGCATAGAGATACTCTACATAGCTGATGTCACCCGTACGATAACCCGACTGTGCTGCTGAAACGATATCGTTTGCATGGGGCAGGGCTTGTTGCTGATAATATTTGAACTGCTGCAAATCCTGCTGATATTGCTGCATGGCGGTTTGCAATTGTGTTTGTAACAAAATCTGCTGTTGCTGTGCGCCGGCCTGTGCCGCTTGCTTTTGATAGTCCCAGGATTTTATTCTTGCCTGGGTTGCTCCGGCTGTCAAAGGAATGGCAATGCCAATGTTTACCGAACTGAACCGGTTGCCCCGGTTAAAATACTTCTCCTGTCCGTTTACGGTTTGAAAGCCTGTCAGAGATTGATTGACATACCCCACTGTAAAATCGGGTAAGCTCCGGGCTTTTTCTACTTTTTTTGCCTGCTCTGCAATCACAACATCCTGATATAGCGCTTTTATAGCAGGGTGGCCGGCTATGACTGAGCTATCTGACAGAACGCTTATCTGCAAGGGCTGAAATTCGGCATCGTTGCTTACATCAAACGGTTCATCGGTATTCATCAGGGCCTGTAAGTATTGACGGGCGTTTTGTAAATACACTCCGTTCTGTTTCAGCAATAAATTGATCTCGCCCTGCTTTGCCTGTGCTGTACTGATTTCAACCTTTTTTGTATCACCTGTTTTGTAACGCAGCTCCGCCACTTTGATAAAATCAAGGTACAAGCTGTTCAAATCCAGTAATTGCTTTTGATTGTGTTGCAGGTATTGAATTTGGTAGTAGGATGTCCGTACCTGATTTTTTAATTCAAGTACGGTTATCTCACTTTGCAGTTCTTTACTTTTTACTTCGGCATTTATAAGTTCTTTTCTGGCACCAAACAGCGTAGGGAAAGGTATTGTTTGTACAATCTGAAAAGACTGGTCAAATTTGATACTGTTGTATTGACCCGCCTGTGTATTAACATCCAGCTTCGGCAATTCGCCCGATGTTTTATTCAGGCTCCGGGCTGATTTTATTTCAAAGTCTTTTGCCTTGATGTTACCATTGTTTTGCAGGGCTATGTTTATGGCGTCTTCTATACCAATAACTTTTTTTGTTTGGGCGTTGGCGCTGAAGCCCGGCCCCGAAAGTAGCCATAGCAGTAGGGTTATAACTGATTTCATTTTTGCTGTTTTCCTGAAATTGATTTTGTATTGAATATGATGTAGAGCAGCGGCAATACAAACAGTGTAAGGAATGTAGCCGTTATCAAGCCACCAATGACTACTGTTGCCAATGGTTTTTGTACTTCTGCTCCTGCTCCTGTGCTTAATGCCATAGGTAAAAAACCCAAACTGGCTACGGTTGCCGTCATGAGTACAGGTCTTAATCGTTCTTTTGTCCCGTCAGATACCCGTTTTAAAATGTCTGTAACTCCGTCTTTTTCTGATTGGTTGAAAGTTCCGATCAACACAATTCCGTTTAATACGGCTACACCAAATAAGGCAATGAAACCGATACCTGCGGAAATGCTGAACGGCATACTGCGAAGCCATAAAGCGAACACACCACCTATGGCACTCATTGGGATTGCGGTAAAAATCAGACATGCCTGCCGGAGCGAACGGAAGGTAAAGTACAAGAGTGAAAAAATAAGAAGCAAAGATGCCGGAACGGCTATCATCAGCCGCCGGCCTGCTTTCTGTAAATTCTCAAACTGTCCGCCATAAGTAAAGTAATAACCTGCGGGTAATTTTATTTGTGTGTTCAATTTTTGCTGAATATCATCTACCACGCTTTGAACATCCCTGCCCGATACATTGAAACCGATAACTATTCTTCGTTTGCCTGCTTCACGGCTGATTTGTGCTGCTCCCAATTTGTAGTTGATTGCTGCTACCTGTGATAACGGAATTTGATAGCCTGTGCTGGTCGGTATGGTTAAGTTGCTGACATCGTCTATATCGGTTCTGTAAGCACTGTCTAAACGAACCACCAGATCAAAGCGTCTTTCATTTTCAAAAACCTGTCCTGCACTTTTACCTGCAAATGCGGCGCTTACTATATGGTTTATATCTTCTACGGTGATGCCGTAATTGGCAAGCCTTGTTCTGTTGTACTCCACATGGATTTGAGGCAATCCGCTTATCCGCTCTACCTGCGGTGCAGTAACACCGTCCACACTTTGTATTACCTGGCTAACTTTGCCGGCATAAACGGAAAGGCTGTCTAAATCTTCCCCGAAAATCTTTACTGCCACATCCTGCCTTATGCCTGTCATTAATTCATTGAAACGCATCTGAATGGGTTGGTTTTTTTCAAAGAATACGCCCGGAATAACTTCTAAGGCTTCATTGATTTCATCGGCTAACCGGGTATAGCTTTTTGAGGTTTTCCATTCTTTTTGCGGTTTCAGGATGATCATTAAATCGGTAGCTTCCGGAGGCATGGGGTCTGTTGGAACTTCTGCTGACCCCGTTTTACCTACTACCATTTTTACCTCGTCAAATTCTTTGATAATCCGTGAAGCCTGCATGGATGTTTCAATACTCTGACTCAGTGAGCTGCCTTGTGGTAATATGCAATGAAAAGCAAAGTCGCCCTCCTGCAATTGGGGTATGAACTCACCTCCCAGATTTTTGAAGATAAAAAGACTGATTGTAAAAAGTAAAACGGTACTGCCGGTAATGGCATATTTTACGGTAATCGCTTTTTGCAAAAGGGCCTGATAAATGCCTTGCAGAAAGTGTATCATTTTATCCGAAAAGGTTTTCCTGCGGGAAATATTTTTTGACAGGAATAATGCACACATCATCGGTATATAGGTCAGGGACAGGATCAATGCTCCTGAAATGGCAAAGCCAACGGTTTTAGCCATAGGTGTAAACATTTTGCCCTCAACGCCTGCCAGCGTAAGTATAGGAATATAAACCACCAGGATAATGATTTCGCCAAACGCTGCGCTGTTACGGATTCTGGAAGCGGAAACAAACACCTCTTCGTCCATTTCCTGTTGTGTTAATCTATGGATTGACTTTCGTAAACCCAAATGGTGCAATGTGGCTTCTACAATGATCACTGCGCCGTCCACGATTAATCCGAAGTCGATAGCTCCCAGGCTCATCAGGTTGGCACTTACTCCGAAAACATTCATAAGTCCCAATGCAAACAGCATGGATAAGGGAATGGCAGAAGCGACAATTAACCCTGCCCTCAGATTCCCTAAAAACAGTACCAATACAAAAATGACTATCAGCGCTCCTTCAATCAGGTTCTTTTCTACGGTACGGATAGCCCGGCCTACCAAATCGGTACGGTCTAAATAGGGTTCTATCACAACATCGTCGGGCAATGATCTTTGGATTTCGGGAATTTTTTCTTTGATGCGTTGCACCACTTCGTGACTGTTTGCTCCTTTGAGCATCATTACCACACCGCCAACGGCATCAACTTCGCCGTTATAGGTCATTGCGCCATAACGAACCGCACTGCCGAACTGAACATTGGCAACGTCTTTTATGAATATGGGAATGCTGCCGTTTGTGTTTTTTACGGCTATGTTCGCTACATCTTCCAACGAAGTAATCCAACCAATGCCCCGAATGAAGTAGGCATTGGGTTTCTTGTCAATGTATGCACCGCCTGTATTCTGATTGTTCTTTTCAAGGGCATTGAAAATATCGTTAATGCTTACGCCCATTGCTTTTAGACGGTCCGGGTTTACGGCTACTTCGTATTGTTTCACCTCGCCCCCGAAACTATTTACTTCGGCTATGCCTTTTGTTCCGTTCAGTTGCCGGGCTACAATCCAATCCTGCATGGTACGCAGGTCTTTGGCGTTATATTTCCCTTCACTTCCTTTTTGGGGATGCAGGATATATTGATACACTTCGCCCAATCCTGTGCTTACAGGCGCCAGCATAGGTGTGCCGATGCCTTTCGGTATGTTTTCTTCTGCTTCTTTCAGCTTTTCATTGACGAGCTGCCGGGCAAAATAGATATCTGTATCCTCGTCAAAAACAACAGTAATAACCGAAAGCCCAAACCTTGAAATACTTCGGGTTTCTTCCAAATCAGGAAGATTGGCAATGCTTTGCTCAATGGGAAATGTAACCAGCTGTTCTACTTCCTGTCCTGCCAGTGCAGGACAAACGGTAATAATCTGCACCTGGTTGTTGGTAATATCAGGCACGGCGTCAATGGGTAGCCTGGTAACGCTCCAACTTCCCCAAATGATGAGTAACAAGGTCATTATACCAATGACTAACTTGTTTTTAATACTGAATTTTATGATACTGTCTAACACAATTCATTGGATTAATACGAACGGATTAAAACTCTTTCTGTTTAGAACAAGAGAATAGTGAATGTACGGAATGACGACGTATACAGCGGTTAACGCATAGCATTATGCCCGCGCCGATAGTACATTAGCCGATATGTATTAAGCCTTAATCTTTGGCGGTTGCCAGATATTTCCGTAATAATTGGAAACGAAAGAAAAATCACGAACAGGGTAAGTGATTTGTGAAGACACCACGAGCTTTGTGATCTGGAATTTATGAGATGTGAATTTCAGATTTACAGATGTACTGCAACAAGTGCAGGTACAGAAAGGGCTGCAATTATCATTGTGGTCTGTATGGTGATTGTGAGCCTGTGAATATTCTTTATAGGCAGTATCATTCTGGCAGTCATTGTATGCATCACTGCAGGGCACTACAGACAATGCCAGAATGTATATGCTGAATATGTATGCAAAAAGCCTCATTCAAGTGCAAAGATAGTAATTAGTTTGGAAAATGAAGGATGTTAATATACACTCTTTCGGCCCTGGTCCGGGAAATAGGGAGCCCTGTTTTTACCGGCTCCAAACAAAACAATATTTGCCCGTTTAATTTGGATTTTTCGGGCATTTGATATTCCTTTGAAGCGTAATTCTACAACAAAAAAAGAGTATCGTTTAATATAGTGGAGTCATGGAGAACGGGGCGGGCTCCTAGTGCGGTCATTCCGCCGGGTATCCTCACAAAATACTTTATTTCTTCCGGATACCCCGGGCTGTTCTTCTTATGGGTCAGGGATTTGCGTGTACAGGGTTAATGAATAATTTATCAATCAATTCAATATGAAAAATGTTCAACGTTTCAGAAGGTATTATCGAAATGCCTTAAGTCCACTTTTACTGATGGGGCTTGTTGTGATGTGTGTGGTGGGTGTGCCTCTTACCGCGGCGGCACACTTTAAGCTGGCGGAAATAAAAGGAACCGTAAAAGATTCGAAAGGGGAAGCGCTCATTGGCGCCACCATTAACGTGAAAGGAAAAAATACCGGTACCATGGCCGATGTGAACGGTAACTTTAGCCTCCAGGCCGAATCAAACGATATCCTGGTGGTTTCTTATGTAGGGTATGTTACCCAGGAGGTTCCGGTAAACGGGCGCTCACTGATTGATATAGTGCTCGCGGATGACCAGAGTATACTGGATGAGGTAGTGGTGGTAGGATACGGTACACAAAAGAAAGCCGACCTTACCGGGGCCATCTCCAACATTAAAACCGATGAGATCATGAAGCAGCCGGCTACTTCGGCCATGCAGTCGATCCAGGGAAAAGTAGCGGGAGCCACCATCATTGCCAACGAAGCACCGGGCTCGTCGCCTACCGTGCTGATCCGCGGTATGGGTACTGCCCTGGGCGGGCGGAATCCGCTGTATATCGTAGACGGCATGCCGGCAGATAACATCAACAATATCCACCCGAACGACATCCAGTCAATGGATATACTGAAAGATGCCTCTTCTGCCTCTATTTATGGTCTGAGAGCAGCTAACGGGGTGGTTATTGTTACCACCAAGAAAGGAAAGGCCGGGAAAACCCAGATCTCTTACGATGGCTACATGGGGACCAAAGGCGTGCTGAACAGGGTGAAAATGGCCGATGCCAGGCAATATACCACCTATTACAACGAGAACCTGGCTTCACTGAACCAGACCTGGCGCCTGGCTGAAAACCAGCCCAACAATACCGACTGGTACGATGAGCTGCTTCAGAACGGTAAGCAAATGAGCCACTCGCTTAACCTTTCCGGCGGCTCGGATAATGTAGACTTTTTCCTGAGCTACAACAACTATGCTGAAGAAGGTATCCTGAAGGGAGCAACGTATAACCGGAATACCCTGCGGAATAACAATACTTACCGCTTTTTTAACAGCAGGCTGAAAATCAACCAGACGCTCAACCTGACCTTCACCGAAGCCAATCCCAAAGCATACGGTAACTTTAACTCTGCGTACCGCCAGTCACCGCTGGTGCCCGTACAGTATGCCAACGGCCGCTACGGACGTTCCATCGTTAACCGCACCACAGGTATTGTCACCTATGAACGTAACGCGGGCGATAACATCGGTAACCTGAACTCTATCGGTAACCCGGTATATGACCTGATGATGCAGAATGAGCTGCAGAACACCAATACACTGCAGGGCGGACTGGAAGCGGAGGTGAAAATCACCGACTACCTGAAGTTTAATTCCCGTTTTGGTGCCACCCGTTATGCCTCCCGGTCACGGAACTTCACCGACACCAAAACCAACTGGCTGAACGCAGACCCTACCCGTACGGAGGCTGAATTCCTGGCTCTGAAAGCGGCTAACCCTGCTACTACCGCCTATGCCAATAACAGTTTGTATGTAGGAAATTCAGAGACGTTCCGTTGGGTCCTGGAAAACTTCCTGACCTTTAACAAGTCGTTTGACAAGCATCACCTGGAAGCTACCGTGGGGATGTCGAGAGAGAAAGTAAACGTAGGAAACGGGATGAACGGCACCGGGTACGACGTGCCTGACCAGGAGCAATACTGGAACATCAACCTGGGCTCCAGCGCTTACCAGAAAATTCTTAACCAGACGTATTATACGCCCCGGGCGCTGGCTTCTTACTTCGGAAGAGTTCAGTACAATTTTGACAGCCGGTATTACCTGACCGCCACCTTACGTCGTGACGGATCAAGCGTTTTCAAAAATAACGAACAATACTGGGGTACTTTCCCGTCGGTGGGCGCTGCCTGGACGGTATCTAACGAAGACTTTATGCAGGATTCGCCTTTTGACCTGCTGAAAGTACGCCTGAACTGGGGTAAGCTGGGTAACCAGGATATCCCGCTGAACGTAAGCCAGATTCTGACCAACCCGGGCAGCAGCAGCTACAACTACGTATTCGGTCCCGGACAGGAGCTGGTTTTCGGAGCCGCTTACGGTACCCCTGCCGTGAATGTGTCGTGGGAGGTAACCGAAGAGACCGGCGCAGGGCTTGACTTCGCGTTCCTGAATCATAAATTGAGCGGGTCACTCGATTACTACCACAAGCTGAACACCAATGCTATTCTGTATGTAACACCGGGATATACGTCTACGTATGAAGGTAACTTTTATGCGCACGGCGCAAAAGTGCTGAACAACGGTATTGAAGCAGCCCTGAACTGGAACAGCACCACGGGCATCGGCCTGAACTATAGTGTGGGCGTGAATTATGCGTATAACAAAAACACCGTGAAAGATGTGACGCCGGCCTATGACGGCCAGACGGGAGGTAGCTTAGGAAACGGACAAATCACCAAGCAGCTGCGGGAAGGTCAGCCGATTTACGGCTGGTGGATGTACGAAGCAAACGGTGTATGGCAAACGCCTGAGGAAATCAAGCAGGGCGTTGCCGTGGGATCACCCAAGCCGGGTTACCTGAAATATGCGGATCAGAACGGCGATGGCGTCATTGACAACAAAGATAAGGTTTTCATGGGCTCTTACCTGCCTACGCATACCTACGGGATCAACATCAGTGCCGACTATAAAAATATCGACCTCTCTATTTACGGATACGGCGTAGGCGGAAATAAAATTTATAACGGCCTGAAAGGTACCCGGATTGACGGTGGTGAGAACGTAACCCTGGAAATGTATGAAAAACGCTGGCACGGAGCGGGAACCAGTACGGTGAACCCCGGCGCTGACCGCGACTCTTACGCTTCCAGCTATTACCTGGAGCCCGGTGCTTTCTTCCGGATCAACAACATCACGCTGGGATATACCCTGAAAAAACTGTATTCCGGAACTTCCAGCCTGAGAATTTATGCTACTGCCCAGAACCCGCTGATATTTACAAAATATACCGGTTTCTCTCCTGAGATAGCGGGTGACGGCGACCCTTCGGGTACAACGGGTGTGGAGCTGGGGGCTTACCCCACCACCAGGAACTTTATTTTGGGCCTTAACATACAGTTTTAATGTTTTTAAATCATGAAAAAGAACAAATTATATATATCACTGCTTGCGGCATTTTCACTCGGGATCGTATCCTGTGAAAACGATTTCCTGGATGTAGACTCCCGCGAGAAAGTAGAAGCCAAAGACAGCCAGGTTATTTATGAGCCGGAGGCTTTTGTGAACGGTATTTACGGGATGTTTACCGACTGGAACTACGCTTTCTCTTTCCTGGGCATTACCGAGATTATTTCGGATAATGCAGACAAGGGGTCTTCACCCACTGACAAAGGAACCGATAAAGATATCCTGGATGATTTAACCTATACGAGCAGCGTGCCGTCAGTAAGGGATATGTGGAAACACTGGTACAAGTCGGTGGGGAGAGCTTCTCTCGCTATTGAGTATATTGAGAATTTCGGATTGACCGATCAGGCCTACAAGAGCCGGCTGATCGGGGAAGCCCGCTTCCTGCGTGCACTGAATTATTTCTACCTGGTACGCGGTTGGGGCGATATTCCTATCCAGGAGCGTGACCTGGTAAAACGGGTGCCGACCGCTGAGGTATATGCCTATATTGAAGCAGATTTAAAAGCGGCTGCGGATGTATTGCCTGTGAAGTCGGCATATGCGGCCAAAGACCTGGGAAGAGCCACCAAAGGAGCGGCACAGGCCCTTTTGTCAAAAGTATACCTGTACCAGGGGAAATACCAGGAAGCCTATGATATGGCCAAAACGGTGATCGGTTCGGGAGAATACAACCTGGAATCTGACTATGCCCGTATCTGGCGTGAAGTGGGCGAGAACGGCCCGGAATCTATCTTTGAGTTCCAGGCCCGCGGAGAATCGATTGCCCACGGAATTCAGCAGTATTCCCAGACGCAGGGTGCCCGCGGTACCGGTGGCTGGGGCTGGGGCTTCAACGTGCCTTCAGACAACCTGCTGCAGGCCTTCCTGGCAGAAAAAGACTCGGTAAGGATGAACGCTACCATTATATTCAGGGGTGAAACCCTGTATGACGGCCGGGTGATCAGCCAGGGAGCAGAAAATCCCATGTACAACGAGAAGGCATACGATTCAGGAAACCCGGGGGGCGCTGATAACGGTAAGAACCTGCGTTACCTGAGACTGGGTGAAGTATACCTCATCCTGGCCGAATCGGCCAATGAGCTGGGCAAAACGTCAGAAGCGGTATCTGTTTTGAATATTGTACGTAACCGCGCCAAGCTGCCCAATTATACCTCTTCCAACCAGGCCGATGTACGTCAGAAAATCTGGAACGAAAGAAGACTGGAGCTGGCGTTCGAGCATGATCGCTGGTTTGACCTGATTCGCACGCACCAGGCAGAGGCTGCCATGAAAGCGAACGGTAAAACTTTCCAGCAAAGGCATAACCTGTTCCCTATTCCGAATGATCAGATTATCCAGACACCTGATTTTGTACAAAATCTTGGCTGGTAAGAGAGATTGAGAAGACGGGTGGAATAAGCCTGCTATACATCTGGGGATGCCCCTCAATTTCTACGGGAAACAACCGGTTTTTCGTAGAAATTGAAACCGGGCATCCTTTTTTCCTGTATTACTATGAAAAAAGGTATTTTATTTCTTGCGCTGGTATTCCTGTGCAGCTGTTCTTCCGGAACGAAAGAAGAACCCCAACCGGATCCGTTGGAGGTCCGGGGTATTCGTTTGGGCAGTCAGCCGGCAGATGAACCGGCAACGCGGATTGCCGTACCTTTGAACGCCGCTATAACCATAGACTTCAGCCAGCCGCTTGACCCGGCTGCCGGCCTCACCCCCTTTATTTCGCTGCTGAACAGGAAAGGGGAGACCGTTGCCTGCGGCTATACGTTTTCCAATGAGAACCGTACGCTTACCCTGCAGCCAACGGGCGGGCTTGCCGGCTTTCAGCGGTACACGTTTGTTGTACGCAGCGGGCTTACCTCATCAGAAAAGGGTACTCTTCGTAAAGAGGAGAGCTTATTCTTCTATACCGATGCCGACAGGGCAGATAAAATGGAGCGGATCTCCGATGATGCGTTGCTTACTAAAGTACAGCAAAACACCTTTCGTTATTTTTATGATTTTGCCCACCCCGTGTCGGGCATGACCCGGGAACGGAGTTCTACTCTCAATACCGTCACTACAGGCGGTACGGGCTTTGGAGCGATGGCACTTTGCGTGGGTGCGACACATAAGTTTATTACCCGCACGGAGGCATTGGCGCAGCTGGACAAGATAGTAACATTCCTTGAAAATGCCGAGAAGTACCACGGAGCTTTCTCCCACTGGTATGACGGCAATACAGGGCGTACCCAGCCTTTCAGTGCAAAAGACAACGGGGCTGACCTGGTAGAAACCTCTTTCCTGATGATGGGCCTGCTGACCGCGGGGGAGTTCCTGGGTGACGTAGGGCTGAACCGGAGAATAGACGCGCTCTACCAGGCTGTGGAATGGAGTTTCTTCCTGAACGGAACAGAGAGCCTGTTCTGGCACTGGAGTCCCGATTACGGCTTTGAGCTGAACCTGAAGATCAGCGGATGGAACGAGGCGCTGGTGGCTTATGTGCTGGCCGCCGGATCTGAAAGATATGCTATTGAAAAAAACAGCTACATCAAGGGCTGGGCGCGCAACGGTGCCTTTCTGAACGGCAACCTGTACCAGGGCATCCGCCTGCCGCTGGGAGCCGATTACGGCGGGCCGCTCTTTATCTCGCAGTACTCTTTCCTGGGTATTAATCCTTTCGGGCTGTCAGACGATTACATGACCGATTATGCCGTTCAGTGCCGGAACCACACCCTCATCAACCGGGCGTATTGTATGGAGAACCCGAATACATTTCCGGGATACGGACCTTACTCCTGGGGGCTGACTGCCAGCGATAATCCCACGGGATACGCGGCGCATTCTCCCCGTAATGACAAGGGCGTTATCAGTCCTACTGCGGCGCTATCGTCGTTTCCGTATACCCCGGAAGAGTCGATGGAGGCGCTCCGCTTCTTTTATTATACATTGGGCGATAAGCTTTGGGGCGACTACGGTTTTAAAGACGCCTTTTCCGTGAAAGACGACTGGTACGCCTCTGACTATATTGCCATTGACCAGGGCCCCATTATTATCGGTATAGAAAATTACCGCACTAAGCTCCTGTGGACGTATGGTATGAAAAGCCCGCCGGTAAAAAACGGGCTTTCAAAGCTGGGCTTCCGGGTTATTTGATTTTCGGGCTTTCAAAGCCCAGTTTTTTCAGGCCATCCTGAATTTCGGGGATCTCCATAAACAGGTTCCAGAGCAGGCCGCTCCGGTAGTTTTCAATCATCACCACAATAGGTCCCTGGTCAATGGCCAGGTATGACGGAGCTACCCAGTTTTTAGAGTCGTTAAAAGCATCGTAAAACCCGTATTCTCCCCACAGCTGATCGCCGCGTTCTTCGTAAAAATAACGCAGGGCAGCCATCGATTCGGCTGGTGTATACGGAAACGACGATAGCGCCGCGGTAGGGGTGATGACACCCAGGTCATTGGTAGGTGAATGCGCATTATACCCTTCATGGTTATCTGAAGCGGTCAGGCCCCAGCATTTAGCGCTGTATCCCTTAAAGCCGTTAGGGTTTTTTACACAATGCAGGTAATTGATCCGGGTATGGTTGACGTTCTGTTCCCAATAATCAGCGTACCGGTCTTTCAGGCCGCGGGGGTCAAGCCCCATAAAAGAATAATGCGCAAAAAACAGCGGGCCGCCATAGTCAAATCCCAGCGGAAGCTTCACGCCGTAAAACTCCTTCCCGTTCAGGAAATGATCGTTTTTAGCGTAACATTTGTGGTAGATGTCGGGGTTAATGGCGTATCGCCTGGAGGAGGCCGCCAGCACATAGGTGATCAGGGTTTCGTTATAGCCCCGCAGCTCAAAATTCATAGCCCAGCCGTTATTGGGGCTCCAGTGCCAGTACAGCTGGTTTTTTGAGCCCTGGGTATACCAGTCCCATTCTATCTCGTTCCACATCATGGTGATCAGGCCGCGAAGACTGTTTTCTGTAGGATTGTTCCGGCCGAAATACTGCCGGGCGGTCAGGAGCCCCTGGAAGAGCAGGGCAGTTTCTACGAGGTCGCCCCCGTCGTCTTTCCTGCTGAAAGGAATGGTCTGGCCGGTGCTGCCGTGAAGCCAGTGGGGAAATACCCCGTGGTAAACGGGTACTTTGGCAAGAAACCGAGCAATTTTCTGAACCCGCTGAGCGCCTTCTTCCCGGCTTATCCAGCCTCTATCGGCAGCCACTACGATAGCCATAACGCCAAAGCCGGTTCCTCCCGTGGTACAGGTCTCATCGCCATAGCCGAAGGCCTGGTTGCTTCTTTCACGGGCCAGTCCGCTCACCGGGTGGCCGAAATCCCAGAAATACCGGAAAGTTTGTTTCTGTACCAGGTCAAGCAGCTGGTTATCTGTGAGGGGCTTCTTTTGAGCGGACAGGAATGCCGGAATAAGAAAGATGGCTAACAGTAATCTGATCATTGGTGAAAAGTTAAACGGTTAGCAATTTACTAAAAAACCGGCATTCCCGGCGGGTTTTCCCGCTTATTCTACCGTAACCGACTTGGCCAGGTTGCGGGGCTGGTCTACGTTACGGCCCCTGAGCACCGCAATATAATACGAGAGCAGCTGAAGCGGAATAACCGTCAGAAGGGGCTGCAATACCTCATGCGTATTGGGAACCTCTATGGTGAAGTCCACCATCTTTCTGACCTCGGTATCGCCTTCCGAGACAATGGCGATTACCCTTCCTTTACGGGCTTTTACCTCCTGTATGTTGGATACCACCTTCTCATACGAGCTGTCACGCGTGGCAATGAATACCACCGGCATGTCTTCGTCGATAAGCGCAATAGGACCGTGCTTCATTTCGGCGGCCGGGTAGCCCTCGGCATGAATATAAGAAATCTCTTTCAGCTTTAAGGCGCCTTCCAGGGCTACCGGGAAGTTGAGGCCCCGGCCCAGGAAGATAAAATTCTGCGCAAAGGTGAAGAGCTTGGAAATATCTTTGATTTCGTCGGCCAGGGTCAGGATCTCCTCCACTTTTTTCGGGATGTCCGACATTTCGATCAGCAATCTCCGGAAAGTCTCATCGGTAATGGTTCCTTTCTTGTGCGCCGTAGCAATGGCAATCATAGACAGCACGGTTACCTGGGCGGTAAAAGCCTTGGTACTGGCTACACCGATCTCCGGTCCGGCGTGGGTATAGACGCCGGCATCCGTTACCCGCGATATCGATGACCCCACCACGTTGCATACGCCCAGGATAATGGCGCCTTTGGCCTTGGCCAGCTCAAGCGCGGCCAGGGTATCGGCGGTCTCGCCCGACTGCGAAATGGCAATTACAATATCGCCTTCCTTGATGATGGGGTTCCTGTACCTGAACTCCGAGGCGTATTCTACTTCCACGTTGATCCGGGCCAGCTCCTCAAACAGGTATTCGCCCACCAGCCCGGCATGCCAGGATGTGCCGCAGGCTACAAATACGATACGTTTGGCTTTGGCCAGCTTGCCCAGGTAGTCGCGCAGACCGCCCAGCTGGATCAGGGCTTCATCGGCATTTACCCGGCCCCGCAGGCAGTCGGCTATGGACCGGGGTTGTTCAAAGATCTCTTTGAGCATGAAATGATCGTACCCGCTCTTTTCAATGGCTTCCAGCTCGAGGTCTACCGTTTGGATCTGCGGATCAGACGCCTCGTTCTGAAGGTTCCTGATCTCCAGGCCGTTTTCAGAAACCACGGCTATTTCCAGGTCATCCAGGTACACCACTTCTTTTGTATATTCAATGATGGGTGTGGCGTCAGAAGCAAAGAAATATTCATCCTGGCCTACCCCGATAACCAGGGGGCTGCCCTTGCGGGCACCGATCAGCCGGTTGGGGTTTTCGCGGTCCATGATAACAATGGCATAAGCGCCTATCACGTCTTTCAGGGCCAGCCGTACGGCCTCTTCCAGCGGGTAGTTGCCCGAACGCTGAACTTCTTCGATAAAGTTAACCAGCACCTCGGTGTCGGTCTGGCTGCTGAAGGTATACCCCTTGTTGATGAGTACCTGCTTCAGCGAGTTATAGTTCTCTATAATGCCGTTATGCACCAGGCTGAACCGCCCCGAATTGGAAAGATGGGGGTGGGCGTTAACATCGTTCGGTTCGCCGTGAGTGGCCCAGCGCGTATGGCCTATGGCTATGTTGGCATAAAAAGTTTCGTTCTTCAGTACGTTTTCAAGGTCGGCTACTTTTCCTTTCTTTTTGAAGATCTTCATACCCTGCTCCGGATCAACAACCGCTACACCAGAGCTGTCATATCCTCTGTATTCCAATCTTTTAAGTCCTTTGATAACAACGGGGGCAGATTCCCTTCCCCCCAGGTAGGCTACAATTCCACACATAGTTTTGGTTTGTTTTAGTTTTCACGCACAAATATAGGCAAGCCCTTCCGACGGGAAAAGGTAAAAAAATAATAAAAAAAATTAATAATTGGCTGATGGTCAATTACTTAAGAATAATGCAATAAATTCTGAGCAAAGGTATACTTTCAGCAGAAGCCGGGGAGACTTTATGAACCGAACCCCTGAAGCCGGACAGCTTTCCGGGCATCAGGGGTTGCGGCGATATTAATTATACCGGTTGTAGTATAAGAGCAGGCGGGGCTTAAGAAAAACCAGCCGGGCCAGGTTGTCGTTTGATAAAATAGCCATTCCGCTGGTGCTGTTCACCGCGGCCGGCAGCAGCAAAAGCTGCTTGTTTAAATCGCCTTTAAAGAGCTGCTTCTGCAGGTAATTGGTGATCTCTATGTTGATATAGGCCGAAGTATCGCTGAAGGCAAAATACGATCCCATCACGTTATCGGCTGTTCCGTTATAAAGGTAGGTCAGCTGGTTAGCCGAGTTTCTTCGCTGCTGGTTACGGTTATCGGCCTCTGCCAGGGTTACATAGTAGCTTTTCCCGTAGAGGGTATTGATGGTTGAAGGATCCAGCTGGAACTCCAGCACGGCCCGGGCCACCTTCATGTCTTTGCCCAGGTAACGCAGGGCGCTCAGGTCTATTTTGGTACCGATGCCGCTTCCGCTCTGCACGTAAAGCCGGTCGGCCGCACTGGTCAGGGGCAGCTCATTACGGGTTTTACTCAGCGAAGACAGCGCCGTTTTGCTCCGGTCAAAGGTCATTGATGTAAACCGGGGGCCGTTAATGTTGAATACGTAATACTGGCTGGTGGTGTCGCCTTCTGCGTGCCAGTACGGTATCACCGAGCTGTTGTAGCCGCTCAGGTCCAGGACACCCGTGGCAAAGCCGTAAACAGCCTTGTTGTTTTTATCCGGTACAATGGCAAAGCCCTTGAATTTGCTGATGAAAGTGGCATTGTTGCCTTTGGCGGCCACGGCTTCATTGATCATTTCCTGTGCCACAGATTTCGGAAGAGACACAAACCGGGCAATCAGCGCGCCGGTGGAATCGTTTCGCATCTTCGGCAGGTTAAATTCAAATTCAGCCAGGGGCTGCGGGTCGTACGCCAGCTTTTCATCACCGTTGTACGGGGTGGTCTTCATGATGCTGGTCAGCCGGTGAACCCTGAATTTACAGATGGCATTGGTATCCCCGAATATCCGGCTGCCGTCAAAATAAAGCCGGAAGTTCATCGAGTCAGGCACGGCGGTTGCCGATACGCTCAGGGTGTCGTACAGGATGGTGCCGTCGCTACCGGTAAGTATGGTTCCGGATGAATTAAACTGGGGCAGCAGGGAAGGCTGGAAGTAGGCAACCGCTTCTACGGGGCCGAAAACCGGGTCTGTTATATTCCCGGCAAGCAGGTAAACGGCGTTTCCGTTTACTGCCGAGTCAGACAGCACGGTCGAATAAGCTACACTTACGGTGTCGGTATAAATAGCATTCAATGTTCCGTCTGTACCCAGTCCCATACCAATCTCCGAAGGGTCATGACATGCAAAGAGAGAAACGCTTAAAGCAAGCGCTATAAGCTTTCCGAAACCACAAAATCTGTTTTTCATAAAGTGCTTAATCAGCCAGTTCAGTATAAAGGTTATAGAAAGTTTCCGCAGCGTTTTCGTCACCTACAAATGAGTTGATCTGTCTTTCCGCCGTTTCATCCAGGGCGGTGATCACGGCTTCATTCAGGGAAGGATTGGCCTTTACCACCACATCAGAGTACTGGCAGCCTATCTTGATAAACCCGAAGAAATCACGCGAACGCAGGTTGGCCAGGTTCTCATCACCGATGTCCATCATTTTAACTTTCGGAAACATGTCATCTGAAAACGTATGATCAAACGAGTTATTATAAACCGAGAAGATGGTTTTGGTATTTTTGAAGATCGGATCGTTCTTGTAGGTTGTTTTCAGGTACAACGGGATCAGGGCGGTCATCCAGTCGGTACAGTGAACCACATCAGGCGCCCAGCCCAGTTTCTTTACGGTTTCCAGCGCCCCTTTGCAGAAGAAAATGGCTCTTTCGTCATTGTCGTCGTAAAAAGTACCCGCCTTGTCGGTAAATACGGTTTTCCTGTGAAAATAGTCTTCATTATCAAGAAAATAAACCTGTAGCTTGGCAGAAGGGATAGAAGCTACTTTAATGATCAAAGGCTTTTCCTCTTCTCCTATGCTGATGTTGATGCCCGATAGCCTTACTACCTCGTGCAGCCTGTGTTTGCGCTCATTGATTAATCCGAACCGGGGAATCAGAATTCTTATCTCCATACCCCTCTCCTGCATTTCCTGCGGAAGTTTTCTTAGTAACGAAGCTATCTGGGAAGTTTCAAGGAAGGGGTCGATTTCGCTGGAGATGTACAGAATACGTAATTTACTCATATAAAACCTTTGGATGTTTAGAACTCGGGTTTGTATTTTTTTGAATACGGGTGCAAAGATACTATAAAAAAATCGATAAATAACCAAAAAATAGTAAAGTAATTTGTGTTAACCGCCTGCTTTCTACCTGCTTTGGGCAATGGATAATGGACAATGGACAATGAACAATTACCCGGGGGCCGTTGTCAATTGTCAATTGTCCATTGTCAATTTATGAAACATTTTAACGGTTGTTTGTTAATTATTAAATTAATGCCTATTTTTGCAGTCCGATTTTAAGGATGAATAATTTTAATAGAAAAAGGATATGAAACGTACATTCCAGCCGTCAAACAGAAAGAGAGCTAACAAGCACGGATTTCGTGAGCGTATGTCTACTCCGGGCGGAAAAAGAGTGTTAAGGGCTCGTCGTGCCAGAGGGAGATGGAAGCTTACAGTTTCCGATGAGAAGACTCACAAGTAATTTGTCAGGTATTCCCATGAAAGATATTAGCCACGGTAGTGGCTTTTTTTATGCCGGAAATTTTTGACAGGCGGTTCAGACCGGCTCTTTTTATATGGAGAGAAAAGACCATACGTTTTCCCGGCAGGAGCGGTTAAAAAGCAATAAGGTAATCGCCCGGCTGTTTGACCGGAACGCGGAAGAGTGCTTTACCGTGCCGGCCTGGCCTTACCGTGCCGTTGTATACCGGGAGCCCGGCACACCGGCAGGACTACCGTCGGTGCTGGTGTCTGTTCCGAAGCGGAACTTCAAAAAAGCCGTTACCCGCAACCGCATTAAACGGCTTACCCGGGAGGCCTACCGCCTGCAGAAAACCCCGTATTCCTGCAAAACCTATATTGCATTTCTCTACGTGGGAAAAGAAATACCCGAATTCAACCGGGTACAGCGGGCCATGGAATTTATCCTGGACAAGCTGAAATCGTAAGCGCCGGCCCTGTTCCTGCAGGACGCCGGATACGTTCGGAAGCAAAACATCGTTATTATATTTTACCCGACAATGAAACGTAAGACTTTATTCGCAGGTATAGGCGTTATGCTGCTGGGCGGCCTGGGGTTCGGGGCCTTCCGTGCCGATGACCGCCTGTTTGAAATTGCCAAAAACATCGAGGTCTTTGTGAACGTGTACAAAGAAGTGAACGGCCTCTATGTAGACGAGATCAATCCCACACATGCCATGCGTACGGGCATAGAAGCCATGCTCAAAGAGCTGGATCCGTATACCGTTTTTTACCCCGAAGATATGATCGAAGAGTACTTCACCATGAATGTGGGTACCTATAACGGCATTGGCGCCAACATAGAGCTGCACCGGGGGAAGCATATCGTAACCCTGGTCTATGAAGGCTCACCGGCCGATAAGTCGGGAATAAAGGCCGGCGATGAGATTCAGAAGATTAACGGGGTGGATGTCACCGCCCGCAAGGCCGAAGAGTTCGGACGCCTCCTGAAAGGCCAGAAAGGCAGCAGCGTAAAGCTTTCCGTGCTTAAATACGGAGCAACACGCCCCCAGGATATCAGCCTGACCCGCGAAGACGTGAAAGTGAACAATGTGCCGCATTTCGGCATGGTGAACGATAACACGGGCTATGTGCAGCTGACCTCGTTTATGAATGCCGGCTCAGGGCGGGAGATCGCCTCGGCTATACAGGAACTGAAGGGGAAAGGCATGAAAAACATGATCCTCGACCTGCGGGGTAATCCCGGAGGGCTGCTTCAGCTGGCCGTGGAGATCAATAACCTCTTTCTGCCCAAAGGAATACCCGTGGTAGAAATGAAAGGCCGGGCCGTAGACCAGAACCACAAATTTGAAACCACCCGCCAGCCCCTGGACCCCGACATGCCGCTGGTGGTGCTGATCGACGGCAAAAGCGCATCGGCTTCGGAGATCGTGAGCGGTGCCCTGCAGGATTACGACCGCGCCGTTATCATCGGCCAGCGCACCTTTGGCAAAGGCCTGGTGCAGATCACCCGTGAGCTGAGCTATAACACGCAGGTAAAAATTACCACCGCCAAATATTATATCCCGTCGGGGCGCTGCATACAGGCCATTGATTACGGGCACCGGAACCCTGACGGTACATTTCCCCGCCTGCCTGACTCGCTGCGCACCGCATTTCGTACCCGGGCCGGGCGCACGGTATACGATGGCGCCGGCATAGATCCCGACATCGTTACGGGCAAAAGCGAGCAGCATGAATACGTAAAGGCGCTCGCAGACCAGAAAGTGATTTTTGATTATGCCACGAAATACTACCACGAGCACCCGGCCGATAAGCCCCAGGAAGGCTTTTACCTGGACGATGCCGCCTACAGGAAATTCTGCGACTGGCTGAAGACCCGGAAACCGGATTACCGCACACCCGAGCAGAAAGCTATTGCCGAGCTGGAAGCCCGGGCAGAAGAGCCCGCCCGCATGAAGACCCAGCTGGATCAGCTGAAGCAGATGGCCGACGCGCGGGCTGCCGGACTTCCCGAACAGCATGCCCGTGAAATCAGGAGCCTGCTTGAAATGGAGATACTCAGCCGTTACCATTACCAGAAGGCCATGAAATTTATGGCATTTGACCGCGATAAGGACATCCAGGAAGCCCTGAAGCTTTTCGGAGACCCTCAACGATATAAAGCCCTGCTGAAAAAATGATCGTAGCTATTGATGCTTCAACTACAGGATGTTCCGTAGCCCTGTTTAAAGACAGGAAGGTGCTGTTCAGCATGGATTCCCGCATAGACCGCTCTTCGGCAGAAAACCTGACCCTTATGATAGAGCAGGTATTGCGTTTCGGAGGAGCAGATTACCCCGACCTGGAGGCAGTGGCGGTGGCCAAAGGCCCCGGCTCCTACACCGGCTTAAGAATAGCCGTTTCTACAGCCAAAGGTCTGGCTTTCGGACGGGACATCCCGTTGATTTCTTTCGGTACACTTCCCGCCCTCTGTTACCAGCAGGAATTTACCGAAGGCATTGACCTGCTGTGCCCTATGATCGATGCCCGCCGGATGGAAGTTTTCTGCGGCTTTTATGATGCGGCAGATAAGGCAGAAAAAGTACCGGTAGAAGCGGTGCTGGTCAGAGAAGATTCTTTCAGCGAAATACTGGAAGCGAATAAAGTTTTGTTTTTCGGGGAGGGGAGTGTCAAATGCAAAACGGCGCTGACGCATCCGAATGCCCGTTTCGCCGCATCGGTAAATTATCCTTCTGCGGCGTTTGCCTGTGAAATGGTATCGGATAAATGGGAGCGGGGAGAATTCGAAGACCTGGTTACTTTTGAGCCCTTTTACCTGAAAGAATATATGTTCAAATAGCGTTATTGTAAAACGCAGATGACGCGGATCCTTATGATTCAATGCACCGCATTGTGAAAACCATAAGAATCCGCGTCATCTGCGTTTCAGTCTCCTGTTAATCTTCTTCTACGATCTCTTCCTGTATATCTACGGGTTTACGGCGGCCTATACCGCCTGTTTTTTCCTTGAATTGTTTCACTTTACGCGTCAGGGCGTCCATAGCCAGGTCTGTGGCTTCCTCAAAGGTGTCTCCTGTTTCTTTGACTATGATTGAATCACCAGGCACGTTCACTTTTACTTCGATTTTCTTTTTATGGGTATTCAACTTGTCTCCTTTATCGAGTTTCAGAAAAACTTCACTGTCTATGATCCGGTCATAGAAGGTGTCCAGTTTATTAAGTTTTTTTTGTAAGAACTCATTCAGGGAGTTGTCAGCAGTGAAACCTACCGCATTAATCTGAACTTTCATACCTGTATTAATTTTAGTGAAACATGGTTTTAAATGAGGTGATATCCTCAGGAATGAAGATAAAAGAATAAAAGGTATAAACCAAGAAAAAAGTGTCTTTTTTTAGGCATCTGAACAGGGCGGAGAGAAAACATGAGAAGCCTCAGCTCATTACCTGTTTTGGGTCAGTAACCCCACAGATCTCACCCCATAAAAATAAAAATTATGGACTTATCTGAGTCCTGTGTGAGCAAACACCCGACCGGGTTATCACCACATGACGAAATCTTTAAACGTCCTTTTGATATTGCCTTCCGTAGGCTTTTTCTTGCTCTCCCAGGCGGCATTCAGCTCCAGGGCCACCATGCCTTTGAGGTTCATGGTATTGTTGAACTCATCTACCTTCTTGATGAAGTCAGAACCTCTGCGGGCCGCTTTCAGCGAATAATCCCGGGCAAAGATATCGCCCTTGGTCTGGATCTCGTTTTTCTTCTCGATCACGTAGTTCAGCCTTTCGATCACATCTTTCATAGACTTGCCGATCACCTCCGTGGCTTCGAGGGTGCTGATGGTAAGCGTGGTGGTTCCGCCCACGGCCGAAATGGTCTTCTGGGTATTGGCATTCCCGTTGGCAATGACCGAAGAAAGACCGGTGGTAGCCCCCAGCGATGCGTTGACCACCGAGCGCCCCCTTTTGCCTTTCCGGGCCCGCTGATAGTCTTTCTTAAGTGCTTCTTCCTTTTCCTTCAGCTGTTCCAGGAGCTCCCAGGCATTCACCAGTACCCCGTAATAGAGCGAATAGTTCTTCCTGTCGAGCTCTACCTCATTGACCGTGTTTTTGATCACAAAGTTTACCCGGCGTACCTCGCGGTTCTGGGTTTTGTCAAGGGCAAAGAAGTCGATATAAAAGCCCAGCGTATCGGCAGGGTCCTGCACAAAATCATAACCGGGGCTCCAGGTAAATTCGTACTGGTTATTGGAGTTTCTGACCAGGGTGTTTTTCGGGAAATCGTGGGCATTGGTAACAAAGTCAAAGACATCGATGTCCTCTTCGCCGTTCGGATCAGACAGGTAGAAGCGAAGGTTCACCTTTTCATTCTCCCGCAGGTAGATCTTGTCGGTTTTGGGCACCATCGTGATCTGGGGCGGAAGATCCATCTGGGTAACTTCCAGCCTCAGGGTACCTTTAACGGAGGCTTTGGCCGGCTGATCCTGGATTATGAACTCAATGTACTGCGGAGCCTCCTTTAACCGTTTAAACTGGTTCAGCGAAGGGTTCCAGGTGATCTCTCCCTGGGTGCTCATATTCATGCCTTCCGGCAGGGTTTCCAGGTTAGGGACAAATACAATGGGGTCATTGTCTTCGTCGTAGGCCATGTCCTGGCTGATCTTGTAGACGTTGTTATGATTGTACTGCACGTAGAACGACTTCAGGCTGTTCAGCACCGGCGGGCGGTTGGTATGAAGCACCTTAAAATCCACATTGCTGGTTATCTTATTCTCTTTGTCGTCTTTGGCCTCAATAATGATCTGGAAGATCTTTTCCTGCTCTACGCGGTCTACCAGGTGATAGGCGGGTGTCCAGGTAAAAAGACCTGTGCTGTCAAGCTCCATGCCGGCAACCTTACCCTGCTGAATGCCGAAATTATAATAGCTTTTCAGCGAATCAGGATGCAGGCGGATCTGGAAAGAAAGGGTATCTCCTTCTTTTACAACATTCCAGCCCGGTGAACGGGGCAGTAAAATACGTGGGGCGGCGTTCTGGGCAAAAGCACTTACAGTGAAAAATAACAGAATGAATAATTTCTTAAACATTACTTTCTTCTTTTTTAGGGATCACAACACAAGGGAAACCAAACAGGCAGCGGTCTTTGATAAACTGGGCTACTTCAGCCGGTACGTTCTCCTCCCAGCCGGGCTCGCCGGTCTGTATAAGACTGAGCATGTCGTCAGTAATTATATTGAGGTTTGACTTGTTGTAGTGATAAATATCTTCAATTTTATTATTGGCAATCAGGTACCGGTACAAATCTGTCAGGTGGGCAGGCGGGTTAAACCGCATACAATTCAGTATGGCGCCATCTTTTAATGTCGGGTAAACAAAAGCCTTTATGTTTTTACTAAATAACGTTGCAAACGACTGAAGTATTTCGCCGGGCAGCTCTTTATAGTTCTCTTCCTCGAAAATATATTCCAGGTTAGGGTACCCCATGATCAGGCCCAGCTTAAGCTTGGTGAATACCGAAAGGTAGCTGACCAGCTTATAGTATTCCACGTAGTTACTGATCATTACGGTATGCCCGAGGGTACAGAGAATGTCTACCCGGTCCAGGAAATCTTTCTCATCAATATCCTCGCCTGACCTCAGCCCCTGCAGAGTCAGCTCAATCAGCACCAGGATCTTATTTTCATCCACGTCGCTCTCTTCCTTGAACTGCATCAGGCCGTTTTCCAGCATGTCCATGTGCACATTGGTAATGGGCCGGAAACGCCCCCGGAGCATGAGGATATTCTTTTTGTACAGGATGTCGGAAGGCTGGACATTGTTGCCGTCAGGGCCAAAGATGGCTACATCGGAGAAGTGATTCCGAACCAGGCGCAGCGACATCAGCCGGCCGTCCACATCCTCGAATGCCGGGCCGAAAAACTTGATGGAATCCAGCTGGAAACGGTCCATCGCGATGTTGTCACGCAGGGATTCCAGGAAAACCTCCGGGTTCCGGAAATAATGAAAGCAGGCATAAATAAGGTTCACGCCCAGGATACCCACGGCCTGCTGCTGCAGGAGGGTGTCGCGGTCCAGCAGGCGTACGTGGATGATAACATCGTGGTACTCGCCCTGCGGTTCGGTCTGGAACCGGCATCCCAGCCACCCGTGCGGGTGGTTATTTTTGTGGTAGTTTAAGGTAACTACAGTATTGGCAAACGAGAAAAACAGGGTTTCTGCTCCTCTTTTTTCATTCAGGCGTTCAATCAGGAGATCGTATTCATGATCCAGCATGCTGTCAAGGCGTTCCTGGCACACGTATCTTTTGTCTTTCAGATGACCGTAAATCGCATCCGAAAAAGTCATGTCGTACGCCGACATGGATTTGGCTATCGTACCTGAAGCGCCGCCGGCTTTAAAAAAAGTGCCGGCAACCTCCTGGCCTGCGCCGATTTCTGCAAAAGTACCGTAAATCTTACTGTCGAGATTGATTTTTAAGGCTTTCTGCAGGGTGCCCAGGCCTGAGTCATGAGTTATCGCCATCATCTGTATATCATCATAAAATCCGAACAGCAAAGATACAAATTTTTTTTGACCCGTCATTGGCCCGCCCGGCTAAAAGGAGGATTATATTTTTAATCCGTAACACCGCATAAATATGCTTTTTTGTCATTAAATTTGCTTGAACAGGGACGAGATTAACTGATTATTTCTAAAGATATTATGACGAAATTCTACGCGTGCATACTTTTTCTGGCAGCGGGCTACACAGCTTACCCCCAGGCATTTCCCGGGCGAAGGCCCGTACAGGATAACGGGTTAAAATCGCAGCAGGATCTCCGGGTCATCAGCGGGAAGGAAAACACGGCTTCACCGCGCTTTAAACCCCTGAGTCCCGACCTCTCCCGGCGGGTGGTGGTCGATGAAGAAACGGGTGCCGTTTCCTACGTCCGCAACCTGCAGTTTGCCGCCGATACCCGGAATGCAAGGAGAAGTGTACAGGAAATGAGCTTCGATTTTTTGCAGTCGGTAAAAACCGATCTGAAAATAAGCAATGTAAAAGAAGAATTCCGGGTTCTGTCTGATTATACCGATGAAGGCGGGATCAGGCGGGTCAGCCTGGAGCAGCGCTTTAAGGGCGTGCCCCTTTACGGCGGTGAGCTGGGCCTGCACTCCAACCGTTCGGGTGTGATAGAGTTTATGATGGGAAAAGTATTTCCCACCCCACGGATCAATACCCGGCCGGGCATAGACCAGGAGGAGGCCATCCGCTTTGCGTATGCTGACCTGAGCCGGCATTCGGTAATTCAGAAAGAAGGCCTGGTGAATAAATTGCTGGCTATGGACCCGGATAAGGGGGAACTGTTTATTTACCCGGAGAAAAACAGCAGCCGGCTGATTTATCATCTTACCCTGCGCCCCAACCTGATGGAACGCTGGGTGTATTTTGTGGATGCGCATACAGGTGAGGTGATTGAAAAATACAACCATACCTGTACGCTTGACGGTGTGGTGCAGGCCAGCTCGCGCGACCTCAACAATGTGCAGCAGGCCTTCAATGCATACCAGATCGGTAGCCAGTACCTCATGATCGATACCCGGAAAAAGATGTTCAGGCCGGGAGAATCAGACCTGCCCAACTCACCTGCCGGGGCTATCCTGACCATTGATGCACGAAACGGAAGGGTGGATGACGAGGATATGGACCTCTACCATGTGGTGAGCAGCAACCCCGCCCAGTGGAATGCCACCGCCGTTTCTGCCCATGTAAACGCCTCGCGCAGCTACGATTATTACGAACAGAATTTCGGGCGCCTCTCGCTGAACGGCAACGGAGGCAATATTGTTTCCGTCATCAATATTACCGATGAAAAGGGAAAAGGGTTTGACAACGCCTTCTGGAACGGTATTTTTATGGGCTACGGTAACGGCGGGCAGGCATTCAAGCCGCTGGCGGGCGCCCTGGATGTGGCCGGGCATGAGATGACCCACGGGGTGATCGAAAATACGGCCAAGCTGGAATACAGGAACCAGTCGGGGGCGCTGAACGAATCGTTTGCCGATATTTTCGGGGCCATGATAGACCGCGACAACTGGACCATGGGTGAGGATGTGGTGAACCGCTCGGTGTTTCCTTCCGGAGCGCTCCGGTCGCTTCAGAATCCGAACCAGGGCGGAAAGAACGATCCCGGCTACCAGCCCATGTACATGTCGCAGTACGAAGTATTGAGAGATACCCCTGAGCAGGATAACGGCGGCGTACATATCAACAGCGGTATACCCAACCATGCTTTCTACCTGTTTGCTACCGCCGCAGGCATGAGCAAAGAAAAAGCCGAAAAAGTCTATTACCAGGCGCTTACCCGCTACCTGGGGCGTACATCACGCTTTCTCGACCTGAGGCTGGCGGTGATCCAGTCGGCCAAAGACCTGTACGGCGAAGGGGCGGAGACCCAGGCGGCTCGCGCAGCCTTTGATAAAGTAGGCATCGTGGAAAGCGGCTCCGGCAGTGTGCCGAATCCTTCCAAAGAAAATGAGGTGCCGGTGAACCCCGGATCTGCCCAGATGGTGGCCTTCGGACCGGCCCAGAATGACCAGCGCCTGTACCTGGCCAATTTCAATTTCGGTACCATGAATTTTACAGCCATTACCGGCCAGGCAGGTTGCCTTTCCAAGCCTTCTATCACCGATAACGGCGAGGTCATGGTATTTGTGGGTAACGATCAGAAGATCCATGCCTATGATCTGAAAGCCAGAAAAGAGCTTAGCTTCAACGACGGCACCGGGCTGAAATGGTACAATGCCGCCATTTCCAAAGACGGGCGGCGCATTGCGGCCATTGCCGACGAAACCCGTAACAATAACTACATTTACGTGTTTGACCTGGTGGCCGGTAACGGGGTGAAATTCGAGCTCTATAACCCTACCTACTCAGAAGGGGTCAATTCAGGAAAAGTGCAGTTTGCGGAAGCCCTGGAGTGGGACCTCTCAGGAGAATACATCGTGTATGACGCCCAGAACCAGATAGGCGGGTGGTTCTCTAAAAGCCGTACTTTCTACGATGTGGGCGTGCTGCGGGCCTGGGACCCGATCCGGAACACCTACGGCGACGGTTCCATTGAAAAGATATTTACCGATGTGCCCGAGGGCGTTAGTGTGGGAAACCCGGCTTTTGCCAAAACCAACTCGGGTATCCTGGCGTTTGACTATGTGGATGAGACCGAAGACCGGTACTATATTCTTACCCTTGACCTCAACCGCTCGTCTGGCGCGCTCCAGTACTTTGAAACCAACACCATCGGCTTCCCGGATTTCAGCAAAACCGACCAGCACCTGACCTTCAATTATATAGAAAATAACCGGTATTACCTGGTAGGAGTGAAGCTGGCGTCAGATAAGATCACCCCCGACGTGAACAGTGCTACGGCCCTGGCAGCCGATAAGGTTTACGGTGTTTCGTTTGCCAACGGAACACGTACCCTGCCCACCGTGCTGGAGCAGACCGTTACCATCAGTCCCATTACCGATAAAAGCCCCGGTGCCTCGTTTGATATCAATGCCACGGCCAGTTCGGGACTACCACTGATCTATAAGCTCGTATCGGGCAACGCCGGCCTGTCGGGGAAACGGGTAACACTGGGGTCTGCACCGGGAAAAGTGCATATAGAAGTGATTCAGCTGGGTGACTCCCGCTATGCGGCCGCCTCTGCGCAGGCCGAATTCTGTATTGTGCCGGGCACGCCCGTGCTGACAGATAACGGCACCCAGGTGGTAGCCGGTGGCGGTGCCCTGTACCAGTTCTTTGTTAACGGCAACCCTGTTGGCGGGTATACCACCAATACCACCTTCCGGAAAGATTTTGATGGTACCTACAGCGTGAAGGCCGTAACGCAGGACGGTTGCACGAGCGCTTCTTCCAATGTGATCACCTTTAACCGGGTACTGGCCAAAGAAGACCCGGTTAAGCGGGTAGCGGTGAACCCCAACCCGGTAACCGATGTGCTCACGATCGGTATCCCGGAAGGAGAAGTGCTGGAAAAACTGGAAATTATCGACAATGGCGGTGCAGGCCGGATGACCTCGAAAACCCTGCAGACCCGGGTTAATCACCTGCCGTCAGGGGTATACCTGCTGAATGTAAAAACAGACCGGGATACCTACTCCGCTAAAATGATCAAACTGTGAAAGCATGAGCTGTATAAAACACATCACACTTAATGTACCGGTATATGAAAAGTAAAGAAGTTGTTATCGCTTTTTATGAGGCTATGAAGGCACGGGATTACAAGACCATGGCCTCTTTGTACACGATCAACGCGGTCTTCAGCGACCCGGTTTTTCCCAGTCTTTCGGGTTTTGAGGCCGGGAAAATGTGGGAAATGCTGCTGAAGAGCGCCAAAGACATGAGCGTGGAGTATAAAGTGCTTGACCATGGGAAAGAAAGTGCCCGGGTCAGGTGGACAGCCCTTTATACGTTTTCGAAAACCGGCCGCAAGGTTCGGAATGAGGTGGTCTCCACCTTTGAAATCCTGGATGGACAGATCATGACCCAGCGTGACCGGTTTAATTTCGGTGCCTGGTCGCGGCAGGCCCTCGGTTTCCTGCCCTGGTTGCTGGGCTTTACGGGCATTACCCGGAAAAAAGTGCAGGAATCAGCAGAAAGAAGCCTGAACGACTTTATACGCGGGAAAAACTGAGCTTTCACTGCTTACTGTAAGCGACAGGGACGGATCCGTTTATTTTCACAAAAAGGAGCTTGTCTTCCGTATCTTCTCCTGAAATTTCCAGCACGGTATAGGCGGGGTCTCTCAGCTTATCGGGGGCTGCATACAGGCGGCCGGCACCGGTCAGGTGCTCAAAAAAGGCCTTTTCTTTCCTGTTGCGGGGCCTGGGGTGTTCGGTGTTTTCCATGTGCACACGGTATATAAAACCTTTGACAAAACCGGCCGAAACATGCTCTATGGCATAGCTCCCGGTAAAATCATGCTTCCTGTAGCGGCCTGAAAACCGGCCGGTTTCAAAATCGATATCCAGTTCTGCTCCGGAGCGGCCGGCTGCTTTGCGAAGCTTTGTGAGATCATCAGAAACTTCGGGAACCTGCCGGTATGCCGTACCGGCGCCTTTTTGCGGCAGGCGGTGAGAGCAGGCGGTAAGCACCAGGAGCAGCACAGGGAAAACCCGGAATATCATATTTCGGCAAGAATAAGCTGGTTCTGGTCTCTGACAAACGTATACCTTTTTTCAAAATCGCGCATGGCGTTGATGAAGGCAATGGCTTCGTAACCGGGTAAATCATGCACGGTTACCCGGGTCTCACGCAGGGCGCCGCTGTGGAGCAACGCAGCCCTTTTGGTGCCGGGAAGCAGAAACGTGGCCGGCGTCACCCATTCCCGGCCGTCAAAAAGGGCTATATTGCAATAAGTGGTATCGGTAACGCAGCCGTCTTTCAGGAACAGAACGTCATCGCAGTCGGGACAACCGTTTAGGGTTTCCCGGAAAAAATCGCGGTCTGCAAACTTAAACGGGTAGCTGAAATCACCGGCGTCAACGATACCCAGCTTCCGGTGCGGCTGAATTTCATACATGTCTACCCGTATGCCGGTAATGGCAGAATCGTAATCCACCCGTACCTTAAAAAGGCCTTCGGGATAATCTTTGATGGCATTATACAACGCATTGACCTCAAAACCGGCACCGGTAAAAAAGGCCTCCTGGGTTTTCTGCACACGTTCCAGGTGAAACTCCACCTGGCAAAGCTCACCGTTCAGAAGCCTGAGCGTCTCAAAAAATTCTGCTTTCATGCTGTAAGCTGCTTTAGAGGATTAAAGATACAAAGTATTTGATGGCAACAAAACAAATAGAATAGCCCGGCATACGGAATATTACCCAAGCGGCACATAAATCTTCTGGTAGATCTCCCCGTACTCTTTCTCTGCCTCACTCAGGTGCGTAATGCCGCCGCCGCTCCTGAAGACCGGCCCCCGGGGAGTTTGCTCAATAAAGCGGATCATTACGGCCGAATTCAGGGTTTTGCCGTCAAAAACACCGCAAACCCCCGAGTAGAAGCCCCGGTAGCCGTTAGGGTGAAGCGTTTTTTCGGCCTCCTTAATAATTTCGAGTGTTTTGTGCCTGGGGGCTCCGCAAATAGAGCCTGCCGGCAGCAGCTCAAAAAACCAGGTGCCCAGCGTTTCTTTCCAGTTCCCGGGCAACTGCCCCCTGATTTCGGAGCTCATTTGCAGGATTCCCGGGCCATCATCCCGCCGGATGTGGTCAATGTATTGGAAGCGTTTCACATGTACATCGCCGGCCACCATGCTGAGGTCGTTGCGGAGAAGGTCTACAATGGTGGTGTGCTCGTACAATTCTTTTTTGTCTGAACGCAGTATTTCCTCCGCATTTTTTACCCCGGCATCTATGGTGCCTTTCATGGGAAACGTGGCCACTTCACCGGTTTCTGAAACGGTAATAAAGGTTTCGGGAGAAAAGCAGACAAACTGCCCTTTGATCCAGAGCTTATACCGGGCGCGGGCTTTCTCAAACACTTCTTCCGGGTTATTCGCCCCTGAAACGGGAACCGAAGCCGTAAGATTGGTGAGAAAGCTGTTTCCGGCCAGGATATTCTTCTGAACGTATTGAAAAGCGTTCCGGTAGGTTTCAAAGTCAATCTTTTCGGGCTGCAGGCGGAACGTTCCGGGCTTCAGCGGAGCATCTCCCGAAAAATCATACCGGATAAACGCCGGATCCAGCTCTTCCAGGGGCACCATGTAGCTCCGGTCCCGGTCATAGCTGATCACAAACAAAAAAGGCCTGCCTGCCTGCCCCATCCGGTTCATGAATTCAATCGCAGCAGGTTGATCATAATGGACAATGGACAATGGACAATGGACAACTTTATCCCTTGCCCCTTGCCCCTTGTCCATTGTTAACTGTCCGTTGTCAATTGTCAATTGTTAATTGTCAATTATAGGTACGCTTCCACCGGCTCACACGCACACACCAGGTTCCTGTCGCCATACGCTGAATCCACCCGGCTCACCGAAGGCCAGAATTTATTGGCTTTAAGCCGTTCTGCCGGGAAAGCGGCCTTCTCCCGTGAATAAGGAAGGGCCCAGCTGTCGGTCATCACCACCTTCATGGTGTGCGGTGCATTTACCAGCACGTTACTATCTTTTGGATAGAGGCCTTCCTCAATTTCAGCTACTTCCCGGCGGATAGCGATCAGGGCATCACAGAAGCGGTCCAGCTCGGCCTGCGATTCGGACTCCGTGGGCTCGATCATCAGGGTGCCGGCCACCGGGAATGAAACGGTAGGGGCATGGAAGCCGTAATCCATCAGTCGCTTGGCAATGTCTTCCACTTCCACACCGGTAGCTATTTTAAACGGCCGGCAGTCTACGATCATCTCGTGTGCGCAGCGCCCGTTAGTACCGGTATAGAGGATATTGAAGTGTTTTTCCAGCCTTGACTTAATATAATTTGCATTAAATATGGCATATTTTGTGGCACGGGTAAGCCCTTCTCCGCCCATCATGGCAATGAAAGCGTACGGTATGGGCAGAATACCGGCGCTTCCCCACGGTGCGGCCGAGATGGCATGGATGCCGTGCTGTCCGCCGGTGGGTATCACTGCATTTCCGGGAAGGAAAGCCGACAGCTCTTCGGTGCAGCAAATAGGCCCGATGCCCGGACCACCGCCGCCATGCGGAATGGCAAAGGTCTTGTGCAGGTTCAGGTGGCATACATCGGCACCGATCCGGCCCGGCGAGGTCAGGCCTACCTGGGCGTTCATATTGGCACCGTCCATATATACTTTTCCCCCGTTCCGGTGAATGATGTCGCAGATGTCGGTGATGCTTTCCTCAAATACCCCGTGTGTAGAAGGATAGGTGACCATCAGGCAGGCCAGGGTGCCGGCGTATTGTTCGGCCTTTGCGCGCAGGTCTTCTACTTCAATGTTTCCTTTTTCATCGCATTTCACCACCACCACTTTCAGCCCGGCCATCACGGCAGAAGCCGGGTTGGTGCCGTGCGCTGAAGACGGGATCAGGGCGATGTTGCGGTGATTTTCTCCTTTGTTCTCAAAGAAGGCTTTGATGACCATGAGCCCGGCCAGCTCGCCCTGGGCGCCTGAATTGGGTTGCAGGGAGGTTTTGGCAAAGCCGGTGATCTCTGCCAGCCAGGCTTCCAGCTCGTTGAAAAGCTCACGGTACCCGCGGGTCTGGTCCTCAGGCGCAAACGGGTGAATCTGCGCAAACCCGGGCAGGGTGATGGGCAGCATTTCCGAAGTGGCATTCAGCTTCATGGTACAGCTTCCCAGTGAAATCATGGAGTGTACCAGGGAGAGGTCTTTGTTTTCAAGCGACTTCAGGTAACGCAGCATTTCATGCTCGGTCTGGTAGCTGCTGAAAACAGGATGCTGCAGGTAAGGCGTGGTTCTCCGGATATTTTCCGGGATCCGGGCCTCTACTTCATTTTTCAGGTGAAGAACCGGCTTTTCTCCGCGGGCTTCCGAGAAGATCTCCAGCAGCAGGGCCACATCGGCCAGTGTTTTGGTTTCGTCAAAAGAGATGCTGACAGCCTGTGTGCCGTGGTAGCGCAGGTTTACCTCGCGTGCCTCGGCAATTTCCCGGAGACGGGTATTATCGGTTACGTCAAGCGTAAGGGTATCAAACCAGGTTGCATTCAGTACGCGGTAGTCAAGCCCCTGTACTGAGTTGGCAAACAGGGTGGCCAGTCCGTGTACCCTCGAGGCAATTCTTTTCAGTCCTTCCGGGCCGTGGTAGAGGCAGTAGCCGGCAGACAGCACCGAGAGCAGCACCTGCGCCGTACAGATATTAGAGGTAGCCTTCTCTCTCCGGATGTGCTGTTCGCGGGTCTGGAGGGCCATCCGAAGGGCCCGGTTGCCCGAGGCATCTACCGATACCCCGATGATCCTTCCCGGAATCTGGCGTTTGTATTCGTCTTTGGTGGCAAAGAAGGCCGCGTGCGGTCCGCCGTAACCCATAGGAACGCCCAGCCGCTGGCTGGTGCCTACGGCCACATCAGCCCCCATTTCACCGGGGCTTTTCACCAGGGCCAGCGAGAGCAGGTCGGTGTTAATGCAAACCTTTATATCCTGCCCGTGCAAAGCGGCGATCAGGTCGGTGTAATCTTTCACCTCACCCCGGGTTCCCGGGTTCTGGATCAGCACACCGTAAACGTCAGAGTCTGTAAAGTCAAAAGTTTCGGCATCGCCGATCAATATATCTATCCCAATGCCTTTGGCACGCCCCTGTACCACATCGATCACCTGTGGATGACAGGTATCGGATACGAAAAAGGTGTTGGCATTTTTGCGGGTACCTTTCTTAAGGCCGGCCAGCATAGACATGGCTTCACCGGCGGCGGTGGCTTCGTCAAGCAATGACGCATTGGCAATCTCCATACCGGTCAGGTCAGCTACCACCGTTTGAAAAGTAAGCAGCATTTCCAGCCTTCCCTGGGCTATTTCAGCCTGGTAAGGGGTATAGGCGGTATACCACGCCGGGTTTTCAAGAATGTTCCGCTGAACTACCTTCGGCAGCACCGTATCGTAATAGCCGCAGCCGATAAACGTTTTGAAGATCCTGTTTTTTGCGGCCAGGCCGCTGATTTTTTCCTGGAACTGTACTTCGGTCAATCCTGCCGGCAGGTTCAGGGGTTTTTCACTCCGGATATTGGCAGGGATGGTCTGGGCTATTAATTCGTCCGGGCTGCTGACACCAATGGCAGCGCACATGGCGGCAATTTCCTTTTCAGATTTACCCTGATGCCTGTTTTCAAACAGTTCCGGCGAATTCAAATCGATGAGCATAGATAAGAGAGATGAAGTGTAAAAAAAAATTGACGCAAATTTAGTGGTTTTGTGCGGTTGTTTAAATAAAAAGTTTTGAAGTTATTTGTTGTTTAATAAATACTTTTTAATGAAAAAAATAGTCTGTTCAATCGTGGGGGTGCTGCTGTATGCCGGTGTAATGGCGCAGTCCCCCCTGAAAACCTACGAGGCCACCATAACGGAGGCCGACCTCAAAAAATACCTTACTTATATTGCTTCTGATGAGCTCGAAGGAAGAGACACGGGCTCGGAAGGACAGAAAAAAGCCGCCAGATACATTATTGAGCACCTGGAGGAGTGGGGCCTTCAGCCGGTTGTCAGCACGGCATCAGGAAAAAGCTACCTGCAGACCTTCACTTTATACAAAGCCGATTGGGGCGAAGGATACGTGACGGCAGGTAAAAAGAAGATGGAGTTCTTCAAAGACTATATCCCGTCAGGTCTGGTGAATATTGCACAGGAGAAAAGCTTTGAGACCGTTTTTGTAGGCTACGGAGTCAAAGACGATAACCGCGACGACTACAAAGGAAAAGATGTCAAAGGAAAAGCCGTGGTGTTTTTGTCGGGCGACGGCAGCAGTGAAGGGCAGGGCTGGTCAGGCACGGCAGGCCTGAGAAGAAAGAACAAAATTGCCACTGACCTGGGCGCAGGCGCCATCTTTGAAGTTTCTGTAGCCGATGAGGCGGCTTTTAAAACCATGGTAGCGGAAAGAAAGGCCATACTGAGCCGTTACAGCCGTATGACCATCGAAAAATCACCTGCGGCTTCGGTAACGGCGGTTCCGGCGTTTGTGACGTCAAAAGCCATGGGAGCGGCGTTGATCGGTGTGAAAGCCTCAAAACTGGCTCAATACAAGGCCGGAAGCGCGCTCAAAACCCGGCCGGTAAGCATAAAAGTAAAATCAGAGCGGGTAGACAAGCCGGTGGAGACCGCTAATGTGATGGGCTTCCTGGAAGGTACCGACCGTAAAGATGAGGTAGTGGTGATTTCGGCACACTATGACCATGTGGGCATTGATGAAAAAGGACAGATCTATAACGGGGCAGACGATGACGGTTCGGGAACCTGCGCCGTGCTTGAGCTGGCACAGGCGTTTTCACAGGCCAAAAAAGACGGGCACGGCCCGCGCAGAAGCTTCCTCTTCCTGTGGGTGACCGGCGAAGAGAAAGGATTGCTGGGCTCTGAATACTTTACCGAGCACGACCCGGTGATTCCGCTGAAGAACATTATGTGTGACCTGAACATAGATATGATAGGAAGGGTGGACAAAAAGCACGAAGCAGACCCCAACTATACCTATATTATCGGTAGCGATAAGCTCTCTTCCGAATTGCACGCCATTTCGGAGAAAGCCAATAAGGAAAGTGTGAACCTGGCGCTGGATTACGAATTTAACGATCCGAATGATCCCAATAAATTCTACTACCGTTCCGACCACTACAACTTTGCCAAGCACAAGATTCCGATCGCCTTCTATTTTACGGGTGTTCACGAAGATTACCACCGGCCGGGTGATGAGGTGGAGAAAATCCTTTTTCCCCGCTATACAAAAATCGTGAAGCTGGTATTCAACACGGCCTGGGAATTGGGCAACCGCGACAAGCGGATCGTGGTAGACAGCAACAAGCCGTAACTAAAAAATTAGTAATGGATAATTCCGAAGGAAAATATAACTCTATCGTTATCAATGATTAATACGTTTAATTGGCTAAAACTGCTGTTAAAAGGAATTTTTCAAGGATTAACGGGGATTAAATTTTAGTAAATTATTTGTCGAAATAATTTTTGTTTTAAATGTTTTTCTTTAGAATTGCCAAAGAATTATTTTCAAAATCAATTAAAAACAATTAAAAAATTTCAGAGAGGTTCGGGAGAACTTATTTTGAAAGAACTTTTTTAACCCTAAAAATTTTTTATCCAAATGGCAAAAACTCAGAATGCTCCGGTTGCTAAGGCAGCAAAAAAATCATCTGGCGGAATTAATCCGATCATTGTTATTCCGATCCTTATCGCGATTGCGATACTTATTTACATTTTCGTTTTGGGAGATCCCAGCAACTTCCATGATCCCGAAACAAAACATGATCCAAAAGGTACACTTGGAATTATCCACGCCGGTGGTTTTATTGTGCCTATCCTTCTTTCTTTCTTCCTGATGGTACTGGTTTTCGGTATCGAGCGTTTTGTTACCATCAGCAAGGCCAGCGGTTCCGGAGACCTGGACGGTTTCGTAGCGAAAGTTCGCGGTTATCTGAACAACAATAACATTGCAGATGCCAAAAAAGAATGCGAAAAACAAAAAGGAACAGTAGGAAACGTAATCAGAACTGCGCTTGAGAAATACGAGCAGCTTCAGTCTGACGGCGGCCTGAACAAAGAGCAGAAACTGGCAGCCCTTCAGAAAGAAGTGGAAGAAGCTACTTCCCTTGAGCTTCCTATGCTGGAGAAAAACCTGCCTATCCTTTCTACCTTAGGTTCGGTTTCTACACTGGTTGCCCTGCTGGGAACAGTATTAGGTATGATCCGTTCATTCTTTGCCCTGGGTTCAGGCGGTGGCTCTCCGGATGCAGCTGCTCTGTCAAAAGGTATTGCAGAAGCCCTTATCAACACAGGTTTAGGTATCGGTACTTCAGCTATCGCGATTATTGTATATAACTACTTTACTGCATCTATAGATACCCTTACTTATAAAATTGACGAGATCGGATTAAGTCTGCAGCAAAACTTTGCTTCGCATAACTGATTCGGAACTTTTATTGTATTTTTTCAATTTATAATATAAAGGAGAATAGATGGCAGCAGTAAAACCAAAACGGCATAGTCCTACCATGGACATGACGGCCATGTGTGATGTAGCGTTTCTTTTGCTTACATTCTTTATCATGACGTCATCGTTCAGGAGTGAGGAGGCCGTGTCTATTAATACGCCATCTTCGGTTTCCAAATTGAAGGTGGAAGAGACAGGCATCGGAACGGTGTCTATCACCCCCGAAGGCAAGTATTATTTCGGTGTGTCAGATCCTATTGAAAAAAGGAAATTCCTGAACACCCTGAATACTAACCTGAAAATGAATCTGAGCGACGTGGAAAAGAAAGCTTTCCTGGACGTAGCTGAGATCGGGGTGGGTAAAGACCGGATCAAATCGTATTTGTCACTGAGTAAAGGTGACAGGGAAAAGGCAGTTCTTCCCGGCATTCCGTTAGACTCGACCAACACCGAGCTGATTGATTGGGTAAGAGCTTACGCTGAAGCTAACCCCCAGGGCCAGCTGGCTATCCGGGGTGACGTAAAAACCCAGTACCCTGCAGTTAAAATACTGTTTGATGAGTTGGCGAAAGTGAAATTCTATAAGTTTAGACTTATCACTAAAGGAGAATAACCCTAAATTGATTTTAAGAAATGGCAGAAGTACAGGTAAAAGAATCAGGCGGGAAAAAAGGTGGTAAGGTAAGATCGAAGAAAGGGGGCGGTAAGCCCGACATGACACCTATGGTGGACTTAGGCTTCCTTCTCTTAACGTTCTTCATTTTCACTACAACGTTTAGCAAACCCAATATGATGAAGCTAAACATGCCGGAGAAAACAGACGAGAAGAAACCCGAGACCACAGAAAGTAAAGTGTCTAACACGATTACTATTGTGATGGGTAAGGATGACCGGATTTTCTGGTATCAGAAGCCGCTGGCAGATGTGACGGTTGATGACCTGATGGAAACAGATTACTCGGCTTCGGGTATCCGGGCCGAAATCAACAAGAAACGGGCAAGTGCAATTGACACCTCGAAGTTCACGGTGATCATTAAGCCGTCTAATGAAGCTACCTTCGAAAACGCGGTAGACATATTGGACGAGATGGAGATTACGGGAAATAAGCGTTTTGCGATCGTGGATCTGATGCCACAGGAGCAGAAAGCTTATGAAGAACGGATGGCAAGGCCGAAAGGACAGTAAACTAAGGTAAATTGATATAGACAAATGGCACAGAAAGTAACCTTAGACGATATAGTATTTGAAAACCGGAATAAAGAGTACGGTGCATACTATCTGAGAAAGAACTACAGCAAGTATCTTACCAAAGCTACCATTATCGGAGCTACGATATTTTGTCTTTTCCTTGGCGGAGCGCTGGCTTTTAACAAATTCCAGGCGGCCAACGCGGAAAAGGAGATCCTGGTAGACTTGTCAGCTACGAACCTGGATGAAGAGCTCCCCGAAGAGGAGCTGGAAATCCCGGAAGAGCTGCCACCTCCGCCTCTGGAAGAACCACCTCCGGAAGTAGCCCAGGAGAAATTCCTTCCTCCCGAGCCTAAGAAAGACGAGGAAGTGAAGATCGAGGAACCACCACCACCGGCAGAAAAGCTGGAGAGAGCGGTTATTTCAAACAAAACAGTGGAAGGGGCTGAAGCCAAGGATGTATTCATCCCACCTCCACCACCAAAAGAAGTAGCCGTTGTAAAGGTGGAACAACCTAAAGAAGAGGAAATCTTTGTAGGTGTAGAGCAACAGCCTGAATACCCCGGTGGTGATAAGGCCATGTATACCTTCCTTGGGAAGAACATCAACTACCCTGCAGCTGCTACAAGAGCGAACATATCCGGAAGGGTGACTGTTCAGTTCGTAGTGGAAAAAGACGGGTCAATAGGTACCGTGAAAGTGTTGAAGGGAATTGGTTTTGGTTGTGACGAAGAAGCCATGCGGGTGATCAAGTCAATGCCGAAATGGAGTCCCGGTAAACAAAACGGAAGGGCCGTAAGGGTGTATTACACCATACCGGTGATGTTCCAGCTGAGCGATTGATTTTGTTTTCTTTTCTTATACAAAAGAGCCGAAAATATTCGGCTCTTTTTTTTGTACTTTCATTTTTAACTATTAATTTAGTTGTATAAAACTAAACAATTAGTTTTATACAATTGTTTTAGGTGTAACGCAAACCTGAATAGAAAATGAAAGTGACGTTAGACGATGTGGTCTTTGAGACCCGGAACAAGGAGTATGGAGCATACTACCTGAGAAAAAACTACAGGCGCTACCTCACCCGTGCTACGGTGATGGGAACCGGCCTGTTCTGCCTGCTGTTTGGCGCGGCGCTGGCTTTTAACAAAATCCAGGATGCCAACAGGGAAAAGGTGACTTATGTGATTGTGAACCCTTTTGATCTGCCGCAGGATGACCCTGAGCCGGTGGTACCGGAAGAGCTGCCCCCGCCACCTCTGGAAGAATCGCCTCCGGAAATGGCCGAGGAGAAATTCCTGCCTCCCGAGCCTAAGAAAGATGAAGAGGTGCTGGTAGAAGAGCCGCCGCCACCGGCCGAAAAGCTGGAAAAAGCAATTATTTCCAACAAGACGGTAGAAGGAGCAGAGGCCAAAGACGTGTTCATTCCGCCGGCACCGACCAAAGAAGTGGCCGTGGTGAAGATGGAACCGGTTGCCGAAGACGAGATCTTTATGGGGGTGGAGCAGGAAGCGGAATTTCCCGGAGGCTTAAATGAATTGATGAAGTTCCTCAAAAAGAATGTGAGCTACCCGGCTGCGGCGCAAAGGGCCAACATTTCGGGAAAGGTGATCCTCCAGTTTGTAGTGGAGAAAGACGGAACTGTAGGCCAGATCAAGGTTCTCAAGAGCGTGGGATTCGGCTGTGATGAGGAGGCCGTACGGGTAGTGAAAGCCATGCCGAGGTGGTCGCCGGGAAGGCAGAACGGCCGCGCGGTAAGGGTATACTATACGCTGCCGGTCAGCTATACGCTCCAGGAATGAGGCATGCCTCGGGCAGGCCAGGTACCTGCAGCAGATCATGCTCCTGCAATACCGGCCTGCCCGAGGTGCTGTCTGAGACGGACCCGGCATGAAAATATTTCTCCGGCCGGAGAAATATTTTTCGGCCCATACCCGAAAAGTTGACAAATCTGCTTATTTTGGCGTAAAAATGACGTCAGGTGGTAAAAACACCGGATTTGTAAAGCATGAACATAGAAGAGATCTTAGGTAAGCTGAAATTTGTACTGAGCCTGGTGGTGCCGGTTTGTTATGTAGGTATGGGCATTTATGTAATTTCCGAGAAAATATTTATCGTGAAAATACAGCCGCCCCTGTTTGCTTACTCGTTAGGGGCGGTGTTGATTGCTTACGGGCTATTCAGGCTTTACAGGGCCGTTAAACAGTAATGAGGAAATGATGAGATGGATAGGAATTATGGTGTGCGTTCTGGTGCTGGCCGCCTGCCAGTCGAAAAAGAGTGATCGCCCCAGCATTTATGAAGGCAGAATTAATGTAGGAATGGATGAGTCGATCGGTGCGATCATCCATGCCGAAACTGACGGGTACCGGATGCACTACCCCAGGGCCTCTTTTGATAACTACGTCATGCCCGAGAACACCGCCGTGAAGCTCCTGCTGGAAGACTCGATGGATGTGATCTGCATTACCCGTACGCTCAATGAAGAAGAGATGAAGGTATTGGAGAAACGGGAGATCACCTACAAGCCGGCCCCTATGGCCCTGGATGCCGTGGTGTTGGTGATGAACCGGGAGGCCCAGCGAACGGGCATTTCACTGGCTGAGCTCAGGCAGCTGTTTACCTCCGGTGACTCTCCTGTGAAGCTGGTCTTTGACAGTGGCAATTCAAGCAACCTGAACCAGGTGCTGGGCCGCCTGGGAATTACAGACTTCAGCCGGAAAAACGTGGTGGCAGCCGGTGGAAACCAGAAGGTATTTGACTGGGTACAAAAAGACAGGAACGCCATAGGCTTTGTGGGGTATAACCTGATCAGTGAAAAGAGCAGCGAAGTGACGCGTGAGCTTAAGAACTCGGTAAAAATACTGAACGTCAGCGGAGACGGAGCCGGGGTGCTTCCTTCAAAAACCACTATCCTGGACCAGACCTATCCTTTTCACCGGACCATTTACCTGCATACCCTGGGAACCGCCTGGGGAGTGGAGAACGGGTTCATCCGGTTTGCCTGCAGCAAACCCGGACAGCTGATTGCTGAAAAAATGGGGCTTGTACCTTATTATGCTATCCCTAAGGAGTTTGTATTAAGCAAAGAATCATTGGATTAATTTTTTTAACCTGCCCTGCTTTTTTTAACAATTGATTAAGAAAATTATGTTTTTTAAGCGGGTCTAAGGGTTAAATGCAGAAAAATCATGGAAAAATGCCTTTGTACGAGAGATGAAATTTGCTTAAATTGCGAGCCGATTTCAATATTTAACCGAAAAAGTAACTTTACAGCTTATTTAGAAATGATGATGAAGAGAACAAAAATTTGGGCGGTAGTAGGATTGCTGCTAACTTTTACCTGGTCGTTCGGACAGAGTATTGACCAGGTTGTTAAAGACCTGGATGCGGAAAGATACACGGCAGCCCTTGACGGAGCGAATAAGCTGGTAGTTTCATCGCCGGGCACGGATACGTACTTTCTGAAAGGGTACACTATCCTCTCGTCTCCGGATTATGCCAAGCCGGAAAACCTGAAAGCCGCCCGCGAGGCTTTTGAAGCAGGGAATGCTTTGGAAAAGAAGGGCGATCCCCTGAACCAGGTAGGTTTGGGAATGGTAAAGCTGGCATCCAAAGACATGGCTGGAGCAAAAGCGATCTTTGATGAAGTTAAAAAAGATACCAAATCGAAAAACCCGGATGTGCTTTACCGCATTGCCGAAGCCTATGTGATGTTTCCTGAAGCCAATGACCCGGCAGAAGCCATCCTGACCATTGACCTGGCATTAGACAAGCACAAAACCAAAGATAACCCGGAATATTACCTGGTGAAGGCAGAGGCATACCTGATGAAAGGGGATGGCGGAAGTGCCATGAACGCGCTGAACAATGCTGAAAGAGTAG
Organism: Leadbetterella sp. DM7; assembly: GCF_040829825.2. Classification (NCBI taxonomy): domain Bacteria; kingdom Pseudomonadati; phylum Bacteroidota; class Cytophagia; order Cytophagales; family Leadbetterellaceae; genus Leadbetterella; species Leadbetterella sp. DM7. Next base: position 29,052 of record NZ_JBFOLH020000019.1, on the reverse strand, counting down.
GGAAGAAGCTGGCAAAAACCTATTCCAGAATGGCCCGTATCTGGTTACAGAGCCGTAACTACCAGGGAGCTCAGGAAGCAATCAACAAAGGAATTGCGGCAGATCCGACCCATGCGCCGATCTATAAATACCAGAGCTCGTACTGGCAGACTTTCGGTGATTTCTCTAAATCAGCCGAGGCCGCTTCCAACTACCTGAAAAACTCTGACGGAGACGTGAAAGCAAAACTTCGTTATGCGAAGCTGGCCTTTATTGCGAAAGACTATGTGAACCTGAAAAGAATACTGGGCGAGATCAAAGGTTCAACCAGTGATCCGTACATTCACAGAATGGAGGGTATTGTGAACTACGAAGAGGGCAAATACACCCAGGCCGTAAAAGATTTTGAAAGCTTTATAAAAGCCAATCCGAAAGATGAGAACTTCGGCCTGGACTACGGGTACATTGGTCGTGCCTACCTGAAAATGGGCGGAGACTCGGCTACTGTGGCCATGAATGACTCATTGGGTCTGCTGAATATTGACAAAGCGGTAGCCGTTAACGATACCACTTTAGAAGCCGATTACTACAGTGAGGCAGCGCTCATTATGATGGAAAGAGGTGCTTTTGATAAAGCGGCCCAATTGACAGAGAAGAGCCTTAGCAGCAAAAAAGAACCTAATGCTTCTGACTATGCCAGCCTGGGTACTACATTTTTCAGAGGCCGTAACTGGACCAAAGCCAATGAATACCTGGAGAAAGCCCTGGTAGAATATAAAGACGGATGGCCGGCAGGTTACGCCCTGGCAGCCCTGGCTAAAACCTACCGCGATGCCGGTGACACCACTAAAAATCATTTGTACCTGGGAGCAGCTGATTTCGAGAAATACCTGCAGCTGATTGGTGAAGACGGTAAGAAGAACCCGGCTAACCAGACCTATGTGGTATATGCGCTGAAAACCCTGGCCGGTAGAGACCTGTCGAACCAGAATGTGGAAGCTGCCAAGGCCAAGATCGAAGAGCTGCTGAAGATCAAGCCTGATGATGCGGATGCACAGGCGATGTTCCACCGCTTCAGCAAAATGCTGGATCCGAATTATGTGATCCCGGAGACGCCGAAAGACTCAACGGGGAACGGAAGAGATTAAAATAAAAAAAGCCTGAAACTCAGGCTTTTTTTATTGCGCTTAATGCTTATCTTGCGGCCCGATACCATATTGTAAACTGAAATAGATGTTTAATCTTGTAATTTTTGGCCCTCCGGGTGCGGGAAAAGGAACCCAGTCAGAGAAGATCATTAATAAATATAAACTGGTACACCTCTCTACAGGAGATATGTTCAGAGCCCACATCTCTAATGAAACAGAGCTGGGCAGGAAAGTGAAGGAAATGCTGGCCGACGGCCGGTTGGTGCCTGACTCGATCACCATTGATATGCTGGAAGAAGAAGTGAAGAAAAATCCCGAAGCCAAAGGATTTATCTTTGACGGTTTTCCGCGTACCGTACCACAGGCCGAAGCGCTTGATGCTTTCCTGGAAACCAAAGGTTGCGGAATTGACCTCGTTTTGCAGCTCGACGTAGACCAGGAAGTGATCAAACACCGGATCGCCGAGCGCCAGAAGGTGAGCGGCCGGGCAGATGACGATGCCGTTAAGCTGCTGAAACGGATTGACGAATATTTTGACAAGACCATCCATGTGCTGCCTTACTACAAAGAGCAGGGAAAAGTGACCACCATTAACGGTGTGGGCAGGATTGAAGATATTTTTGATAAGATCTCCGGCGCGATAGACGAAAAATACTGAGCACCCGCACGATGGTGGGTACTGAAAACTCCTTGTTATGAGGAGTTTTTTGTTTTAAAAGAAACTAAACAGGGGCCTGCTTAGGTTCTAGATATATGACATCGAACTTTATTGATTACGTAAAAATAAACCTGAAATCAGGTAACGGTGGCCGGGGCTTTGCGCATTTCCGGCGTGAAAAATTTGTAGATAAGGGTGGCCCCGACGGTGGCGACGGCGGCCGGGGCGGCCATATCATACTACGGGGTAACAAGCAGTACTGGACCCTCATTCACCTGAAATACCAGAAGCATATCAAGGCCGATCACGGTGAAGGCGGTGGCAAAAGCCGCAGTACGGGCAAGCAGGGCAAAGATGTGGTGCTGGACGTGCCTTTGGGAACCGTGGCCCGGAATGCAGAAACGAATGAGAAGCTGGCGGAGATCCTGGAAGACGGTCAGGAGGTGATTCTGCTGCCCGGCGGGATGGGCGGACTGGGCAATTACCACTTCAAGACCAGCACCAACCAGGCTCCGGATTACTCGCAACCCGGAATCCCGGGCCAGGAGATCTGGGTCATCCTGGAGCTGAAGCTGTTGGCTGATGTGGGGCTGGTGGGCTTCCCGAATGCCGGGAAATCTACCCTGCTTTCGGTGGTGTCGGCCGCACGCCCGGAGATCGGTGATTACCCGTTTACCACCCTGGTGCCTAACCTGGGGGTAGTGCAGTATCATGACTTCCAGTCGTTTGTGATGGCCGATATCCCGGGCATTATTGAAGGGGCTTCGGAAGGCAAGGGGCTGGGGCTCCGGTTTTTACGGCACATTGAGCGAAACAGCAACCTGCTGTTCCTGGTAGACGGAAGCGGTGAGACACCGGCCGGGGAATATACCACCCTGCTCAGTGAGCTTGAAAAATATAACCCGGAGCTGCTGGATAAGAACCGGTTGCTGGCCATTACGAAGTGCGACCTGATCACGGAATCAGACCGGGAGGAGATCCGGGCAACACTGCCGCCGGGAATTCCCTGTGTATTTATCTCAGCGAAGACCATGGAGGGCATTAGCGAGCTGAAAGACCTCATCTGGCAGAGTCTGAACGATTATTTAGAATAATTTCAAACTGCATTTCAGGGGGCATTCTCCCCGCTGATCTGTTTTTTTTATGTTCCCGGGGTAGTATTTTTGTTTGTTAAAATATCATTCAATGTCAGTTAGTGTTCCGCAGGATTATTTACCTCTTTTTATACAATTGGCCCTGGCGCTGGGCTTTGTGGTGATGACGCTGATTGCCACCCATGTACTGGGCCCCCGGCTACGCAGCAGGAAGAAAGAGATGCCGTTTGAGTGCGGTGTGGAAAGTGTGGGTGATGCGCGTATGCCGCTGAATGTGCGTTATTTTCTGACCGCCATTCTGTTTGTATTGTTTGATGTGGAGGTAATATTCATGTATCCCTGGGCGGTGAATTTTAAGGGCCTGGGATGGCTCGGTTTTTATGAAATGCTGCTGTTTGTGGCGTTCCTGATGGCCGGCTTTTACTATGTGATCAGGAAAGGAGTTCTTGACTGGGAAAAAGAGTAATTATGACAAGTGTAAAAATGACAGATGCGCCTCCGGGATATGAAGGGCCGGGTTTTTTTGCCACTTCTTTGGATAAGTTGATCGGGATAGCCAGGAGTAATTCTCTGTGGCCGCTTCCGTTTGCCACGTCCTGCTGCGGCATAGAATTCATGGCTACCATGGGGTCGCACTACGATATTTCGCGGTTTGGTGCCGAAAGGCCCAGCTTCTCCCCCCGACAGTCAGACGTGCTGCTGGTGATGGGCACCATTGCCAAAAAAATGGCGCCGGTGGTGAAGCAGGTATACCTGCAGATGGCCGAACCCCGTTGGGTGGTGGCCGTGGGTGCCTGTGCTTCATCGGGTGGAATTTTCGATACCTATTCCGTATTGCAGGGAATTGACCGGGTTATCCCGGTAGACGTATATGTGCCGGGCTGCCCGCCCCGGCCCGAGCAAATCCTGGATGGCCTCATGCAGGTGCAGGAGCTGGCCAAAGGCGAATCGCTGAGAAGAAGAGAAAGCGAAGAATACAGGGCCTTGTTGGAATCGTATAATATTCTGGAGAAAAATGATAGATAATCAACGCCTGGTAGAGGAGATCGGGGGGCATTTCGGAGAGAAAGTGCGCCAGTTCGGAGAGAATTCGGGCATTCTTACCTTTTCCATCGCTCCCGGTGACCTAACGGAAGTGGTTGCCTTTTTAAAGGAGCACCCCGTGCTGAAATTTAATTTTCTTACAGATATTACCGGTATACATTTTCCGGATAACGAAGGCGCCGAGCTTTGCTCGGTATACATGATGCACAGCTGGGAAAACCGGATCCGGGTACGGATAAAGGTTTTTCTTCCGAAAGAAAACCCGGTGGTTCCTTCCCTGACGCCTTTGTTTAATGCAGCCAACTGGATGGAACGGGAAACATTTGATTTCTTCGGGATCCTCTTTTCCGGGCATCCTAACCTGAAGCGTATCCTGAATATGGAAGATATGGATTATCATCCTATGCGGAAAGAATATGCTTTGGAAGACCCGACCCGGAGAGACAAAATTGACGACTTATTTGGAAGATGACAGAAAAAAATACCCTGGTAGCCAGAACACAGGAAGAGGCTCTGGCACTGAATGTCCCTCTTCAGGAAGAGAATAACTACACCACGCTGAATCTCGGGCCTACGCATCCGGCCACCCACGGGATTTTCCAGAATATCCTGACCATGGACGGTGAGAGGATCGTTTCCAGTGATATGACGGTGGGGTATATTCACCGGGCATTTGAGAAGATAGCCGAAAGGCGGCCCTTTTACCAGATCACCACGCTGACCGACCGCATGAACTACTGTTCGTCGCCCATCAACAATATGGGATGGCACATGACCGTAGAAAAGCTGCTGGAAATTACAGTGCCCAAGCGGGCCCAGTATATCCGGGTGATCATGATGGAGCTGGCCCGGATTGCCGATCACCTCATCTGCTCATCTATCATGGGCGTTGATACGGGGGCCTTCTCGGGCTTCCTGTATGTGATGCAGGAGCGGGAAAAAATTTACGAGATCTACGAAGAGATGTGCGGTGCCCGCCTGACCACCAACATGGGGCGTATTGGCGGGATGGAGCGCGACCTTTCGCCTACTGCCATCAAAAAGATAAAAGACCTGGTGTACAACTCCCTGCCGAAAGTATTTGCTGAATTTGAAGAGCTGTTCGACAGGAACCGGATTTTCCGCGACCGGACCATAGGAGTAGGTGCTGTAAGCCAGGAAATGGCCATGAGCTACGGCTTTACCGGCCCCAACCTGAGAGCTGCGGGCATTGATTATGATGTACGGGTCATGGAGCCCTATTCTTCGTACGAAGATTTTGAATTTGATATTCCGGTAGGGCATAACGGCGATACCTATGACCGGTATAAGGTGCGGAACGCCGAGGTTTGGGAAAGTATCAAAATTGTACGGCAGGCTATTGAAAACCTCCCGGAAGGACCCTACTATGCCAACGAGAACCATTATTACCTGCCGCCCAAGCATTCGGTATATCGTAATATGGAAGCCCTGATCTACCACTTTAAGATTGTGATGGGCGAAATAGATGCCCCGGTAGGAGAGGTATACCATGCGGTGGAAGGCGGAAACGGTGAGCTGGGCTTCTACCTGATCAGTGACGGCGGGAGGACTCCTTACCGGCTGCATTTCCGCAGGCCCTGCTTTATCTATTACCAGGCTTTCGGTGAGCTGATCAAAGGCGGTACGGTATCCGATGCTGTTCCGATCATGAGCAGCCTGAACGTTATTGCCGGTGAACTTGATGCTTAACAAAAGAGAGAGATGATTGCATTTACAGAAGAAAGATTGGCCCGGGCGGAAGAAATCATCGCTCGTTACCCGGAAGGCAGGCAAAAGTCGGCCTTATTGCCATTGCTGCACCTGGCGCAGGAGCAACACGGATGGGTGAGCGCAGAGGTGATGGATTATATTGCTGAAAAACTCGGGATTGAACCCGTGGAAGTATATGAAGTGGCTACTTTTTACACCATGTTCCACCTGGAGCCGGTAGGTAAGCATGTCATTGAATATTGCCGGACCGGCCCTTGTTGCGCTATGGGCGGTGAAGAGGTCTATGCGTATATGAAAGAGAAGCTGGGAGTTTCTTCCAACCAGACCACCGCTGACGGATTATTCACACTGAAAGAAGTGGAATGCCTGGCGGCCTGCGGCTGGGGCCCCTGTTTCCAGATCAGGGAGAAATTCTATATGCATCTGGATAATGCAAAAATTGACCAAATCATTGACGAATTGAGTAAGTAATTATGGCATTAAAGATATTAACCGAACACATTGATAAGCCCGGAATTGAGACTTTCGAGGTTTACAGGAAATACGGTGGATACACGGCCGTGGAGAAGGCCCTGAAGAAGATGACCCCTGAAGAAGTGGTGGAAGAGGTGAAGAAGTCAGGTGTACGGGGACGTGGCGGGGCCGGATTCCCGATGGGGATGAAATGGAGCTTCCTGGCCAAGCCGGAAGGCGTGCCGAGATACCTGGTGTGCAACGGCGACGAGTCGGAGCCCGGTACCTTTAAAGACCATTTCATGATGAAGACCATCCCCCACCTCCTGATTGAAGGGATGATCGTATCCAGCTATGCCCTGGGCGCCAACAAGTCGTTTATTTATGTGCGCGGTGAGCTCATGTATGTGATCCGTATCCTGGAAAAAGCCATTGCCGAAGCCAAAGCGGCCGGTTTCCTGGGGAAAAATATACTGGGTACCGGCTATGACCTGGAGCTGGTGGTACAGCCCGGTGGCGGAGCCTACATCTGCGGTGAAGAAACGGCCCTGCTTGAATCACTGGAAGGCAAAAGAGGTAACCCGAGAAACAAGCCGCCTTTCCCTGCCGTAAAAGGACTTTACGAAAGCCCTACGGTAGTGAATAACGTGGAGTCGATCTCCAATACCCCGTGGATCATCAATAACGGTGGTGACGCCTATGCGGCCATCGGCATAGGCCGCAGCACGGGTACCAAGCTGATCTCGGCTTCCGGGCATATCAAAAATCCGGGGGTTTACGAGATTACCCTGGGGGTTCCGGTAGAAGAATTTATTTATTCTGATGAATACCTGGGCGGAATACGCGACGGCCATTACCTGAAAGCGGTAGTGGCGGGAGGCTCTTCTGTGCCGATTCTTCCGGCTAACCTGATCACGAAGACAGCTAACGGGGAAAACCGGCTGATGACCTATGAATCACTGTCGGACGGTGGTTTTGCCACAGGCACCATGCTGGGATCAGGCGGTTTTATTGTAATGGATGAAACCACCTGCATTGTCAGGAATACCTGGAATTTTACCCGGTTTTACCGGCATGAATCGTGCGGACAGTGCTCGCCCTGCCGCGAAGGAACCGGCTGGATGGAGAAGGTGCTGCACCGGATCGAGCACGGAGAAGGCAATGAACGCGATATCGACCTGCTGGTGGATGTGGCGAAAAGAATAGAAGGAAATACGATTTGTCCGCTGGGCGATGCCGCCGCATGGCCGGTGGCCAGTGCCATCCGTCATTTCAGGGACGAGTTTGAATGGCACATACGTTACCCGGCAGAAGCCGCTAAAAAAGGTGCGGTATATATGCCGGAAAATGTTTTAGTTTAAAAGATAGTAAGAGATATGGATGCTCCTCAGTTAATAAAAGTAACCATAGATGGCCGGGAAATACACGTGCCTGCCGGTACGACCATCCTGGAAGCTGCCCGGCAGATAGGACCGGATGTGGCTCCGCCGGCTATGTGTTATTACAAGCCCCTGAAAGGTTCCGGAGGAAAGTGCAGGGCCTGCCTGGTGAAAGTCACCCAGGGCTCGGAAAAAGATCCGCGGCCTATGCCCAAGCTGGTGGCTTCGTGTATCACGGGAGTTCAGGACGGCATGGTGGTGGAAAATTACACCAATCCTGAAGTGGTGGATGCCCGCAAAGGCATCGTGGAATTCCTGCTGATCAATCACCCGCTTGACTGCCCGGTTTGCGACCAGGCCGGAGAGTGTTACCTGCAGGATTTTTCATACGAGCACGGACTGGCCACAACCCGGTACGAAGAAGAGCGGCGTACGTTTGACCGCGAAGATATCGGCGATAAGATCCAGCTGCACATGAACCGGTGTATTCTGTGCTACCGTTGCGTATATACTGCTAACCAGATCACCGATCAGCGGGTGCACGGCGTTATGTACCGGGGCGATCACGCAGAGATCAGCACGTATATCCGTAAGGCTATAGACAATGATTTTTCAGGAAACGTGATCGATGTTTGTCCTGTGGGAGCCCTGACCGACAAAACCTACCGTTTCAAGAGCCGGGTATGGTTCTCCAAACCGGTAGATGCCCACCGCGACTGTGAAAAATGCTGCGGTAAGGTCAATCTCTGGTACAAAGGGAACGAGGTGATTAGGGTTACGGCACGGAAAAACCAGTGGGGAGAAGTAGAAGATTTTATCTGCAATACCTGCCGGTACGATAAGAAAGAAACGTCTGACTGGGTGATTGAAGGACCGACAAAAATCTCCAGGGCATCCGTGATTTCGGCCAATAAATATCCGAAAAATGCGATCCGGAAAACGGAATACGGCCTGGAGCATGCGGCACGTAACTACAAGCAGATAGACGATACAAGACCTTATGATAAGAATTTGAAGGAAATTAAGCAGTCAGAGGATTATAAGGCACTCATGGAAAAAAACGAAGCTTATTTTTCTAAAAAATAGATAGCGAATGGAGTCAGTTTTATTGATAAAGGGAATCATCATCTTAGTGATTTTTGCACTAAGCTTAGGAATAGCCGCCTACGAAACCTATTTTGAACGGGTGATAGCGGCGTATATCCAAGACCGGGTAGGACCCGACCGCGCAGGCCCGCACGGGATCCTGCAACCCCTGGCCGACGCCGGAAAACTCTTTTTTAAAGAAGATTTTGTGCCGGTGATGGCCGATAAATGGCTGTTTATCATCGGGCCCGGTATAGCCATGTTTATGGCCCTGATGAGCAGTGCGGTGATTCCGTTTGGTGAGACGCTCAAGATAGGACAACACCTGGTGCCTATCCAGGGGATGGATGTGAACATCGGTATTTTGTGGGTGTTTGGAGTGGTAGCCATGGGCGTATACGGTATGCTGATCGGTGGCTGGGCTTCCAACAACAAATACTCCCTGTATGGCGCTATCCGTGCGGCATCGCAGGCCATATCGTACGAAATTGCCCTGGGGCTCTGCCTGCTGGCGGTTATCCTGGTGACAGGCTCGCTTTCCATGCGGGAAATTGCCACTCAGCAGCACGGATTCAACTGGAATATTTTCTACCAGCCGGTAGGATTTATCCTGTTTTTTACCTGTGCGCTGGCCGAATGTAACCGTACACCGTTTGACCTGCCGGAAACGGAGGCAGAGCTGGTGGTGGGGTATATGACGGAGTTTGGCTCCATGAAAATGGGTCTTTATATGTTTGCCGAATACGTGAACATGTTTGTTTCATCGGCGATCATGGCCAGCCTGTATTTCGGCGCCTATAATTACCCGGGAATGGATTTTGTGCGGGAATTCCTGACCGGGAAGCTGGGAGATACCGCCGGCCATAACCTGGCCACCCTTTTGGGAACGGCCGTATTCTTTATCAAGATATTCCTGTTTATCTTTACATTTATGTGGATCCGGTGGACCCTGCCGCGTTTCAAATACGAGCAGCTGATGAAGCTGGGATGGCAATGGATGGTACCGCTGGCTATGGTCAACCTGGTGGTGATGGCTGTGGCCACGTTATCCGGGAAGCCGCTGCTGGTAGCCTGGCTGGGAATGGGAGGATTCCTCCTGCTGTACTTTACAGGTAGAACTATGTACGAAAAACGTTTTAATTAAGGGGTATGCAGCTGACAGACAGATCAAAAAAGACCGATAAATCCGACCTGAGTGTAGTTGAGAAAACTTACCTGCCGGGCGTATTCAAGGGTATGGCCATTACGCTGAAGCATTTCTTTATGCCCAAGCCTACTATCCGTTACCCGGAGCAGAAAAGATACCTGGGGCCGGTTTTCAGGGGGCACCATATCCTGAAACGCGATGATCAGGGCCGGGAACGTTGTACGGCCTGCGGCTTATGCGCACTGGCATGCCCTGCCGAAGCCATTTCGATGGTGGCGGCCGAACGGGTAAAAGGAGAGGAGCATCTCTACCGGGAAGAAAAATATGCGGCGTCATACGAGATCAATATGCTTCGCTGCATTTTCTGCGGCTTGTGTGAAGAAGCCTGCCCCAAACAGGCCATATACCTGCGGCACGATAAATTTGTGCCCGTATTTACCGACCGCCACGATGTGATTTACGGAAAAGACCAGCTGGTGGAAGACATGAACAACCGGTATAACCGGGATGCCTGGACAAAAGAAGACATGGCGAAACTCTGGGAAAAACAAAATGTGCAATAATGGAGATATTTAAAAATATAGCAATGGTAGAGTGGGTGTTTTATTTCTTTTCAGCCCTCGCTATAAGCGGCGCCCTGGGCACCATTCTTTCCCGGAAGCCTATGCATAGTGTGATCGCCGTGATCATTACGTTCTTTGCCCTTTCGGGTATTTATGTGCTTCTGAATGCCCAGTTTCTGGCGGTAGTGAACATCATTGTCTATGCCGGCGCCATTATGGTGCTTTTCCTGTTTGTGATCATGTTTCTGAACCTGCGGCAGGAGAGCAATGAGCTGAACAATACTTCTATGGTCATAGCGGCCACGGTTTCGGGCCTGCTCCTGGTGCTGATGCTGGTGGTGGTTTTCAGAAAGGCCTATATTGAGCCCGTAAATCCTGTTGGATTCAGTAACCAGACCGGTATGATCGAAAGACTGGGCAGCTTGCTGTATACCCATTATATGTTGCCTTTTGAGCTGGTATCCGTGCTGTTCCTGGTGGCCATTTCCGGCGCTATCCTGATTGGTAAGCGCGAGAAAGGCGGACGCCACTTCTAAGACCGGGCCGACGATTCAGAAGGCCGTGGGGCACTGTATGTAAATACAGATACAGCCCCACGTCAACCAAATAGTGGCTTTTCACGATTATATCAGGGTTTAACGATTGTCCAGCCTTCGGCTGCGCGGATAACCAGCTCGCCGTTCCCGGTAGGTACATAGGCAAGAAAATCGTAAAGCTCGCTTTTGTCAATTTTTCGCTCTCTCAGGGTGTTAAGGCATTGGGCCACAATCACACCCTGCTCTGCGAGCCCCTTTATGCCTTCTTCAAATTCACTGCCTTTGCGGTAAGCTTCGGTACCGCCGGAAAAGGCCACCAGCTCTACCTGCACTTTCCCGGCCAGGCGCGGATCTTTCAGCAGGTTATTGATGTTCCGGATGGTTTTCCGGATGATGTCGGGCGATGCCTGGTCCATCTGGTAAATGGCTTTGTAAAGCGGCCGGGTAGCTTCAGCACCGGTATATTCGCGGTTCTTACTGAGGGCCTGCTGGCCGTTTGATTCGGCACATACGCCCAGAAACAGGGCGGCGGCGAGAAAAATAACTCGGGTATTCATACTTTTTTGATGGTTAAAAATTAAAAGGACCGTATTTATGCTGTTGTTGTAGAATAGTATCGGCATAAGGGGGGTATGGACAGTCTTTGGGCTTCTTTTTGAGATCGGGGTAGTCTTTTTCTTTACCGGTTTTCTGCGGCCTGGCCTGGCTGTTGATGTAGGCCGCTACGTCATAGGCATCGGTGTCGCTTAAAACCGGGCTGTTGTGTGTTACTCCCAGGGGCATATTTCCTTTGATGAAGCGGGCGGCCGTGAGGATACGGGCCATACCGGCCCCGTCGTTGTACGAGTCAGGCCCCCACAGGGGCGGGTAGAGGTAGCCGCCTTCCCGGTTGCCTTCACCGCCTTTGAGCCCCTGGCCGCCTGCTCCGTGGCAGGAAGTGCAGTTTTGGGCATATACTCCGGCTCCCCGGGCCAGGTCAGCGGCGCGGCCGGGAGGTGTGAAATCAACAAATCCCTGGCCTTTTATGCGTACGCCTACAGGCACATCACGACTAAGGTGCTTAATATAGGTGATGATGGCCCGCATGACCTCGTCGTTAGGGTCGAGCGCCTTTCCGTTCATGCTTCGTTCCAGGCAGCCGTTGACCCGCTCTTCCAGAGAAACGATCATGTTTTCACGCCCGATGTAGATCGGGAATACGCCGCTCAGCCCGATGTAAGGGGCCGCAAAGGGCTTGGTGCCTCCGTTTAAATGGCAGCTGCTGCAGGCCAGGTGATTGCCTGTAACCGGGCGTTTGCTTTCCGGACCGATAAGCGCATATGTTTCCGTAATGAGCTTGTAGCCGTAAGCGGCCAGCTGACCTTCCGGGGTGTTTGCAAACGGCGGAATTTCATAGTCTTCCGCTACAGAGGCAGGAACGGCCCTGTCTTCCCCACTGCCGGGAGGTACGGCAGGAGCTGTGCTTGTAACCGGTACGGGCTGGTGCATATAGTATGCTATACCTGCAATCAGGAGTACGCCAAGCGCAACAAGGTAAGCAATATATCTGACCAGTTTAGCCAGTCCGGTTACCTGGCTTTCTTTATACATGTTTTATTCGATAAACTTTCAGCTACAAATCTACTATAGGTTAGTCTCAGAATAAAACGATATTTTATTATAGCCCATAACTTTTGGTTATAGATATTTTTTAGAATTCAAACCGGGTGGACAGGCAGCGGCCCTGCTGTTTTGAGCGTATATCAGGGAAACCAATTAATTCTTGTATGAAGCTCAGAAATGCTGTATGGTGTGCAGTGGGGGGAATGACCCTGTTTTTAAACAGTTGCGAGGAAAACGATGTTTCCGTGGCTGAAATTTCGGAACTGAACTGTTCGCAGGCTGTGTTTTCAGCTGAAGCGGTCAGTGGTACTTCATTTACGGCAACGGCAACGGTACCCTATACCGGGGGGAACGGGGCGGCGTATGATGCAGGAGAGGCCGTTGCTTCAACCGGGGTTACAGGCCTTACCGCTACTTTAGCGGGAGGCACACTGGCTACCGGTGCCGGAAGCGCCGTTTTTACCCTTACCGGTACCCCTGCCACAGAAGGTACAGCGGTTTTTGAGATCAGCGTGGGGGGTCGGAGCTGCAGCTTGTCTTTACCGGTAAAAGCATCTGCTGCCGGTATTTCTACCCTGGAGGTGAAGACGGCGGCTCCGGCAGCCACGGAATCAGTGGCTTACACCGGTTCATTTACCCTGGCTTACACCGGGGGGAACGGGGGTGCCTATACGGCTTCCACGGTTACTTCTACCGGGGTGGAGGGGCTTACCGCTACCCTTGCCGAAGGCCAGCTGGCCAATGGAGAAGGCACATTGGCCTATACCCTGTCAGGAACCCCGACGTCTGACGGAACCGCCATTTTTAATATCAGCTTCGGCGGTAAAAGCTGTACGGTTACTGTTGCCGTAGCTGCGGCTACTTCAGGTACGGGCCAGGCGGCCTCTGATACCGTTAAGATTGCGTATTCGGGTACGGGCGCTACCGTAAGCAACGGATACGCCGACCAGGGTGTAAGCGTTGCCGTAAGCGGTGCGGATGTGGTGGTCACTGCCACCGGCCTCAGCAAAGAAATAGTGTACCTTTTGTCTGGCACCGCTACCAAAGGAAGCTTCAAGATCTACAGCGATTATAAGTTTAACCTTACTTTGCAGAACCTGAACCTGACCAATACTGCCGGACCGGCCATCAATATCCAGTCGGGCAAGAAAGCTGCTGTTTCCTTACCGGCAGGAACCGCCAGTACATTGACTGACGGTGCCACGTATGCTTCTTCTTCCGAAGACCAGAAAGGTACGCTGTTCAGCGAAGGACAGCTGGTGTTTACAGGAACGGGTGCACTGACGGTATCGGGTAACAACAAGCACGGGATCGTTTCAGACGATTACATATCGGTCAGCCAGGCCACCATTACCGTGAAATCTGCTGCAAAAGATGCTATCCATGCCAACGATTACTTTTCAATGGACAGCGGAACACTTACCCTGACAGCATCGGGTGATGGCATTGAAGTGGAAGAAGGATATGCACAGGTGAGTGGCGGTAAGATAACCATCAACAGTGTGGGTGACGGAATTAAAACGTCTTATTCGGGAACAGATGCAACCATCAGTCCCTATATAGCGGTTAAAGGAGGTACACTGAATATTACCACCACCGGCGAAAAAGGAAATGCCCTGAAAAGCAAGGGGTATACTGCCATAGGCACGGCAGAGACGCTGACCCTTACCGTGAGCGGCAAGGGCTCGAAGGCCATTAAAACCGGGAGCGACCTGACCATCAGCTCGGGCACGCTTAAGCTGTCTACGACCGGTGCGGCATTTTACGATACATCTGATGCCGATATCGCAGCACCTGCCGGTATCAACTGCGACGGTAACCTGGTCATTAACGGAGGTACCCTCGTGGTGAGCAGCACGGGCGCGGGAGCCAAGGGAATAACCGTAGACGGTACCTCTACGGTTAACGGAGGAAATATTAGCATCACGGCTTCAGGAGCCAAATTTACCTATTTAAGCGCGCTGACCAGCGAAGCGAAAGGATTTAAGAGCGACGGCGCATTCATCATGACCAACGGGGAGCTGAATATTTCGGCTACCGACGACGGCCTGAAATCGGAGACGTCTGTAACCATATCTAACGGTACACTGAATATTACCAAATCTACCGAAGGCGTAGAAGCTCCGCTGATCACCTTTGAAGGCGGCGTTTCGAATATTGTTTCATCAGATGACGGTATCAATGCCACCAAAGGCACGGTGAATGGCGGAACGGAGTCGAACGACGGCAGCCACCTGTACATCAAAGGCGGGATTGTTATTGTAACCGGCAGCGATGCCATAGACAGTAACGGGAACATTACCATTTCAGGCGGAACCACCATTGTGTGCGGTCCGACCAATCAGCCCGAGGAAGGGGTAGACTTTAACGGCACGTTCCTGATTAACGGTGGTAATGTCATTATTGCGGGATCGAATTCAATGATGACCAAAGCCATGGGAACTGCTTCTGCCCAGGTAGGCCTGTACATTAAGTCGGGTTCGCAGCTGCCGGCCTCTTCCCTCCTGCATATTGAGAATGCCAGCGGTACGGAGATGGTTACCTTCAAGCCTAAAAATGCGGTGTATTATTTTCATTTTTCGAATGCCGCTATGGCTAAGAACACCCAGTATAAGATATATTTCGGAGGCGCATACAGCGGCGGAAGCTTCGCAGGCGGCTCTTCAGGCTGGGGAATGTATACGGGCGGCACCTATTCTTCTTCAGGAGCTACCCTGAAGGCAACCACTACCACGTCGGCGTCGGCTACGGTGAATACGGTTACGTTTTAATCAGGGGTCAGCCGCACGAAAACGGGCAGAAAATGAAAGTTTTCTGCCCGTTGTGTTTTATATTGCGGGGAAGAGTTAATAGTGAACAGTGAAAAGTGAATAGTTAAAAGTGAAAAGTTAAGGTGTTAATGGTTGGGGGTGTGTTTTGGGGTTTGTGGGAATAATGTTGGATAAGATAAAAAACAGAAGATGGCATTGATACTTCCGGTTTTAGGGAAAAGCCCGGTTTACGGCGATAATTGCTGGTTTGCTCCCAATGCTACATTGGCAGGAGATATCGTGATGGGGGATGATTGCACCGTTTGGTTCAATGCCGTGGTGCGGGGCGATGTGAACAGCATAGTGATGGGTAACCGGGTGAACATCCAGGATGGTGCCGTGATTCACTGCACCTACCAGAAAACCCGTACCCTGATCGGGAATTATGTGAGCATTGCCCACAATGCCATTGTTCACGGGTGTACCATTGAAGATGAGGTGCTGATCGGGATGGGCGCTATTATTATGGACGGCGCGGTGATCGGCCGGAACGCCATTATCGGGGCGGGTGCCATAGTAACCCAGAATACAATAGTACCGCCCGGGACGGTATGGACCGGTAACCCGGCAAAATACCGGAAAGATGTAAGTGCTGATCTGGCCGAAGTATTTATGCGCACGGCCAATAATTACGTGATGTACTCCGGCTGGTTTAAAGAACAGGACTAATTGTTGTTCTTCCCTGCCCTGAAAATCTCACTTCGTACGTCGCGTTCTTCAGGAACGCCCGTACTGCTTTCGCTGAGGCCTTTTATGAGGCTCCCGTTTTTCACCGACCGGATAAAATTCACCCAGGTGCCCGCATTCATCAGCGGGTTCATGGTAGTCATTTTCTGGTTCTGCAGGTGATTCAGCTGCTGATCCAGGGCATACCGGTAGTTGCTCATGGCGTTCATGGGTGTAGCCATGGCAATAGAGCGCAGGGTTGAGCTGCCCAGGTTTCGTTCAATGATCTTCCGTTCGTCCTCGTTGGGCGTATCCATGCTCAGGAAAGCCATTTTGAACTCTTCTTCTGTTCTGAAGGGATATACTTTTACTTCTTTGAGCCACTTGTTCTCGATATTCAGTTCTACCACGGCAGAGTAGGTCAGGCCGGTATTGCGGGGAATGATGTGGTATTGCGGCTTAAAGCCCAGGAAAGAAAATACGAGGGAGTCACCCGGAAACACATCCAGGATAAAGTAGCCTTTGGCATTGGTTTGTACTCCTTTCCCGGCCCGCTGGTTGATCACATAGGCACCCACCATGGGCTCGTCGGTACTGCCGTCAATCACAAACCCCGAAAAGGTAATGAATTTCTGCTCCCCCTGGGCATGCGCATCAGGAGCCAGGGCGATAAAACCAAGAAGGATAATCAGGGTGGTTATAAGCGATCTCAAAACAGCTGTTCGAAAATTTTGATAAAAGTAACGATAAATGGCATAGATAACAAAAGTCCGTCAAATCTGTCCAGAAAACCTCCGTGGCCCGGAATAATACTTCCCGAATCTTTTATTTCAATACTTCTTTTAAACAGGGACTCCACCAGGTCGCCCAGGGTTCCGGCTATGACAATAATGGCGGCAATGCCCAGCCATTCTCCCATGCGGAGGCTTTCGGTGTATTTCCAATATAAAAACGCTGTAAGCAGGGCGATTATTGCCCCGCCGAAAAAGCCTTCCCAGGTCTTCTTGGGGGAGATCCGCTCAAATAATTTCCTGCGCCCGAAATATTTTCCCGAGAAATAGGCGCCCGTATCAAAGCTCCATAGAATCAGCAGGGTACCCAGGGGAAGAAGCGGCAGGAAATTTCCCCGCCAGAAGGTCATTTCCACCAGCAGGGCAAAAGGCAGGGCCACGTAAATAATTCCCAGGTAGGTATAGCCGAGGTTGGCAAACGGGTGCTTGTCTTTCTTCCGGTACAGCTTGATGAAAAAGGGCAGCGTAAGAAACGGGACCACTACGTAATAGAATTCCTGGATCAGCGTATAGGTTTCTATCAGGTAGGTCATGGTGACAATAAGAATACCGCAGAAGGTACCGAAGGTTTTCAGCGGTGAGCTTCCCTGCATCATGATGAGTGTATAAAACTCATACTGGGTTAAGGCGGTAAGCGCAATAACCAGGAACAGGAAAGACAAAGGATGATAAAATATCAGGAAAATAATCAGGGGGGCGCCGATCAGTGCGGCAATCACCCGCTGGGTCAGGTTGGAACGGTTTTTAAGGTTCTTCATCCAGGTTAAGTGCTTCGATAAAATTTTTTGCGGTATCTGACTGGTTCTCGGGCACATTGATGCTCACTGTGCCCAAAACAGGGTAGCTGCCGTCTATTTTGTCCAGGATGACGGCGTTAATACCCTGCAGAATCAATTCATTTTTAATGAGTTCGGTCCTGATCCTGTCTTTTGATGTGTAAACGGTTATCCAATTTGCCATTTTATTTCCAGGTTAAGGTTTCTAAAATATGTTGAGCGTCTGTTTTCAGGTAGTCTACTATTGGCTTCAGCGAATCGTTCAGGGTGGCATGATCCAGGTAAATGGCCCCTCTCAGGTAGTGCCTGGAAGTATCCGTGGTATAAAACTGGAAATGACTGGGTACTTCCCCTTCAATTTCGATGGCCACTGCCTTCCGGCCGTTTTTCAGGGTCAGGATTTCCTCTTTCTGGGAAATGGCCCGGACCTGGTGCTTGGATGCCAGCCGGTAAGCATCCATCACGTGCTCATCCAGCTTATGAATATCTCCGTTCAGGGGTTTGTAGGTAAACTGGATCATGGCGTTCAGTGCCGGGTATTTTACCAGGATCCAGTAAGGCTCAGCATCGGGTGAGCGGTCGGGCACCACCTCGGCGGCTTCAGAATATTCAAAGGCATATGGATAATTGCCCTCCAGCGGCCGGTACCGGTGTTCCGGCAGGTCGATGCGTGCAAAGCCCCTGGGCTTCTGGTAGTACACCTGGCCGTCTCCGCCTGACCTGCAGGAGAAGAGTAAGGCAACTGCCGCTAAAAGTAGAATCCGTTGACTCATGTGTTCAAAAATACCGGGTTCAGAAGAGTGAGCACCGGGCCGCGTTCCGGGTCTGATGTATCGCCGGTTGGCGGGCGGCCTGTTTCCCAGGGCTCACAGCTCATAGCCGGAGGCTGTTTTATACCGGCAAATATAGAACTTTTTGATTCAATTGCATTATATTCAGCAGGGAGATGAAGTAAACAGCAGCAGGCCGTATCTGTGCTTATCGATTTCTGTGTAATTTTACGCTATGAATTATTTGTCAGTAGAAAATTTAGGGCGGAACCTGGGGGAAAGATGGCTTTTCAGGGATCTGACCTTCGGGATATTGCAGGGCGAAAAAGTGGCGCTCATCGGGAGCAACGGCAGCGGGAAATCATCGCTGATGGACGTGCTGGCCGGCAGGGTACCCGCCGATGAAGGGGTGGTGAGCGTCAGGAAGGAGATCAGGGTGGGTTACCTGCACCAGAATCCTGATTTTAACGATGCGCATACCGTGCTGGAAGTGCTCTTTTCATCGGAAAATGAAACTACACGGGCTATCCGGGAATACGAAAAAGCGACCGAAACGGGCGACAGCGCCGCCATTACCCATTATGCCGAGGTGCTGACCCGGGTAAACGGCTGGGATTACGAGGCCAAGGTGAAGCAGATCCTGGGCAAGCTGGGCATACACGACCTCGACAAGCTGATCGGCGAGCTGTCAGGCGGGCAAAAAAAGCGGGTCTTCCTGGCGCGGGTGCTCATTGAAGAACCCGATTTCCTGATCCTGGATGAGCCTACCAACCACCTCGACCTGGATACCATCGAATGGCTGGAGGGGTATCTTTCTGCCAGCACCATGACCCTGTTCCTGGTTACGCACGACCGGTATTTTCTTGACCGGGTGTGTAACCGCATCATGGAGCTCAATCATTCCAAAATCTATAAATACCAGGGGAATTACGCGTACTTCCTGGAAAAAAAGGCAGAACGGGAGGAAATAGAGGCTACCGTTCTGGAAAAAGATAAGAACCTGCTCAAAAAAGAGCTGGAATGGATGCGCCGGCAGCCCAAAGCCCGTACCCACAAGGCTACCTACCGGGAAAACGCCTTTTATGAATTAAAGGAAAGAACCTCGGGCAAAAGGAACGAGGAAAAGCTGGAGCTCAGCATGAAAACCGAGCGGATCGGGAACAAGATCATGGAAATTCAGCACGTGAGCAAAGGCTACAACGGCAATACTCTTATTAAGGAATTCAGCTATACCTTTAAGCGCGGCGACCGGATCGGTATCGTAGGGAAAAACGGGATGGGGAAATCAACCCTGCTGAGCCTGATCACCGAAGAGGTAAAGCCGGATATGGGGAAGATTGTTAAGGGCGAAACCATAAAGATCGGGTATTATAAGCAGGATGGCCTGGTGTACGAGCCCGGGCAGAAGGTGATTGAGAACGTACGCGAGATTGCCGATTATATTAAAATGGCCGACGGACGTGAGATCAGTGTTTCAGCTTTCCTGACCCTCTTCCTGTTTCCGCCGGCTGTGCAATACAGCCCGATCGCCAAGCTTTCGGGAGGAGAAAAGCGGAGGCTCCAGCTGCTGAAAGTGCTGGTGGAAAACCCGAATTTCCTGATCCTGGATGAGCCTACCAATGACCTGGATATTGCCACGCTGAACGTGCTGGAAGAGTTTCTTACGGGGTATTCGGGCTGCTTGCTGGTGGTATCGCATGACCGGTATTTCCTGGACCGCCTGGTAGATCATACCTTCGCATTTGAAGGAGAAGGATATATCCGCGACTTCCCCGGTAACTACACCGATTACAGGAACCAGGCCGAAGAACAGCTGAAAGAGCAGCGAAGGGAAGAAAAACCCAGGGTGGAAATCCCGAAACCGGCAGTGCAGGAGCAGCCCAAAAAGAAGCTGAGCTTTAAGGAGAAGCAGGAATTTGAAGCGCTGGAAAAGGAAATTCCAGCACTGGAGGCCGAGAAAAGCAGGCTTTCAGAACAGCTGTCGGGCGGGATAACCGATTTTGAGGAGATCTCCCGCATTTCAGGGCGGCTGGAGGAAGTAGTGGCCCGGCTGGAAGAAAAGGAGCTGCGCTGGCTGGAGCTGAGTGAATGGGTGTAGTAATAGTGAACTATTTAGGTAGTTTTAATGTAGTAACAGTACAGTAAAGTTTAAATTATGGCTAGAATAGATATTGGTGCCCCCTACCAAAGGTATTTGGAGAGTCTGGTAAATTCGGGATTTTACAGGTCAGTTACTGCTGCTGCCGAGGCGACTATCCTGAAGCAAATGCAGGAAGATGAACGGTTGAGGCTTTCTTCTATTGAGTTGGCTCTGGCTAAAGGAGAAGCAGATATCAGGGCGGGAAAAACAGTAACATACAGGTCAGGGCTCATGAAAGAGATTTCTGAGAAAGGAAAGGCAGCGGCTATGTCGGGAAAACCGGTTAAAGAGGATGTCAGACCATAATTTTACCTTAGAGATTTCCGAGGAGGCTTATGATGACCTTGTAGATATTCAAAGCTATTCACTTCGGGAGTTTGGAGAAAGGCAATGGAAAAAATATAGCCGACTGTTGGAGCAGGGCCTTGAGCAGATACTTCAACACCCTTTTTCCGGCCATATCAGAAAGGATGTGCCAAAGAATTATCTTACCTTGCAGGTGGAGGAACATGTTATGATTTACCGTACCGAAAAGGGCACTATCTACCTGGTACGGGTGTTACATACAAAAATGAACTTCCTGAATTGGCTGATTTAGGATTTCTGCAAACCGAATTTTTTGAAGAAGAGATTATCTTCTTCCCCTTACTGAGCTATCGCGTTTTTTTATAATTTTCTATCAGGTAATGGTAGGCTCCGGGCTTGTGATGAAGCATAAGCTCATCTTTGGTGTTGAAGTGCTCGCGGTAAGAGGCCGGCACATCAAGCACGTAGATGTTTCCCGTAAGCACATAATTGCTGCTGCTATAGTAGGTGCCGGGCTGGTAATCGGGCAGGTATTTCCGGATAAATTTAGAGGTAACTTTTCCGAAATATTTCTGGTATCTCTTCTGCGCCCTGGCGGAGGGCCTCTTTAACTTTTTATAGATGGTTCCCGCCAGGGCCCGTTTCAGAACGGGCATGGCTTTGATGGAGCCGTGCAGGTGATTAAGCACGTTTATTTCATTGAAATCATCGGCTTTCTGAACCGAAAGGAACGTTTCGGGCACCCAGTCGAGGGGGTTGACCACGTTATAGCCCCAGCCGTCCTGGGTGAGCAGGTTGTAGTCATAGGCAAAATAGAGGTTGCCGGGCTTGGGAGCGGCAGAAGCATAGGTTTTGAAGCGGATGTCGGCCGGAAGCCTGCCATCGGCCTGCAGGTGATAAAGGTAGGCTGTCATCAGGTACGAGATAGCCCCGCCCTGGCTGTGTCCGTTAATGTAAAAGTTTTTTATTCCCTGCCGGTAGCAGGAGTCTATTTTGGGAAGGATGTCACGCGAGAGGTAGGCGGTGGCAATCAGCCAGCCCACGTGCACCGCCGCCCCGGGGTTATTGGCCAGGGTATAATCAAAAGTAAAGCCCGGCTCTAAGCTCAGGGAGCCCTGCGCCGGCACCATGGCGGCGTAGAAATTCTCCAGCCAGCTTTCGGGGCGGCCGCTGGTGCCCCGGATACTGATGGAAGCGGCCTTGCCGTCGGCCACCCACAGCTGCCATTTGTTGTCGAGCCCCATGGAGTCAGAGGTGTAACGCAGCTTAAATTCTGCGGGGTCGGTCAGCATTTCTGATTCTTTCGGGTAGAAATATTTGACAGACATGGAAAAAACCTCGGAAAATTCGCGGATATCGAAGCCGGGTTGAAGCTGTTGAGCAAAGCTGTGAACCGTGCTCAGCAGAAGTAGCAGGGTAAAAAGTCGGGCTTTCATGAACATTCTGATTTAGAGAGGGAACTTAATTCAGGGCAAGTATACAAAAAATAAACCGGATACTGAAATAGCACTTATCTTACGCTGAATATCAGCATTCCAATAAGTTTTTGAGATTCAAATCTTGCAGTGAACTTTCAGGCTTGCAGCCGCCTTAATTTTGTATGCGGAATCTTCAGAAGAAGGTTCTGCAATACGAAAATAGTATATGAAGAAGAGTTTAATTTCCCTCGCTTTTGGTTCTTTTGCAATCGGTATGACCGAGTTTACCATGATGGGTATCCTGCCCGATATTGCCAGAGACCTCTCTATCGAAATTCCCACGGCAGGCCACCTGATTGCTATTTACGCCCTGGGCGTGGTAGTGGGTGCACCTATCCTGGTGCTGTTCAGCACAAAATACCCGCCGAAAAACGTGCTGCTTTTCCTGATGTTCCTGTTCCTGGTATTTAACGGGCTGTTTACTATAGCGCCCGGGTATAATACGCTGATGCTCACCCGTTTTCTTTCCGGCTTGCCCCACGGGGCGTTTTTCGGGGTAGGTTCGGTGGTGGCCACCCGCCTGGCCGACCGCGGTAAGGAGGCACAGTCTATTGCCGTTATGTTTACCGGGATGACGGTGGCCAACCTGCTGGGGGTTCCGCTGGGAACTTACATCGGGCATGCGTATTCCTGGAGAATTACCTATCTTTTTGTGAGCCTCTGTGGTGCCGCTACCATGGCTGCCCTTTATTTCTGGCTGCCTGCGCTGAAGTCGCATTTCAACGGAAACGTGTTCCGGCAGCTCGATTACTTCCGGTCGCCGCTGGCCTGGGTGCTGATTGCCATGATCTCCATAGGTACGGGCGGTCTTTTTGCCTGGATGAGCTATATTGCCCCGCTGATGACTGAAGTGGCCGGCCTGCAGGCCGGTGAAGTACCTTTTATTATGGTGCTGGTAGGGCTGGGCATGGTGTTCGGAAACCTGCTGGGCGGAAAGCTGGCCGACAGCACTACGCCTATTAAGGCTTCCATTATCTGTTTCCTGTCTATGGCGGTATGCCTGGTCCTGGTGTATTTTACGATTGACCTGCCGGGAATGGCCTATTTCTGGGCCTTTACCACCGGTATGATCTCGTTTACGCTGGGCTCGCCCCTGCAAATGGTGCTGATCAATTCAGCCAAAGGATATGAAACCATAGCGGCAGCCGGCGGCCAGGCCAGCTTTAACCTGGGCAATACCTTCGGGGCGTATTTCGGCGGACTGCCCATTGTGTACGGCTTTGCCTATAACTCGCCGCTGCTGGTGGGTGTAGCCATGGCTCTGGGCGGTGTGGTGATCGCTGCTTACGTTTCGGTGAACAAGCTGCTGGTCAAAAAACCTGAAGTGCATATACAGGAGGCTGAGCTGTGTCGTGCATAGCTTGCCTTCCCGATAAATTTTATCTCCCCGCTACTCCTTGTACTTTCCCGATTTCATTCTATTTTTGCAGCATCAATACATTCCCATCCGGTGAATTATTGATTTATAAAGATGGGCGGAGAGAATAGGCTCTGTGAAACCCGGGCAACCAAACGGTCTTCCGTAAAGGTGCCAATACCTACCTGTATGGCTTGAAGCCGGCAGGAATTATAAACCAATAATGCGATTCAAATCCCTTTTGGTTAGTAGATTACTGTAGCACAGGGCAGTCCTGCGCGTGATAAATTAGAGTATGGGTATGGTAAAAAACCACGTTTTTAAATGCAATACACCCTTTCACCTGGAAAACGGGGAGTGGCTGCAGGAATTTGAGCTTTCTTACACCACTTACGGTGAGCTCAATGAAGACCGGTCAAATGTGGTATGGGTGTGTCATGCGTTTACAGGGAATGCCAACCCCTCTGACTGGTGGAACGGGCTGATCGGGGAGAGGCGTTTGTTTAACCCGGCACAGCATTTTATTATCTGTGTGAATGTACCCGGCTCGCATTACGGGTCTACCAACGCGCTGAGCATTAACCCGGCCACGGGCCAGCCGTATTTTCATACGTTTCCGCTGATCACCATCCGCGATGTGGTGAATGCTTTTGAGCTGCTCCGGAAAGACCTGGGTATTGAAAAGGTGAACTATCTCCTGGGGGGCTCGCTGGGCGGTCAGCAGGCATCGGAGTGGGCCGTGGCGCATCCCGATGTAATTGAGCACCTGATTCTTTTCTCTACCAATGCCATTCATTCGCCTTGGGGAATAGCCTTCAATGAGACCCAGCGCATGGCCATAGAAAGTGACCCTACCTGGGAGACCAGCACGGAAGATGCCGGCCGCGAGGGAATGAAGGTGGCCCGGGCCATAGCCCTGCTGTCTTACCGCAATTATTATACGTATAACCGTACGCAAAGCCGCGACGAGGGCCAGATGGACTTTTTCAGGGCCAGCACCTACCAGACCTACCAGGGCGAAAAGCTGGTGCGGCGATTCAACGCCTATTCGTATTGGACACTCACCAAGATGTTCGATTCGCACGATGTGAGCCGGGGCCGCGGCTCACTGGAAGAAGCGCTGGGGAGGGTGGAGGCACGCACCCTGGTGATCGGGATCACCACGGATATTCTCTTCCCGCCCGAAGAGCAGCGCATACTGGCCAAGTTTATCCCGGGTGCTACCTACAAAGAGATCGACTCCACCTACGGTCATGATGGGTTTCTCATTGAGTTTGAGACCATGACGGAGGTTATTAAGGAGTGGCTGAGGAGCTGACTCTGTGCCTGTCAGGCATCGAGCAAAGCCCGGATATCAAATTTTTTCATTTGGAGAAAAGCTGCCGTTACCCTTGCTCCTTTTTCAGGATCAGCCATCAGGGCAGGAAGAACGGAAGGAATAACCTGCCACCATACACCGAACTTATCCCGGCACCAGCCGCACATGCTTTCGGCGCCGCCATCGCGGGTAAAATGATTCCAGAAGTGATCGATCTGCTCCTGGGTATCGCAATGAATCACGATAGAAATGCCTTCATTGAAGGTAAATGGCTGGTCAACACCACTGTCAAAGGCTTTGAAGAGTACGCCCTCAAGGGTAAATTCGGCATGGATCACCTGGCTGCCGATACCGGGAGCCTCGGCAGGGTAATGAGCCGTCATGCCCCGTGAAGCATGTTCAAACAGTGCTGTATAATACCCGATGGCTTCTTCGGCTTTTCCCTGTGCAGGTCCGCAATACATCAGGCCCGGTACTACTTTTTGGGCCGGCTGAGTGAAGCTGCCGGTCCAGATTTGCCAGTTTACACCGTATTTATCGGCCACCCAGCCAAACTTTTCATTCCATTCGTATTGGCCGAGGGGCATAAGCACCTTTCCCTCCCGTGTCAGGGTATCCCAGGCTTTTTGAGCCTCTTCTTCACCGGCGCACGATACATAATATGAAAAAGCGGGAGTAGGAACGAACGGGTCACCGCCGTTGAGTCCCATGATGGATGTGCCCTTAATGCTGAACATAACCACCGTGCCGTTGTCTGACAGCAGGGTTACGTCGCTGAAAGCCTCCTCGTAAAGCTTTACGGCCTCCAGGGCGTTATGGTTGTACCAGATGCAGGTATGTAATTTCATAAAGCGGTAGTTTTATACCGCAAAGTAATTCAGAAACCGGCTAAGGCAGGGCTGTATGAACTGACATTTTAAGGGGGGATTTAAGACAAATAGTGTTCCGGGACGAGGTCAGGCCCGCAGGCCCATGGCGTACTTATCGCGGTAGCCTTTGGGCGTCAGGCCTGTAAAGTTCCTGAAGAGCTCGCGGAAACTTTTCAGATCCTGGTAACCGGATGACAGCATGACCTCCAGGATGTCTTTGTTGGTGGTTTCCAGGAGCTGCTTGGCCGATTCTATCCTGGTCTTCTGCAGGTAACGGATAGGGGTCATGCCGGTAGCCGTTTTAAACCTTCTGACGATGTTCCGCCGGCTGGAAGGAATTTCTTCCAGGGCCTCTTCCACATTTTTAAGGTCGCGGTAACGCTCATTAATAACCTGCTGTACCTGCCGCACCAGCTCATCTTCACGGGCAAGCCCGGGCACAAACGTTTCAAAATAAAGCTGGTTGCTCCTGTCCATATCAATGGCAAAATTCTTGGCCAGCCGGAGGGCATATTCCCGGCCGCAGGTTTCCTGGATGAGGTGGATCAGCAGGTGAAAGGTGCTGGTAGCCCCGCCGCTGGTATACACGTTCTGGCTGCTGGTAACAATGGCATGCGGTACCAGGTGTACATCCGGGAAGCTCTGTGCAAAGGCCTCGCAGGCTTCCATGTGGGTGGTGGCCTCCTTGCCGTTCAGCAGGCCCGTAGCTCCTAAGAGAAAAGAACCCGTGCAGCAGCTGGTTACCTTGCAGTCACTCCTGTAGTTTTCCAGTACCCAGGGGATAAAAGAAATATTCTCCCGGATATTTCTCTCCATTTCATGATCTTTGAAGGCCGGGATAACGATTATTCCCCCCGGTGAAGAGGCCTCAGGGAGAGAAACATATTTTACATTGCCCAGGTTTTCGGGCAATGAGACGTGGGGCTGCAGGCCCACCAGCTGTATTTCAAAAACCGGCGACAGGGCATCTTCTTCCAGGAAGCGGTTAACGGTTTCAAATACATCAATGATAGCCACCAGGCTCAGTAAGCGGTGATTCCGGGTATAAAGAACGGAGACAGTCATGATGCAGTTTTTTTCAAAAATACGATTTTGTCTCAAATGCCCCTAAAAAAAGTCAGCCTTTGCATGCTTAAACCGAAGGTCTCCTGTCTACATTTGTAGTATAAATCATATTCGTTACAGAAAAAATCATATTTGAAATGAGCTTATTAAAGAAGATTTTACTTGGCCTCCTCGGATTAGTGGCTGTGTTGCTGATTATTGCGGCATTTTTGCCCAAAACCTTTAAGGCAGAAGGGAGCATTGTGATCAACCGGCCTCAGCAGGAGGTGTTTGATTATGTGAAGTATGTTAAAAACCAGGACAATTACGGGAAATGGAACCTGATGGATCCGGAAATGAAGAAGACATACGAAGGAACCGACGGCACCGTAGGGTTCAAATACACCTGGGACGGTAAGAAAGTGGGCAAAGGCAGCCAGACCATTCTAAAAATCAGTGAAGGAGAGGAGATTGAGACCGAGCTGGACTTCGGGTTTGGAGACCCGGCCATTTCCTACATGATAGTAGAACCGGTTTCGGCAACGGAAACAAAAGTTACCTGGGGAATAAGCGGGAATTCGCCCTGGCCGACAAACATCATGGGATTGTTCTACGATATGAGCGGCGATTTTAAAGAGGGCCTCAATAATCTTAAGAATGTATTGGAGAAATAATTCAAGAGCGGTATTTCTTTGTACGTTATGAAAAAGCTGAGAGCAGAACAGAAGATACAGATCCGGAAGCCGGTGGCGGAAGTCTGTGAAGGGATAACCGACCCGGAGCAGATGAGTCAATACTTTATAGCCCGTTCGAGTGGGAGGCTGGAAGAAGGGAGCACCGTTTACTGGGAGTTTCCTGAATTTCCGGGGACTTTCCCGGTGACCGGGAAGAAAATGGTCATCAACGAGTATATTTCGTTTGACTGGACCGGCGGTGAGCCCGGCATGCTGGTAGAGATCTTTCTTACCCCCATGCCGGATGGCTCCACCCTGGTCAGAGTGGTGGAGGGTGAAAAAGACAATAACGAGGAGGGCGTGAGCTGGCTGGCCGGTCAGACGGGCGGCTGGGCCAATTTCCTGGCGTGCATGAAAGCCTGGCTTGAATACGGCATTAATTTGCGGAAAGGGGCTTTTGATTTTATGCGGAAGCCGGTATAAGCCGGGACGGAAGAGACTATGGTAAGGATGTATTCCGGGGAGAGAAAAGGCTCCCCAGGATCATCCCGGCTATACTGGCGGCCAGTCCCCACATCAGGGAAGGATAGTCATCCGGGAAAAACTCGAAGTAACTCCATACGGCCGTGCCCGTAATCATTGATAAAAGAGCCCCCACGAGGGAAGCCTTCTTCCAGTACAGCCCGGCGGTTAACGGTACAAACAGCGCTACCAGGCTCAGGGCCGATGACTCGGCTACGAGCTCAAATATATGCTTCTTGTGCAGGGCCAGCCCCATGCTGATGAGGGCAATCAGGATAACTGAATACCGCATGATCCTGAGAAGTGCTTTGTCGCTTATTTTACGACGGAAGAGAGGCTTGATAAGGTTTTCAGCAAGTACCGTGGCCGGTGCAAGCGTGGCCCCCGAGCAGGTGCTCAGTATGGCAGACAGCAGAGCACCGAAGGTCAGGATCTGCATGCCGGTTCCCATGTGGCGAAGCACCAGCAGGGGGATAGCCATCTGGGTGTCGCCGTTGAGAACGGTGGGGTAGAGCAACGAGCCGCATAAGCCAATGATCAGGGGCATGCAGGCTACGGTGAAATACATAAACGAGGCAAGAAATGAACTTATGACCGCTGCACGGGCCGACCGGGCCGACATCACCCGTTGAAAAACATCCTGCTGGGGAATAGACCCCAGGCCTATGGTCATCCACGCAGCCAGGTAAATCATCCAGCCTTTCAGCGAGTTTTCCTGCGGGGTAATTCGCCAGAAATCATCAGGCATCTGCGTGGCCAGGGTAGTAAAGCCACCGGCCTGTTTCAGCAGCACTACCGTGAGAACGAGCATTCCCCCGATAATCATTACGGTTTGTACGGTATCTGTAATGGAAACTGACCACATACCGCCTATGTAGGTGTAGAAAACCACTACTGTAGTGCAAAGGGCGATTCCCCAGAAGAAAGGTACATCTGCCAGCACCTGCAGCAGCAGAGCCAGCGCTACCAGCTGTGCGGCTATCCAGGGCCATTCAGAAAAAGCCCAACTTGTTCATTAAGAACTTGTTGGGCTTTTGATTATCTTTGTATATCACCCCGAATAATACGGTTGGAGCCAAAAATCGGGGTAACGAAACGGAAAAGATATGCG
>NZ_JBFOLH020000018.1:0-81828 GCF_040829825.2 Leadbetterella sp. DM7 | reverse complement strand
TAAAGTGACGATAACGACGCTCTGAAACACTTCTCGTAAACCCTGATGAAATCTTTCCCATTGTTATACCAATTTTAAGTTTGTTCCTCCCTTAAAATCGGTCAACTTATTTCAGGCACTGACAGAAGAATGTTCCTTAACTTTTAACTTTTCTCTTTTAGTTTTTCACTTACTCTTATTTGCCTACTTCTGCTGCCGGGTTACCAAATACCGTCTGGCCGTCTTTTACGTCTTCAATCACCACAGAACCGGCGCCTACCCGAGCGTTTTTGCCTATTTTGATGCCTGAAACGATCACTGCACCGCTGCCTATGAAGGCCCCTTTGCCGATTTCGGCATCGGAATTGATCACGGCTCCGGTACCGATCTCGCTGTATTCACCGATCACGGCTGCCGTATCGATCACCGCTCCGGAGAGGATAACCGAATGGTTACCGATCTTAGCGCCCGGGTTGATCACTGCCCCTGCAGCAACCAGTATTCCGTGACCTACTTCAGCATCTTCAGAAACCACGGCTTTATTGTGCACGGCGTTTACCGGCATGGTTTTCTTTTGCTCCAGGAGCTGCTTAACGGTTTTTTCTTTTGCCGCCCGGTGTTCAATGGCTACAAAGGCCTCTGTTTTATTGCCGATAATGCCCAGGTAGCTTTCATCCTGGATGTCGCCGAGAACCAGCACCTCCGAGATTTCTGTATTATGAAGCGCCTTGTTTTCATCAAGAAAGCCGTAAACCAGCACGTCATTGCCGGAGAATATATCGAGGGCCAGCCTGCCGAGCCTGCCGGCACCCAGTATCAATACGGGATTTGTCATACGATAAATTTAATTTTTGGGTAAAAATAATACCGTTCTTATAAAAACCGGCCGGCACGGTTCAATCTTTGCGCCGCCTCAACCAGTGTTTCATCGTCTTTGGCAAAGCAGAAACGGAGAATCCGGTGGTCGGTACCGTCAGCGTAAAACACCGAAGTGGGAATGGAGGCCACACCGGCTTTTTCTGTCAGCAGGATGCTGGCGTCTATATCCGGCTGCTGCGAAAGATGCGCATAAGACAGGTTCTGAAAGAAGGTTCCTTCAGATGGCAGCGGACGGAAAACTTCAGTATCCAGGGCGTTGAGAAAGAGGTCTTTCTTTTTCCGGTAGAACTCCGAAAGAGCCAGGTGGGTGGTGGTGCTTTCCAGGTAGTCGGCCAGGGCATACTGGGCCGGGGTGAACGTACAGAAAGTGATATACTGGTGTACTTTCCGCAATTCACGGGTCAGGTTTTCCGGGGCCAGGCAATAGCCGGTCTTCCAGCCGGTGATATGATAGGTTTTGGCGAAAGAATTACAGATAAACGTGCGTTCACGAAGCACCGGGCTGCTGCCCGGGGAAAGATGCTCACGGTCGTCAAACAGGATGTGCTCGTACACCTCATCACTGACCAGCAGCAGCTGGGGGTGGCGGGATACGATGTCTTCCAGGGCAGAAATATCGGCGGCGGTCAACACCTTCCCGGTAGGATTATGCGGCGTATTCAGCAGGATCAGCCGGGTGCGCGTAGTGATGCTGTCGCTCACTTCCTGCCAGTCGATGCTGAAGCCGGGGTATTTCATTTTTACAAAAACGGGGATTCCCCCCTGCAATTGTACGGCCGGTACGTACAAATCATAGGCCGGTTCTATGATAATCACTTCATCGCCGGGTGAAACCACATTGGCAATGGCCGAAAACAAGGCCTCGGATGCTCCTGCGGTAACCGTAATTTCTGTATCCGCGCGGTAGCCGTATTTAGCAGCCAGCTGCTCTCTCAGCTCGGGTACACCTGCGGCCGGAGAATACTGGTTTTTGCCGTGTGAAGCATGGTAAGACAGGCGTTCGGCCAGCAGTGGGTCAGGCTCGAAGCCCGGAAAACCCTGTGCCAGGTTAATGGCATTGACCGAATTGGCCAAGGCTGTCATACGGGTAAATATGCTGGTGCCTACCGCAGGAAGTCTGGAGGTCATTTGCGTAATCTGCTCACTAAGCTGAATAAACGATACCATTGCTGATGCGAGAGCCTTACATTGGTGGCCGCTGCCACGTTTTTGATCCTCGCTTCATTGGGTGACCCGATGATGGGCAGCATGCCGAGATTCAGCAGCCAGGCTACCGCCACCTGCTCTACGTTGGTATCGAGCTCCCCGGCTATTTCGGCCAGGGCTTCGCGCAGGGCTACCCGGTCAAGGGAGGTACCTTCCAGGATATCTCCCCCGGCCAATGGGGCCCACACCAGGGGTTTCCCGAACGACTCCTTGATCTCGTCAAGGCGCCCGTCGAAAATGGCCTCCGGGTTAAGCAGGTTAAACTCAAGGTGATTGGTTACGATAGGCATATCGAGCACCGATTTCAGCAGCCGGTACTGGGAAGACGTGAAATTGGCCACCCCGATGTGCTTCACCACCCCGGTGTGTACCAGGTAATCGAGGGTGCCGGCAATGGCTTCAATCTCCGTAATATAATCCAGGCCGTCGAGCAGCAGGATATCAAGGTATTCCTTTCCTGATTTTTTCAGGAAGGTGTCGAGCTGCCGTACGAGTGCATTTCTTGACTGGTCGATGATCTCAATACCGTCCGGGGTCGTTTCTTTACCGAGCCGGGCCAGGATGACCAGGTCTTTACGGTCAAAATCATTTTCGGCAATGGTATCAAAGAAAACTTTATGGATACGGTCGTTTTTACCGGAAGCCGAAAATTCAAATGTATTGATCCCTAAACCCAGGCACATGGAAAAAATGCGCCTCGCCTCTGCTTCGTCAAATTCGGTCATTTCCTCCCAGCGCCACAAAGAGTATAAGGCTTTAGAGACTTTGGGTCCGGAATCGCTCAAATATATTTTCTCCATTTTTTTGAAATTTGGCTTAAAATTAAAAAAAAAACGCCACGAATCGCAGCCGTGACGTTTTTCTACCCTTTAAAGTTTTAGTCCATCGAATAAAATTGCAATACTATTGTTGAGAAAATCTTCTCCTCATTTTCAGTTAAAAGGTTTAATGACGAGGAAGTATCCTGTTCGTTCACTGTTCAAAGTTGTACAATCTATTTATCCTATCAAAATTATAGAGTATTAAAATTTTAAATTTGCGGGAATAGTGATAAAATTTCTGCAAAAATTTACAAATAAGACAAGGGGCAGGCGGAATGGCCCCCGGATGGAAACTTTTTGTATTTTTGCAGCATGGATTTAAAGAATGATCTGCTCATCCGGGCAGCTAAGGGAGAAAAGACAGAACGTGTACCGGTATGGGTGATGCGTCAGGCGGGCAGAATACTGCCGGAGTACCGGGAAGTAAGGGCAAAAGCCGGTAGTTTTATTGGGCTGGCCACCACCCCCGAATTGGCAGCGGAAGTGACCCTGCAGCCGGTAGATATACTGGGAGTAGATGCCGCCATTATTTTTTCGGATATCCTGGTGGTGCCCGAGGCCATGGGTCTGCCCTATGAGATGGTGGAGGCAAAAGGCCCGTATTTCCCCCGGACAATAAAAAGCAGGGCCGATATAGAACAGCTGAATACGGCCGATATCGAAGACCGGCTTTCGTACGTTTTTGAGTCTATGGATATCGTAAAGAAAGCATTGAACGGCCGCGTACCCCTGATTGGCTTTGCGGGCGCACCGTTTACTATTTTCTGCTATATGATCGAAGGGCAGGGCTCAAAAACCTTCTCGAAGGCCAAACGAATGCTCTACAGCGAACCTGAATTTTCTCATGCCCTGCTGGCAAAGATTACGGATGTCACCATCCGGTACCTGAAGCTGAAGGTCAGCCACGGGGCAGACCTGGTGCAGGTGTTTGACTCCTGGGCGGGAATTCTTTCACCGGCCCAGTATTCGGCATTTTCTATTCCGTATTTGTCGAGAATTGCCGATGCTTTCCCGGATGTTCCGGTGACTTTATTTTCAAAAGGTGCCTTTTTCGCCCGCAAGGAGCTGGGCCTGCTTTCATGCAATGTGGTGGGGCTGGACTGGAATATGGATATTGCCGAGTCGAGAGAGCTGATCTCGGAGAAGACCCTGCAGGGCAATATGGACCCCTGTGTGCTGTACAGTTCTTTTGCGGATGTTGAAAAGCAAACCCGTGAAATGGTGGCGAGCTTCGGGAAAGAGCGTTACATTGCCAACCTGGGCCACGGCGTTTACCCGGATACTGACCCGGAAAAGGTAAAATGCTTTATTGATACCGTGAAGTCGTGCTGATCGTGTAATTTTTTGACCCGGTTACCGTTTCGATAGATAAGCATATTCTAATCTGCCTGTACATGAGATTCATTTGGCTTCTTCTTCTTCCGTTTGCGGCTTTGGCCCAGAAAGCAGAACCGCTGGGTTCGGCCGTCAACTCCGAATACAATGAATTGCATCCGTTGATGAGTGCTGATGGAAAAATCCTGTACTTTGTACGGGCGGGACATCCGTCGAATACGAGAGGGAAGGACAACTCGAACGATATCTGGTATACGGAGAAGACGACCGACGGACGCTGGGGCGTAGCGAAAAAAATGCCGCGCCAGCTCAACCGGGACCGGTATAACGATCTTTTCGACCTGTCGGCCGATGGAAGCACGGCGCTGATTCGGGGCGAATACGAGAAAGGCGTGCTGAATCCAGACAAAATGGGCGTTTCCATCATTCGCAAAAAAGGAAATGTGTGGCAATCGCCGGAAGCCGTGAATATCCCGGGCCTGAGCCGGATGATCCGCGGAAAGTTTCTTTCTGCCTGCATGAGCAATAACGGGAAGGTGATATTAATGGCCTTCAGCGAAAAGAAGAACGGGGAAGAAGATGATATTTATGTGACCATGATGGACCGGCAGGGAAACTGGACCGAACCCAAGAGCATTGGTAAAGATATCAATACCGACTTTTCAGAGCGGAGCCCCTACCTGTCGCCCGACAATTCCATGCTGTATTTTGTGTCTAACCGGAAAGGCGGAGAGGGCGGATACGATATCTGGATGGCCCGCAGAAGAGGAAAAGGGTGGTTTGCCTGGACCAAACCGGTCAACCTGGGCCCGAACGTGAATTCGGAGAAAGATGAAATGTATTATACCATGGAGGCGTCAGGGGAATATGCCTACTTTGCCAGTAAGCACAACTCTATGGGGCTGTATGATATTTTCAGGGTAAGGCTGGAAGATATAGGCCCGTCAAAAGGGCCGGATGAGGCCGCATTGCAGGCCACGGTGGTCACCGGTGAGTCGAAAGAAGAACCGGTTGCACCGGTAAAAGTAGCCATTATCAGCGGGAAAGTAACGGATATCTCTACCGGGAGGCCTATAGAAGCCCGTATTATTTATGAAGACCTGGAAGATGGCGAAGAGCTGGGCGTAGCTACTTCAGATCCGCAGACGGGGATGTACAAAATAGTGCTGCCTTACGGTAAACGTTATGCGATCCGGCCGGAGCTGGAAAATGTATTAGGTGTTTCGCGAAGCATAGATCTCACCATACCGGGAGAGTACAAAGAGATCACCGGGCAGGACCTGGATACGGCGCCTATCCGGGCAGGTACTGCCGTTACGCTGTACAATGTTTTCTTCGAGTTTGCCAAAGCCACACTGGAGAAGGAGTCTTTCCTGGAACTGGACCGGATGATCGGCCTGCTGAACAAGAACCCCAACATGGCGATTGAGGTACAGGGGCATACCGATAATGTGGGTTCGGACGCGGCAAATATGCGGCTTTCGCAGCAGCGGGCTGATGCCGTAAAAGATTATTTTCTTTCGAAGGGGGTTTCCCCGGACCGGGTGAAAAGCACCGGTTTCGGGGAGAGCAAGCCGGTAGCTTCCAATGAAACTACGGAAGGTCAGGCCCGTAACCGGCGGGTAGAATTTGTGATCCTGCGAAAATGATAACGCAGACTTAACGGGTCAGCACCAACGATACCAGGACCGCAGGAGTATCCGCTAAATCTGCGTCGGCCGTGTTCTATACGGAAAAGCTTTCGCCGCAACCGCAGGTACGGGTGGCGTTGGGATTTTTAAAATGGAATCCCTTGCCGTTCAGTCCGTCGCTGAAGTCAAGCTCGGTACCCAACAGGTAAAGGAGGCTTTTTTTGTCAACAAATATCTTCACTCCTTTATCTTCAAAAATGTGATCGGTAGGCTGCTGTTCGGCATCAAAGGCCAGGTTATACATCAGGCCGGAACACCCTCCGCCTTCTACGGCTACACGAATGCCATGGGCATCGTTTTTGCCCTCTTTGCTGCGCAATTCTATGATTTTATCTCTTGCAATGTCTGATACGGTAACCATATTTAAAAAACGTTATTGCTTATTTATAACGGATCACCCGCCTGAAAAGTTTCTTATTCGTACAGGAGGTATTTCTTCCGCATTTCTTTGTACCGGCTCAGGCCCGGCTCCCAGGAGGCGCGGATCTCATCGGCAGGTACGCCGGCCTCGATCTGTTTACGAAAGTCGTACACACCGGCCAGGAAATCAATATTCCCCATCTGCTTACTCTGGCTCCGGTCAAAAAACTTTTCTTTAACGGGGTAGGCCTGGTACATTTCGATCATCCATTCAATAGGTATACGGCCGGTTTTCCTGATTTTGGAGATATCGTAGGTTCTCAGGTCAAGCCCGTAACAGGCCTGGTCCTGGTGCAGGGGTGTTTCAGCCATACCCTTAATGCTTTTGGGTGTAAAGCTAAATTCATATTTGCCTTTTAAAAGCGGAGCTCCCAATACACTGAAAGGCATCAGGGTGCCGCGGCCCTGGCTGATGATGGTGCCTTCAAAGAGGCATAAGGCCGGGTAAAGCATGATGCTTTGCTGGGTATTGAGGTTGGGTGAGGGCTTTACAGGGAGTACGTAGTCCATCCGGTGGTTGTAATTGGCTACGGGAATGACCGATATATCGGCTTTGAGGCCATCCGGCAGCCAGCCTTCGCCGTTGATCATCCGGGCAAACTCGCCTATGGTCATACCGTGGGCCATAGGAATAGGAAACTGCCCTATGCCTGATTTCAGCCGCATATCCAGGATGGGGCCGTCTACGAGGTAGCCGTTCGGGTTAGGCCGGTCCAGGATAAGCAGGGGCTTGTGATTTTCGGCGCAGGCCTCCATGACATCCCGAAGCACGTTAATGTAGGTATAAAAGCGGCAGCCCACATCCTGCACGTCAAAGATCACCAGGTCTATGTCGGCCAGGTCTTCGGGCGCAGGCTTTCTTTTTTTGCCGTAGAGAGAGACAATTTTTATGCCCGTAGCGGCATCGGTTTCATCGCCTACCTTGATGCCGGCACTGGCATTGCCCCTGAAGCCGTGCTCCGGGCCAAAGGCCTTGATAATGTTTACGCCGCGGTTCAGCAGGCTGTCAACCAGGTGCTTGTTGCCGATGATGGTGGTAGGGTTGGCCAGGACACCGATTCTTTTTCCTTCCAGGAGGGGGAGGTATTTGTCGGTTTGATCGGCGCCCGTCCGGATACCGGTAATCTGAGCGCTTGAACAGTGCGTAAAAGCCAGGAAAAAAGGCAAAATAGCCGGTAATAAATGTTTTTTAAGCCACATGAGAACCCGTTTACAGTTTACAATAGATCTGTTAGCGGTAAAAATACGGAATATTCCGGTAAAACAACAGCGCATAAGCAGGAGCCGCCGGTGCCGGTGCCTGCTTCCTGCCGGGTTTCCCTGCACACATTGCCCGGAACTTTTGTTCCTGTAAAATTATCTTTTACCGGGAATAGTTTTTATTTTTGGGAGATAAGACCCCATGAAGTATGGAAGCGCTGAAAGATTATTTTGCTTCAATCCCTCCTTTGCACCGTTCCATCATCCTGGTGGGCGGAATAGGTTTGTTCTGGATGGCGGAATACATTATCCCCCTGTTTAAGTACCGGTATCAGAAGGTCAGGCATGCGGGGTTGAATATCTTTTTTACGGTCACCACAATTATTGTAAATTTTGTGCTGGCGTTTGTGCTGGTGAAGTCGAGCGACTGGGCGGTGGCTCATCATTTCGGCATCCTGTCGTGGGTGCCGGATATGCCCCTGTGGCTTTACGCGCTGACCGGGCTGCTGCTGCTTGACCTGATCGGGGCTTATTTTATTCACTGGCTGGAACACCAGGTAAAGTGGATGTGGATGTTTCACCTGGTGCATCACAGCGACCTGCATGTAGATACCACCACCGCTAACCGGCATCATCCGGGCGAGAGTGTTTTCCGGCTGATCTTTACAGTTATAGCCGTGGTCATTGCCGGCGCGCCCATGTGGCTGGTGTTTATGTACCAGTCGCTTTCAGTGGTGCTTTCGCAGTTCAATCATGCCAACATCCGGATGCCCGTTAAGCTTGATAAAACGCTCAGCTGGCTCATTGTTACGCCGGATATGCACCACGTTCACCACCATTACGTGGTGCCGTATACCGACTCAAATTACGGCAATATATTCTCGGTCTGGGACCGGCTTTTCGGAACGTTCCGTTACCTGGAGCGAGACCGGCTGGTATACGGCGTGGATACCTGCATGGATCCGGAAGAGAATGAGCACATTGTTCCCCTGCTGAAAGTACCGTTCGGTAATTACAGGAAGCTTTGAGCATCAAAATTTCCTGAATACGTGCAACTTTCCTGCCCTGTCTGACATCTTCTTCCTAATACGACCGTTTATCCCGTGCGCACAACCGTTTGTGTAATATAAGCTACCTTGTATTGCATAATACTTCAATTTTGATGCTGAAAAAGCTATTACTATTTAAGACAATGAAAACGCTATTATTGATCGGGGCCATGCTGTGCGCATTGGTGACCTTTGGTAGAGACTCCCGCAGTGTAAGTGGTGTAGTCAGTGATGAGAAAGGCGAATCCCTTTTTGCCAATGTTTTTCTTTATCGTTCGGCCGATAGCACGCTGTACAAGGCAGTGGCGACCAACGGGGAGGGGAAATTCGATATTGAGGATGTGGAAGACAATGCCTATTACCTGAAAGTGTCGGCCGTGGGTTACGGCGATTTCCTGACCCCGGGCTTCGTGATCAATCCGCAGAATATGACAGTAGCCTTCCCGGGAATCGTATTGAAGGAGTCGGTACAGGCCCTTGCGGCAGTGCAGGTAACGGCAAAAAAACCGTTTATTGAACAGCAGATCGATAAAATGGTGGTTAATGTGGAAAACAGCATAAGCGGGAGCGGCAATACGGCACTGGAAGTGCTTGAGAAGGTTCCCGGTGTAATTGTGGACCGGCAGAACGACCAGATCCGGATCCGGAACAAATCAGGTGTGGTGGTGATGATTGACGGGAAGATCAATTACATGTCTTCCGAAGCCTTGTCGCAATACCTCAATAATATGCCGTCTGACCAGATCCAGTCGATAGAGGTGATCACCAATCCCTCTTCCAAATACGATGCGGCCGGTAATTCGGGCATCATCAATATCCGCCTGAAAAAGAATAAGGCCTACGGCACAAACGGCACCCTGAGCTTGTCGGGCGGTACGGGCCTTTTACCCCATTCCTCATCTGATCTTTACCGGGGCAGCGGCAATCTTTCGCTGAACCACCGGAGTAAGAAATGGAATCTTTTCGGGAATGGCAACGTGGGAAGAAACCGTTTCTATAACGACAACAGCATTGTAAGGGTCAGCTCGTACGAAAACCGGGTGTCGCAATTTGACCAGTATTCGCAGCGGATAGGGGGCGGAATGTTTTACTCTGCAAGAGCCGGGGCCGATTATTTCCTGAATGAAAAAACCACCCTGGGCGTTCAGGGCGATTATAACCTGTGGAAGGGATCGATGAAGGGTGACGGCCGGACGAACATCCGGGAGACCACTGCGGGTGAAGCCATAGAGAGCTACCTGCTGCCGGTGTCTGACCGGGTGATGGATAACCAGAACTTTTCTGCCAACCTGAACCTTCGGCATAAGTATAATAACGAAGGAAAAGAGCTGTCGTTTGATGCCGACTACAGCGGCTTCAGAAGCGGGGCAGACCAGCATTTCCTGAACGCTTATTACAGCCGCCTGAACACGCCCGATAGTACCACCCGGCAGCGCATGAACCAGCCCACAGATATTGATATTTACTCGGCCAAGCTGGATTTCGTGATTCCGGCCAGGAATAAGATGAAATATGAATTCGGGGCAAAAAGCAGCTACGTTACTACCGATAACGATTTTACCTTTGAGAATTTTGAAGGGGGACTCTGGGTGAACGATATCCGCAAAACCAATCATTTCAAATATACCGAAATGGTGAATGCCCTCTACATTAATAGCGGTTACCAGTGGAAGAAATGGGCCGTACAGGGTGGTTTGCGCTTAGAGCACACGTTTTCAGACGGCCATTCGCTTACTTCCGAGCAGCGGAACAGGCGGAATTACCTCAACCTGTTTCCTACCTTGTTTGTGAACCAGACCATTAATGAAAATAACGGTATCCGGTACTCGTACAGCAAACGGATTGACCGCCCGAATTACGAACAGCTGAATCCTTTCCTGTTTTTCCTGGATCCGTATACGTATGAGATCGGGAACCCCTTCCTGCAACCCCAGTTTACGGATTCTTACGAGGTGACGTATACGCTGAAAAACACCTATTCGTTGTCGCTGGCGTATGCCGATACCCGGGATATGATCTTCCAGGTGCTGGAGCAGGACGATGCCACCCGGTCTACTTTCCAGACCAACGAGAACCTCCGGGGCATGAGAAATTACTCCATAAATCTTTCGGTGCCGTTTAACCCGGTCAAATGGTGGAGCATGCAGAATAACTTCAGCGTATATTACAATCATTTTAAAGACAGCAATGTCAGCGGAGCCCGGCTGAACGCCGGCAAAGTGGCCTACAATTTTTACTCGGGCAATACCTTTACCCTGAAGCAGAACTGGTCGGGTGAGCTGAGCGTGTGGTATAACTCGCCCGGTATCTACGGAATTATCGAAATGACCCGTCCCCAATACGCGGTGAATGCCGGTATTCAGAAAGCTTTCCTGGATAAAAAAGCGAGGCTGAAACTAAGTGTCAGTGATATTTTCCTGACGTCTTTCTTTGCGGCAAAGATCGATTATTCCAATATGAACCTGACGCTGGATAACCGCTGGAATGCCCGCAGGGTGGCCCTGACATTTACCTATAACTTCGGAAACCAGAATGTTAAGAGCCAGCGGAGGAACAGCGCCAATGATGACCTGAAGCGGAGAGCAGGGGGGAATGAAGGGTAAATGAAATGCGGATGACGCGGGTTTATACGGATCAGAAAGGCTTTATTCTGTATAAATCTGCGTCACCTGCGTTCTGTGTTTTGTGCTTTTTCGTATCGGAATCCATCACCATTTCCTGAAAAATATGATCTTCGTCATATATTTGAAAATCAGGAGGTTCAAACAATGATCCCTGCCCTGATTTCTGAATTTAGAATTCTTCTAAATTTATTTTACTTCATTTTTGTACCGGATAAAGGGTTAAATTTGTAATCGTTTTTCGGAAGCAGTTTAAGGAATGTCAGAAAAGTTACAGTCTCTTTCTTTGTCGTATAAGCGTACCCCCTTTGAAATAAGGGAGAAGCTTACGCTGTCTGAGCGTGAGATCAGGGACCTGTATATGAAGCTGAAAGATGTATTCGGCATTAAGGAAGCGCTCATTATTTCTACCTGTAACCGCACGGAAATTCATTACCGGTCTGAGGCCGATATAAGCAATTCGCTGATCCGCCTGCTGGCTTCGGTAAAAGCCATTGACTCCAATGAGCTTACCGGCTACTTTGAGTGCCTGACCTCGGAAGAGGAGGCGCTGACCTATCTCTTTGAAGTTTCTTTAGGGCTGCATTCGCAGGTGGCCGGTGACCAGCAGATCATCAACCAGATCAAGCAGGCTTACCAATGGGCGGCTGATATGGACATGGCCGGTACTTTCCTGCACCGGGTGCTGCACACTATATTTTACGCCAACAAGCGGGTGGTTCAGGAAACCGAATTTCACGACGGAGCCGCTTCTACTTCTTATGCTACCATTGACCTCATGCAAAGCATCCTGCCGGCCATGAGCCAGCCGAAAGTCCTGGTGCTGGGCCTTGGAGAAATGGGTGAAGATGTAGCGAAAACGCTATTTGAGAAAGAGATCCGTAACGTGACGCTTTGTAACCGTACCTTTGAGAAGGCGGAAACACTGGCTGCAACGTATCGTTACGACGCCATGTCGTATTTTGAGCTGATCAACCGGATCGGTGAGTTTGACATTATCATTTCTTCGCTCCGGCTGATGCAGCCGCTGATCACAAAAAATGTGCTGAGTAAGCGCAACGGCATTACTTACTGCTTTGATTTGTCTATCCCCCACAGCATCAGCCCGGATGTGGCTGAGCTGCCCGGAGTGGTCTTCTACGGCCTGGATGAAATTCAGCAGATCACGGATGAGTCGATTGACAAACGATTGGCGGCCATACCTGCGGTAAAGCAGATCATTGCCGAGCTGGTTAACGATATAGATACCTGGTCAAAAGAACTGCAGGTGTCGCCTACCATACACAAGCTGAAAAATGCGTTGGAGCAGATTCGCCAGGAAGAAATGGCCCGCCACCTCAAGGGCCTGACCGAGGAAGAAGCCAGGAAGATGGAGAAAATTACTTCCGGCATGATGCAGAAGATCATCAAGATGCCGGTACTTCAGCTGAAGGCCGCCTGTAAGCGGGGAGAAGCCGAAGAGCTGATTGATTTTCTTACGGATCTTTTTGATTTGGAGAAAGGATCTGTTAAAGCATAAAAAAACCAGCCTCAGGGCTGGTTTTTTACTTACGGCTATACAATTATAAGAGTACAATTAAGCTTCTGATGACCGCTACCAGGCGAACGGTATCAAAAATACGGGCCTCTGTACCGCCGTGTGATTTTACCGATGCCTCGTGGCTGGTTACGCATTGCTCGCAGCCGTTCAGGGCCGATACACCCAGGCTCAGGAGCTCGAAAAACTCTTTGCCCAGTACCGGGTTCATCATAACCGACATGCGGATACCTGCCGGCATATTCTGGTAGTTCTCGTTTTTGTGCATGAAATGCTTGAAGCGGTAGAACACGTTATTGGCGTTCATCAGGGAAACGCAGGCGGCTACTTC
Organism: Leadbetterella sp. DM7; assembly: GCF_040829825.2. Classification (NCBI taxonomy): domain Bacteria; kingdom Pseudomonadati; phylum Bacteroidota; class Cytophagia; order Cytophagales; family Leadbetterellaceae; genus Leadbetterella; species Leadbetterella sp. DM7. The sequence goes on along the minus strand of NZ_JBFOLH020000018.1, from coordinate 68,759 downwards.
CAGGATTTCCGCATCTGTAGCTCCCAGTTTCACAGCTACTTCTTCGAGGGCCTCGCGAAGAGCCGCATTTTTCTCGTTGATGGCTACGGCAAGAGCCAGGAGAGCCGCTTCTTTTTCGCTCAGGTTCTGGCTTTTCAGCACATTGCCGACGTTGATTTTCAGGTCTTTCAGGAAACGGCTGTCTGACGCATTGAGACGGTCAATCAGGGCGCTTTCCAGCTCTTCGGGAAGGTTTACACTTTCAAAGAGACTTTTTTTGGTATTGCTGGCTGTGGCAAACATAATTTCTGAATGTTGGGATATAAAAAAGGTTTAGCGGGCTTAGCCACTAAACCTTTCATGGATGAATAATTAAACGGCAAGCGTTTCTTCGCCTTTTTTCCAGTTACAAGGACAAAGCTCGTCTGTCTGAAGCGCATCAAGCACTCTCAAAACTTCTTCTACGTTTCTGCCTACCGACAGGTCATTGGCCGCCACCCAACGGATCTCTCCCTGAGGGTCTACAATGTAGGTAACCCGGTAAGCTATTTTCTCGTTTTCTTCCAGGATACCCAGCTCTTCAGCCAGTGACTTGGATGTATCGGCGATCATCGGGAACTGAAGACCTCTCAGGTCGTCATGGTTGTTTCTCCAGGCCAGGTGAACAAACTCAGAGTCGGTAGAAGCACCTAACAGGATGGCATCACGGTCAGCAAAGTCTTCGAATTTTGCATTGAAGGCTGCGATCTCGGTAGGGCATACAAAAGTGAAATCTTTTGGCCACCAGAACATGACCATCCATTTGCCGGCATTGATGTGGTCTTCTGACGTGATCTCATAAAATTCTTTACCTTTTTCAATAGAAACCACAGCTTGTTTTTTAAATGCGGGGAATTTTTTTCCTAAACCTAACATAATTTTAAATATTAAAAAAGTACAATAAAAAGTTTAAAAACGACTACAATTTGCTATGCAAATATTAAAATAATTAAATTTTATGCAAAGTTAAGGTGCCGAGTTTTAAGACGCAATTATATATGAGACAAAAAACTATTGATTTTGTCAATGGCAGGTATTGGCTAAATTTATAGTAGGTAAGCCGGCCTGAAAGCGGCTTATTCAGCGGGAGGAGAGGGCTGTTCGTCGTCAAAAAGAATGCGTACCGAGGGCGTGTAGGTGTCGTCGAACTGCCCTTCTTTGGTAGCCCAGAAAAACGATACGAGGAATCCGCCGGCAATCACCAGCGCCAGGATAACCAGCAAAATAATTACGCCCATCGTCAAATCAGGTTTTTAAGTTTTGCAAAAAGATAGGTACAGCCGGTAGCAAAGAGCACCACAGATATGGAGCTGAGCGGCATAAATACAGCGGCGTATAGAGGCGACAAATGGCCGCTTACCGCCAGGCTTATGCCCACAATGTTATACAGCACCGACAGCGCAAAGGCGGCTACCACTATATTCATGGCTGTGCGGCTGAACCCGATGAATTCGTCGATACGGTTAAATTCGCGGGCATCAAGAATAACATCACAGGCGGGAGAGAATGCGTTGATATCTTCACTTAAAGCTACGCCTACATGCGCCTGGCGGAGTGCTCCCGCATCGTTCAGACCGTCACCGATCATCAGGACCTTTGTACCGGCCTCCTGGTTGTTTTTTATAAAATTAAGCTTATCCTGGGGTTTCAGGTCAAAATGCATGTTCTTTTCCAGGAAATAAGGAGCCAGCATCTTCCTGTCGCGGCTGTTGTCGCCGGAAATCAGGGCCAGGATGTGCCGGCGCGACAATTTTTTTAAAACAGCCTCCCAGCCGTTCCGGAATTTTGATTTTACGGAAAAGTGGCCTTTGTATTCGCCGTCGATTTCCACGAGCACCTGTCCCGATTCTTTCGGAACATGGGGCATGTTGAGGAAAACAGAGTTTCCGAGGCGGATGTGCCGGCCACCGGCCACGGCCTCAATACCTTCTCCTTTTATTTCTTTGAAACGGCTTACGGCCACTTCTGAAGCGTATTTGCCGAGGTGCGAGGCAATCAGCCTGCTGAGCGGGTGCACAGATGAAGAGGTCACTGCTTTTACCAGCCTTTTGTCTTCTTCTGACAACTCACCGTCAGTGAATTTTACGTTTCCTGATTTCCCTTCGGTGAGGGTACCGGTTTTATCAAAGGCAATAGCGTTTACTTCGGTAAGCAGCTGTATAACATTCTGATTTTTGACAAAGAAACGGTTTTTGCCCAGCAGGCTCATGGCGGCATTCATGGCAAAGGGCATGGCCAGGGTGAGCGCACAGGGGCAGGCCACCATCAATACAGCGGTGACGGTCACCCAAACGAGATCAGGATTATGGAAATGCCAGTACAGCCCGGTCAGGGCCGCAATGCCGATGGCCGCGTAGGTGAAATACCGGCTGAAGAGGTTGGCAAAATCAGAGGTGCGCGATGCCTTATCCTTGCGAAAGGTCTCGTTGTTCCAGAGTTCGGTCAGGTAGCTCCTGGATACCTGCTTTTCTACCCGGAGGTCAATTTTTGAACCCAGCTGGCGGCCTCCTGCAAAAATACGATCGCCGCGCCGGGCTTCTACCGGGGCAGATTCCCCCGTTACAAAGCTGTAGTCGATCAGGGCTTCTTCTGAAAGCAGGAGGGAGTCGGCAGGAATGAGCTCCTGGTGGTGAATCTCGATAACCTCGGAGGGTTGCAGTTCGGCTACATTCTTAAAGCCCTGTTCTTTTACCCGTACGGCCAGCGGGAAATACGATTTGTAGTCGTGCTCAAAAGACAGGTAGCTGTAGGTCACCTGCTGCAGCCATTTCCCCACCAGCAGGAACAGCACCAGTCCCGTGAGGCTGTCCCAGTAACCCGATGTATGATTGACAAAGGTTTCGTAGGTACTCCGGATAAAAAGGGCGGAAATGCCCATGGCAATAGGGATGTCTACGCTGAGCACGCGGGTAGTTCCTTTCCAGTTTTCTTTGAGGGATATAAAGGCCCCTTTCAGGTAATCAGAAGCGCCGAAAAAGAATACGGGCAGAGCCAGCAGGAAATTCAGGTACAGGAAGAATTTCTGGTAGCTGGCATCTATTGCGTTCTGAAGATCCAGCTTGAAATATTCCGGGAAGCTCAGTAGCATGATGTTTCCGAAACAAAAGCCGGTCACGCCTATACGAAGCAGGAGCCGGTGCTGCTCTTTATTGGATTTCTGCGGCTTATCGGCGCTTTCGAGGTTAAAAAGGGGGGCATACCCCAATGTGGCCAGCAGCTCCACAATTTCTTTCAGGCTAACCCGTGAAGGATCGTACGATACAAAGAGCTCTTTTTTTATGAAGTTCAGCCGCGCGGTGAGCACCCCGGCTTTTATCTTATTGAAATTTTCTAGGAGCCATACACAGGAGCTGCAATGTACCGAAGGAATAAAAAAGGTGACCCGCGCCTGGTTTTCACTTTTAAAGTCAAGCAGCTGCTTTTCAATCTGCGGATCAGCGAGAAATTCGTATTTCCCGGCAAGATGACCGGCTTTCAGGCTGACCCCGGCATTTTCATTCAGATCGTAATAGGTGCACAAGCCGTTTTCCTGCAGAATTTCGTATACGGTTTTACAGCCCACGCAACAGAACGGCTTGTCATCATGGGTGATTATTTCCTCCTCGCAGATGCTGTCACAATGGTAACATTTGATTAAAACCTTCTCTTCCGCTATCGTATTCATACAGGATCTTTCTAAATGGATGAAAGTTATGTGAATTTAATGCTGTTCCCGTTAAATTTATAGTACAAACCTCTTCTTTTTTCAGCAACCATAAAATGATGCGGTGCCGGTGAAAACATGACATTCATCATATTTTGGGGTTCATTTTGCGGGAAAAAGGCCTGGTTTTTACGGGAGACAGGAGCAGGTTGTTATTTTGTTTTTTCGCAAACCGTTTATAATGAATAAGTTGTTGTTGTCTTTTTCGAAAAAAGAATTCCGGTTTTTCAGAATAAAATCGGGTAACCGGGAATGATAAGTATCATTTTATAATTTTGGAGATTCAAATAATTTTGTGGAGTTTAAGGCTCCATGATCAAATAGGATAGAATGAGTCAAAAGGATTTTTCAGACCTTTCGGAAGGAATTTTTAAATACACTACGGAGGGGATTTTTGTTGTAGATGAACAAGGAGAGATCATAAGGGCCAACCCCAGTGCCGAAAAGATTTTCGGTTACCCGGAACACACGTTAACCGGAAAGCGAATTGAGGATCTCATTCCCAGCCGGTACCGGGGTGCCCATTCCGGACACAGAAAACGCTTTCATGGGGAGGCCCGCGCCCGGTCTATGGGATTGGGGATGGATCTTTACGGGCTCCGTAAAGACGGATCGGAGTTTCCGGTGGAGATCAGTCTCAGCCCTTATTCCAATAGTAACGGTAATTTTGTTATTGCTTTTGTAATCGATATCAGTGTAAGGAAGGAAGCCGAAATGCGACTAATTGCTTATAAAGACGAACTGGAAAAAGAAGTGGAAGAAAGAACACTTGATTTGCGGAACACGATTCAAAGCCTCGAAACCATCAAAAATGACCTGGACGAGGCGTTGAAGCGGGAACAGGAACTGGGTTCTATGAAGAGCCGGTTCGTGTCTATCGCTTCGCATGAGTTTCGTACGCCGTTAGCCACTATCCTGTCGTCGCTGTCCCTGGTAGAGAAATACGGGAACCTGAATGAAATTGAGAAACGCGACCGGCACATCCACCGGATCAAAACGGCGGTTCGTAACCTGACGGAGATCCTGAACGACTTCCTCTCGCTGAACCGGCTGGAGGAGGGAAAGGTGATCCTGGCGGCCGAGACTTTCCGGGTAGATATTTTGCTGGAGGAGGTATACAACCAGATGATCCCGCTGATGAAAAAGAACCAGGTTATCCTGCGTACGCACTCCGGGCCCATTACCTTTAAGTCAGATCCGAAATTATTAACCAATATTCTTATCAACCTGCTTTCTAATGCTATCAAATTTTCGGGGAACGGCAAAATCATCCGCCTGATGTCGGCCATAGAAAATGATCAGCTTATTGTGAAGGTGAAAGATGAGGGCATAGGCATACCTGCGGCAGAGCACAAGCGGGTTTTTGAACGGTTTTACCGGATGAGCAACGCAGGAGAGATACAGGGTACCGGCCTGGGGCTGAGTATTGTCAGCCATTACGTATCTTTGCTGCAGGGTACCGTAGCCTTTGAAAGTACGGAAAACGTGGGAACCGAGTTTACGGTTGTCATTCCCCAAAGTTAATTTTATACAATGATGAGAATATTACTGATTGAAGATAATGAGGAGATCCGGGAAAATATCTGCGAGATACTGGAGCTCGACGGTTTTGAGGTATTAACGGCTCCTAACGGAAAAGACGGGCTCGACATAGCCCGGGTAGAGGTGCCCGACCTGATTGTCTGTGACATCATGATGCCCGTGATGGACGGTTATACCGTTTTGTATTTCCTTTCCAAAGAGCCTAAGACGGCCGATATACCGTTTATCTTTCTTACGGCCAAAGCCGAGCGTATGGATTTCCGTAAGGGCATGGAGATGGGTGCAGACGATTACATTACCAAACCTTTTGAAGACGTGGAGCTGATCAATGCCATCCGCAGCCGCCTGAAGAAGAAAGAGCTGGTGAGGAAGGAATATTCGAAAGACATGAACGGGCTGGACCAGCTGGTATCGGATGCGGAGGGGGAGAAAGCCCTGAAAAGCCTGATTGAAAACCGCGAAATACGCGATTACAAGAAAAAGACCGAAATATACCGGGAAGGCGATTACCCCCTGTACCTGTATTACCTGCAGTCAGGGAAAGCCAAGTCGTATAAGACCAATGAAAACGGGAAGGAGCTGATTATTAACCTGTATAACGAGGGCGATTTTATCGGGTATACCGACCTGATCCGGGAGAGCAACTTCAGCGAAACCCTGTCGGCCCTGGAAGATTGCAAGGTGGTGCTGATTCCGAGGAAGATTTTTTCCGACCTGATCCTGAGAAACCCTTCTGTTTCCCTGAAGTTTATCCAGCTGATCTCCAAAAATATTCAGACCATAGAGAGCGAGCTGATCAAGCTGGCCTATAATTCGGTACGGAAACGGGTATCAGAGGCCCTGCTCCTGTTCTTTAAAGATCCGGATGAGGCATTGAAAGTAAGCCGGGAAGACCTGGCCTCCAAAGCGGGCACCTCGCTGGAAACGGCGATAAGAACCCTGTCGGATTTCAAAGACGAAAAGCTGATCGATATTTCGTCGGGCAAGATATCGCTTCTGGAGCCGGAGAAGCTAAGAAACATGCGAAACTGATCAGGGGGTCCGGCAAATGGTGATTTCGTGGCTGTTGGCGTAGTGGCTGACAGGCAGGTTAACCCCTTTGTACAGGAGAAATACCGCCAGGATCAGGTAGGAAACCGTATAAATAAGCTTAGGCTTCACCCGCAGAAACGAGGGCAGGATTTTCCCTATCACGCCGAAGCTCATCATCATGGGCAGGGTACCCAGCCCGAAAAGGATCATAAAAAGCATGCTGTCGGTGATTCCGGCAGTAAGAAATGCGCCGCTGAGCGCCGCGTAAACAAGCCCGCAGGGAATAAGCCCGTTAACCAGACCGAAACCGTACTGAACGGCCAGCCCGTGCCGTTTGCTCAGCTTTGCCAGGGAACGTTTCGTAAAAGAGGCCATCCGAATAACGGGTGACATAACGCTGATGCGGTTTTTCCATTTTACGGGAAGCAGGAGGTAAACCAGCAGGACGGCTCCGAGCAGGATAAACAGGATTTTTTGCGGAATCAGGAACCCGGCCTGCTCTCCTGCAATACCCGTGAGCAAGCCAAGCAGGGCATAGGTGGTGATTCTGCCGGTATTATAGGTCAGCCTTCCTATAAGATAGCGGCTCCTGTCTGCCGGGAGTAAAAGGGAAAGGGGACCGCACATGCTGAAGCAATGCAGGCTCCCTAAAAATCCCAGTAGAAAGGCTGAATAGATCACGCTTAAAGAATAATTTTTTCTTCTTTCAGGTAGTTCTTGCCCTCTTTCGACCACTCCATTTTGACCACCCATTTGCCCTTTACCAGCTGGCTAACGGCAATTTTCTGGCTGTTGGAGGGATCGATACGTACGGGCACCCGGAAGTCGAGGTTGGCGTCAGAAGGCCGGTAGAAATGAATTTCGCCGGATGCTCCCTGCATTTCTTCAGGGAATTGAATGGTTAGAAATTCGCCCGCATTGATAATTTTTACCGGCTGGCTGAGCTGACCGGTATTGGCGTATTTATCAATTTCTTCCTGGTAGGCCATCTCTTTTTTGTAGTAATCGTTACTCACCAGGAAAATATCTTTCTGTTTTACACAGAAGGTAACCAGGGAAATGATAAACACTACAAAAAGAGTGTATACGATTGCTATTTTATGTCCGAAATTCATAATAGTTCCAAGTGTTTAGTTCCGAGTAATCCGTTCCGAATGATATCCGGTTCGCTTTAAACTCATAGCTGTTTTAATCTGTATATCCTAAAAATGTAGTTTCAACGGTTTCCACCACCTCGTTTCCGTTACGGATCTTTATTTCCAGTTCGGTTTTACGTTTTTTGATCGCCGATTTATTCATTTCAATAAAGAAAACCACCTCGGCTTTCTGGCCGGAGTGTACCGTTACCGACTGCTTGTTTCCTACCAGGGTAATTTTACCGGCTGATCCTTCCACCTCAAAAGACAGGGTCATGTCTTCTTTTGATTTGTTCAGGATCTGCGCATTGTAGAGGTTACTCAACCGGTTGTCGGGCATTTCCTGGTAGAGCTGCCCGGGAACACGCAGGATGGTGGCTTCTACCTGGCTTCTGCCTGCCAGGATGAATATTTCTACGGCTATCAGCAGCAGAAGCACCACAGAATACCCGATGGCACGGGCAGATATTTTGAACGGAGTATTGGTTTCAATACTTTCCACTGACCCGAATTTGATCAATCCTTTGGGCTTATGGATCTTCTCCATTACGTCATCACAGGCATCAATACAGGCTGTACAGTTAACACATTCCAGCTGTATACCGTTCCGGATGTCAATGTTGGTGGGACAAACCTGAACACAAAGCGTGCAGTCGATGCAGTCGCCCTTACCGGTGTCAATTTCTCCTTTTTTCATGCGTCCGCGCGGCTCTCCCCGTACCCAGTCGTAAATGACATTCATGGTATTTCTTCCCACCAGCACCCCCTGCAGCCGGCCGTAAGGACAGATGGCGATACAAACCTGCTCGCGCAGGCGGGTAAATACAAAGAAGAATATGACGGTGAAGGCCACCAGGCCTATGAAGCCGGAGAGGTTCTCTGACGGTGAATGGGTAACCAGCTTTCTTACTTCTTCCACGCCGATCAGGTAGGCCATGGCCGTATGGGCAATAACCACCGAGATGAGCATGAAGATGAAGTATTTGACCGAGCGCTTCATGATTTTCTCTCTGTTCCAGGGAGCCTGGGCCAGCTTTTGCTGTTGTTTTCTGTCGCCCTCGATCCAGTATTCTATTTTCCGGAAGACCATTTCCATAAAAATGGTCTGCGGGCAGGCCCATCCGCACCATACCCGTCCGTAAACTACGGTAAAGAGCGTAATAAACACAAAAAAGGTTACCAGACCGATGCTGAAAACCAGGGAATCCTGGGGCAGGAACAGCTGCCCGAAAATGTAGAACCTTCTTTCGAAGATATTGATTTGCAGAAGAGGGTCACCTCCTATTTTAATAAAGGGGACAGAGAAGAATATCAAGAGAAAAACTACTGTAGCTATTACTCTCTTGTTGTGATAGTTCCCGCTCGGTTTTTTAGGAAATGCCCAGATCCTTTTACCGTCTTTATCGACGGTGCCTATAGCGTCTCTATAGGCCTCGTCGATAAATTCTAAATTGCTAGCCATTGTTTATTGGTTTTTCTACTGCACGGCTGCAGAGTCAGCTGCTGCAACCGTTTCTGCAACATGTTTCTCTCCTTCGGGAGCTTTGCCGTTAGCCGGCTTGGAACCCTGAAGTGAAAGAATGTAATTGGCCACGTCCTGCATGTCTTTGGGTTTGATGGTTGACTGCCACGAGATCATCCCCTTTTCAGGTACACCGTACTTGATGGTTTTGAAGACATCGTTAATGGAGCCTCCGTGAAGCCAGTATTCATCTGTGAGGTTAGGACCTACGGTACCTTCACCTGAAGCACCATGACAGGCGGCGCAGTTGCTTTCAAAGATGGTCTTACCGTTTGCTAACGCACCGGCATCGCCGGGGGTAAGCTGAACCGATTTTTCATCAATGCTGTTCCCCTGCTGCTGCTGGAATGCTTCTACTTCTTTCCGGGCTTTTTCCATAGCCAACTCATACTCTTCCGCAGGCAGCGGAGCTTTATCCCATACGTGATATACCAGCATATACACAATGGCAAACACGATGGTCAGGTAGAACATATTCACCCACCAGGGGGGTAAATGATTATCGAGCTCTTTGATCCCGTCATAGTCGTGGTGAAGCATAATCGACTTTTCGTCTGTCACACTTACCGTGGTGCCGTTAATTTTCTTCCACCATTTTCCGAAGTCAAACTCTTCGTATTCCTGTCCCGTTTTCTGGGCAATCAGCCGGCGGGTGGCGTTATTGGTTTGCAGGATCACAAAAATCAGCACCAGCGAGATTCCGATCATCAGAATCACCAGGATCACCAAGAGAAGATCTTCAATAGAGGTTATTTTGTTGTCCATAGTTCTTTAATGTTTTAATCTTCCAAAGGCAAATTTTCCAGGTGCTCTCTTTTCTTTTTATCAAGGGAAAAAACGTAGAATCCCAGGCCTACAAAGAAAAAGAAGAAGACGAGCAGGGAGAAAACAGGGTAAATGCTGATTCCTTCTATTTGTTCGAAATAATGTTTAAACATGAGCTTACTTTTGTTTAATGTCAGTACCCAATCTTTGTAAGTAGGCAATAAGCGCTATGATCTCTTTGTCTTTAGACGTTTTGATCTTGTCTTTTCCCAGGCTTTTTGCGATCTGTGCCGCCTGTTTTTCTGCATCGGCTACGGCTTCGTTTTCGAAACCTTCTTCATACGGTACTCCCAGCTGGCGCATCACCTTGATTTTCTTCGGAAGGTCGCTGTAATCTGTGTTATCATCGATCAGCCACGGGTATGAAGGCATAATGGAGCCCGGCGACATGGAGGTAGGGTCGAGCATGTGATTGAAGTGCCAGCTGTCGGGGTATTTGCCACCCACCCGGTGCAGATCGGGACCGGTTCGTTTGGAACCCCAGAGGAAAGGCCGGTCGTAGACAAATTCCCCGGCTTTGGAGTATTCGCCATAACGTTCGGTCTCGTCGCGGAACGGACGGATCATCTGGGAGTGACAGCCTACGCAGCCCTCGCGGATATAGATGTCTCTGCCGGTGAGCTCCAGCGGTGTATACGGCTTCACGGAAGCAATGGTCGGAACATTGGATTTGATCAGGGCGGTAGGCACAAATTCTACGATACCCCCGATGGCTACTGCTACGATGGCCAGCCCGGTAAAGATAAACGGCTTACGTTCGAGCAGGGTATGCCAGCCGCCACCGATGATATTTACATTTCTCTGCAGGGCAGGGGCCTGCGAGTATTCGGTGCTTACGAAAGTGCCCTGAGCAGCGGTTTTAACCAGGTTATAAATCATGATGAATACACCGGTCAGGTACATGGTACCCCCCACGGCCCGCATCATGTAAAGCGGTACAATTTTGGTAACGGTTTCCAGGAAGTTAGGATAGGCCAGGAAGCCGTCTGCCGTAAATTCTTTCCACATCAGGCTTTGGGTAAGGCTGGCCCAGTAGAGGGGAAGCGCATAGAAAATGATACCCAGCGTACCAATCCAGAAGTGGAAGCTCACCAGTGATTTGGAGTAGATCTCGGTTTTCCACATTCTCGGAACCAGGTAGTAGAGTATACCAAAGATCATGAACCCGTTCCAGCCCAGGGCCCCGATGTGCACGTGTGCAATGATCCAGTCGGTATAGTGTGCTATGGCACTGACATTTTTAAGCGAGAGCATCGGTCCTTCAAAAGTGGCCATACCGTAAGCGGTTACGGCTACCACGAAGAATTTAAGCACATTGTCTTCCCTTACTTTGTCCCAGGCGCCTCTCAGGGTAAGAAGGCCGTTCAGCATACCTCCCCACGATGGCGCGATCAGCATCACTGAAAACACGGTTCCGAGGCTCTGTGCCCAGTCAGGCAGCGAGGTATACAGCAGGTGGTGAGGCCCGGCCCAGATATAAATAAATATCAGCGACCAGAAGTGAATAATAGATAGCTTATAGGAAAACACGGGCCGGTTAGCTGCTTTGGGCAGGTAGTAGTACATGAGGCCCAGGTAAGGGGTGGTCAGGAAGAAAGCCACTGCATTGTGCCCGTACCACCATTGCACGAGGGCATCCTGCACCCCGGCATACATGGAATAACTTTTGGTCAGTGTGACCGGCAGCGCCAGTGAGTTGACAATATGCAGTAAAGCCACCGTAACAATGGTACCGATGTAGAACCAGATAGCCACATACATGTGCCTTTCTCTTCTCCTGGCCACCGTAGCGAAGAAGTTAATGGCAAAGATTACCCAGATCACGGCAATGGCAATGTCGATAGGCCATTCCAGCTCGGCATATTCTTTACTGGTACTCAGGCCCAGGGGCAGGGTAATGGCTGCCGCCAGGATGATCAGTTGCCAGCCCCAGAAGTGAATCCAGGAGAGGGTCTTGCTGAAGATAGCCGTCTTGAGCAGCCTGGGACTGGAATGATAAATCCCGGCAAACATGGCATTGCCCACAAATGCAAAAATCACTGCATTGGTATGCAGCGGTCTGAGCCTGCCGAATGTGGTATGCGGGTTTTCAAAATTGGCTTCGGGTAAGAAAAGCTGGATTGCCAGGGTGAGTCCGACGAGCATTCCGATCACTCCGTAAACTACGGAAGCGATAAGAAACGCCTTGACGATCTTATTGTCATATTCGAACTGCTCCAAGACACCAACTGAAGATTGTTGAGTACTGTTCTGCATAATCTGTCAGAGGGTTATAATTTTGAGACGTAAAATTAGAAAGTGGTACTGCCCGTAAAATATGACACAAGATAATCAAAAACATGAGATTGGTCATAATTCGGTAATTTATTTTTTTCAAACAGGGTATAAGGGGTTAATATAAAGTATTTTGTACGCTTCCGGAAGAGATGTTTTGCAAAATTCAGGAGGAGAAAATGAGGGGGCAGTTTTATTTTTTAAGTAACTTGCATCGCGAAAATAATTAAATCTGATTTATGGAATTACTACAGGAGGTAGCTAACATTTCGGGGAAACCCGGTCTTTACCGGATTGTAAAACCGGGGCGCGTTGGGGTCATCGTAGAGTCGCTGGATGCCGCCAGGAAGCGTGAAATGGTTAATGCCAATGCAAAGGTGTCGGTGCTGAAGGAGATTTCGGTGTATACGGAAAATGCCAATGAGTCACAGCCGCTCAGCGAGATTTTCCAGGCTATCCGGAAAGCGCATGGCGAAAAGGTAGATTTTGATAGTAAGAATGCAACCAACAAGCAGTTTTTTGATTTTTTTGAGGCTATTCTGCCCGATTACGACCGGGAACGCGTATATGCCACAGACGTAAAAAAGATCATCAACTGGTACAATATTATAAGTGAATATCTTCCGGAAGCTTTTGAAGAAAAGGCCGTGGAGGAGAAAGACGCAGAATAACGGAGCACGGATGACGCGGGTTGATTTTCTGTGTCATCCGGCTTAAACAACAAGGAAGATGGTAGTGATCATTGGTGGCGGTCCGATCGGGATGGCATGCGGAATTGCCTGCAAAAATGCAGGACTGGAGTACCTGATCCTGGAAAAAGGGTGCCTGGTGAATTCATTGTACCACTATCCCACAACAATGACATTTTTCAGTACCTCAGAACGGCTGGAGCTGAACAATATCCCGTTTGTGTCGAATTCTGTGAAGCCCACGCGCTCGGAGGCGCTGGAATATTACCGGCGGGTGGCGCAGAACCAGGAGCTCCGGATTCACCTGTTTGAAGAGGTGCTGGAGGTAGGAAAGGCCGGCGGAGGTTTCCGGGTAAAGACCACCAAAGACAGCTATGCAGCCGATCAGCTGATCCTGGCTACCGGGTTCTATGATATCCCCAACCTGCTGGGAATACCCGGAGAAAACCTGCCCAAGGTAAAACATTATTATAAGGACCCGCATTATTATGCCTTCCAGAAAGTGCTGGTGGTGGGGGCCAATAACTCGGCTGTGGATGTGGCCCTGGAAACTTTCCGGAAAGGGGCTGAGGTGACCATGGTGGTACGGGAGCCGGAAATTGGCAGAACCGTCAAGTACTGGGTTCGTCCCGACCTGGAAAACCGGATAGCCGAAGGCTCGATCCGGGCGTATTTTAATTCCCGGTTGAAAGAGATCGGGGAAAATGAGGTAGTCATTTCTACCCCTGAAGGTGAGAAAGTGCTGGAAAACCAATGGGTACTGGCCATGACCGGCTATCAGCCTAACCTGGATTTCCTGCAAAAGCTGGGTATCCGGCTGTCGGAAGACGAAGTGCGCAAGCCGTTTTACAATGAAGACACCATGGAGACCAATGTACCCGGTCTCTACCTAGCAGGGGTAATCTGTGGTGGAATGGATACCCGGAAGCTGTTTATAGAAAACTCCCGGGAACATGCCGTGAAAATTGTAGAGCATATAAGACAAACAGGTTAATCTCTGTGTACTTTGTGCAAATTCCTTTGCGCGCTTTGTGTAATATATTTTTTCACAGAGAACACGAAGTGTTTTCACAAAGAACACAAGGCAGAGTCAGAAAAGTATGTTTCGCTAAGAATCGTACAGATTTACGCCAGCAGTAGATTACACCCCCGAATGTCGGAATTGTCGAAACGCCCCACTACCCTGAACCCGGAATAATCTTCCGTATAGATCCCTAAGTCTTTGGTCTCAATAAAGCTGCACGAGTCGATGTTGGCCAGGTCGATCACGTTGATCCCGCCGGTTCGCTGTTTTACTTCTTCAGGCTTTGTGCCGATCGCGAAATGCGGCAGGTAAGTGAAAGGGTCATTGATCTCCCGCAGGAAAATTTTCATGGAAGGCGGCAGGTGAAAGATACCTTCTCCTTTTGAATAGCCCTGGGAGAGCAGCTCGGTCATGCCGTATTCAGAGTGAATGGTTTCCACACCGAAGCCCGCAGTGAGGATGGCGTGCAGCTCTTCCCGGATCATTTCTTTCCGGCGGCCTTTCATTCCGCCGGTTTCCATCACGATCAGCCGGTCAGAGAGCGCACGGATCTTTTGTGCGAGGGGTTCATTTTCCAGGAGGTCGAGCAGTCCGAAAGTGACGCCGATCAGGAGTATTTTCCGCTGATCTGCGGCGGCTTCGGTCATTTTTTTGACCATTTCTTCGGTATTGTCCAGGAAAAAGCCGCTGAACGGGCTGTAGCTATAGTAAATAAAGTTCTGAACCATATACACGAGCGAAGAGTTATTTCGTTCGAGATAAGACGGAAGCAGGGCAAAAATGTGGTAATCGGAGAGTGGTGAGTACATCTGCTCGAAGGTCTTCCGGCTTAATATCTCGTAAAGGGTGAGGTCGGCAACGGAATGGCGGCTGGTCTGGGACGAAGTAGTGCCGCTGCTTTCGAAGATCATCTGCGGTTCTGTAAACCCCGTTACTACGGAGTGGCTTTTGAAAAATTCGATCGGGAGGAAGGGGATTTTCTCTATCCGCCTGACATGGGCGGGCGATTTGCCGAGGCTGTCGGCGTATTGCCGGTAAACCGGGTTTTGAGCATACTGATACTGAAATACTTCCATAGCCAGCTCTTCAAAGGGGCGGGCATCGGGCGGTAAGGAGATCAGGGCAGACTTTAATTGGTTGCGTATGCTCATGTTAAAGGTTTTTTATTATTTTTACAAAAGTAAGTTTAAACAATGCGTTTTCTTAAAATAATTGCGGTCTTCTTGTTTTCGGGTACCTTTCTGGGAGGGTGTTTCAACGTGCCCGAATTTCCCAATACGCCGGAGATTGAATTTGCCGATATTGTGAGTATTCTGCGGGTGGATGAGCTTACCGGGGGATACAAGGACTCGGTGGTGATATCGGTGAAATTCAAAGACGGAGACGGTGATCTGGGGTATACGCAACGGGAAATTGACTCCCTGGCCGAACGGGGCGGCGGACATAACTTCCTGGTTAAGCAATTCAGAAGGGTGAAGGGGAATTACGTTCCCTACGAGCCTTTAGAATCGCAATCGGGCTATTTTCACCGGCTTTCCGGCGATAAGCCGGGACCTATTGAGGGAACCATTCACTACAGCGGCATACAGGTGTATCATTCGTTTTATCCGTATGCCAAAGACACGGTAAAGTTTGAGATATACATTCGTGACAGGGCCGGAAATACGAGCAACACGATCATGACCGATTCCGTGATTCTTCGACCGATCTGATTTTTAACCCATCCTATATAATTGACTATGAAATATTTTTTTACCCTGCTCGGCCTTGTGCTGATCACTTCCTGTAAAGTGGCTCCCAAAGCGGCTGATACTTCTTCCAATAAGGTGAAAGCGAAAGCACTGGCCGATAAATTTATCATTGCTGACGGCCATGTTGACCTGCCCTACCGTTTACAGGTGAAGAATTTCAGACTGGAAAAGGCCTATACCGGCATACCGGTAGAGAGCAGGGAGGGAGACTTTGACTTTGTCAGGGCGCGGCAAGGCGGACTGGACGCGCCGTTTATGTCTATCTATATCCCGGCCGACCGGGATGCAACCGAGGCCAAATTACTGGCAGATACGCTGATCCGTATGGTGGAATATATTGCTAAAGAGAAGGGCAATTATTTTGAAGTGGCCCGTACCCCGGCCGATGTTCAGCGCATAGCCGCCGCCGGGAAGATAGCCCTTCCTATGGGCATGGAGAACGGGTCGCCCATTACTTCGGTAGAGGATGTGGCCCTGTACCGGGGCAAGGGGATCAGCTATGTCACACTGGCCCACTCCAAAGATAACGATATCTGCGATTCAAGCTACGATACTACCCATACCTGGAAAGGCCTGAGCCCGTTTGGAGTGGAGGTGGTCAAAGCCATGAACCGGGCGGGCATAATGATCGATGTTTCGCATATATCGGATGATTCGTTCTATGCGGTGATCGCCAATACAAAAGTGCCGGTGATTGCGTCTCACTCTTCTGCCCGTTATTTTACCCCGGGCTGGGAAAGAAATATGTCAGACGATATGCTGGTAAAGCTGAAAGAGAACGGAGGTGTGATAATGGTGAACTTCGGCTCTACTTTTCTTGATGCTGAAGTGGTGAAATACAAAGAAGCGGCTTCGGCCCGGATCAGGAAAGAGCTGGAAGGCAAAGGATTGAAGGGAAAAGAGCTTCGTGATGCCGTGGCCGCAGAGCTGGCCAAAGACAGCCGGAACTATTCAGACGTAAAACGGGTGGCAGACCACATTGATCATATTGTAAAGCTGGCCGGGATAGATCACGTAGGAATAGGCTCTGATTTTGACGGTGTGGGCGATAGCCTTCCTACCGGTCTGAAAGATGTTTCCGATTATCCGAACCTGCTGGAGGAGTTGTTGAACAGGGGATATTCAGAAGGCGATATTGAGAAAATCTGTTCAGGGAATGTTTTCCGGGTGTGGAATAAGGTACTGGCGTATGCCGGTGGAAAGTAAAGCTTTCCGGACGGCTTTACGAAAAAACGACTTTGCAAAATACACGGCCCATGAATCCGTCTCCCCAACCGCCTCTATACCAGATCGGCGGCCATGTACAATCTATTTATCCCAGCTTTTTCAGGAAGCTGGAGATTCCGTATGAACGGGAACGGCTTGAGCTGGAAGACGGCGATTTCCTGGACCTGGACTGGTACAGGAAAGGACACAGGAAGCTGATGGTGGTAACGCACGGCCTGGAGGGCAACTCCCACCGGCCGTATGTAACAGCGCTGCTACAGCTATTTGGTGAAAACGGGTTTGACGGTTTGGGCTGGAACTGCCGCAGCTGCAGCGGAGAGATGAACCGTTTGCCCCGTTTTTATCACCACGGCGACTCCGAAGACCTGCGAAAAGTAGTGGAGCATGCCCTTTTAAAGGGCGGATACGATGAGGTTTTCCTTTCGGGCTCATCTATGGGCGGAAGCCTGACCCTGCGACTGCTGGCTGAGTTTCCGGAACGGTTGCCGAAAGAGGTTTCGGGCGCATTTGTAGGATCGGTGCCCCTGGATGTGTACGATGCATCGAAAGAGCTGGATAAGCCCTACAAACGTTTTTACATGAAACGCTTTTTGCGCAAGCTGGGTGAAAAGCTGAAAATAAAAGAGGGGATGTTTCCCGGTAATCCACTGCTGAACTGTGAGGGGTATCACCGTATTAAAAACTTCGTGGATTTTGACAACCGTTTTACCGCGCCGCTGCACGGCTATGCCGATGCCTTTGACTTTTACGCAAAGGCTTCTACCAAGCCTATGCTGTATCGTATCGGCGTACCGGTGATGATTGTTCAGGCATTGAACGACCCTTTCCTGGGGAAAGCGTGTTATGACACCGGCCGGAATCGTAACCCGAATGTGAAGCTGGTGGTTACACCCCGCGGCGGTCACGTAGGATTTATGGAGCCCGGAGAGCTGTATACCTGGACGGAGCGGAGGGCACTGGAGTTTTACCGTTCGCTTTAATCGCCGGTACTACCCGGATAGTCAATAGGAAAGGAAGCTGCTATCCGGTCAGCATTTTCAATATATAACGAAATTTTCTGCAAAAACATAAAAACCGCTTCAGGCAATGAAGCGGTTTTTATGTTTCCGGCAAGCTGAACCTGGAGATTAGTACCGGTACATTTCCGACTTAAACGGACCGTCTACCGTTACGCCGATATATTCGGCCTGGGCAGGAGTCAGCTTGTCCAGCTTAGCGCCTACGTGACCCAGGTGGAAAGCAGCTACTTTCTCATCCAGATGCTTGGGGAGAACGTATACGTCTTTTTCGTATTTGTCCGTATTATTCCAAAGCTCGATCTGGGCTAGGGTCTGGTTAGAGAAAGAGCACGACATTACAAAAGAAGGGTGCCCCATGGCACAGCCCAGGTTCACCAGGCGGCCTTCGGCCAGCACGATGATGTCGTTACCGTTAATGTTGTACATATCCACCTGCGGCTTAATGGTGGTTTTGGTGTGGCCATAAGCTTTGTTCAGCCAGGCCATGTCGATCTCGTTATCAAAGTGACCGATATTACAAACCACCGCCTTATCGCGCATTTTCAGGAAGTGCTCTTCCCGGATGATATTGAAGTTACCGGTAGCGGTTACAAAGATCTGGGCACGGGTTACGGCTTCAGCCATAGGTACTACTTCAAATCCGTCCATAGCGGCCTGAAGTGCACAGATCGGGTCAATTTCGGTTACCAGGACACGGCAGCCTGCACCCCGGAGGGAGTCGGCTGAACCTTTGCCCACGTCGCCGTAACCGGCTACTACGGCCACTTTACCAGCCAGCATCAGGTCAGTAGCGCGACGGATGGCATCTACCAGTGATTCACGGCAGCCGTACTTGTTGTCGAATTTCGATTTGGTCACTGAGTCATTTACGTTAATGGCAGGCAGCAGGAGAGTCCCGTTTTTCTTTCTTTCGTAAAGACGGTGCACCCCGGTGGTGGTTTCTTCGGAAAGTCCTTTGATGCCGGATACCAGCTCCGGATACACGTCAAATACCATATTGGTGAGGTCGCCGCCATCGTCAAGAATCATGTTCAGCGGTTTCTGCTCTTCGCCGAAGAAGAGGGTTTGCTCAATACACCAGTCAAACTCTTCGGCGGTCATTCCTTTCCAGGCATATACCTGGATACCGGCAGCAGCAATAGCGGCGGCGGCGTGGTCCTGCGTAGAGAAGATGTTGCACGATGACCAGGTCACTTCTGCGCCCAGCTCTACCAGGGTTTCGATCAGAACAGCGGTCTGAATGGTCATGTGGAGACAACCGGCTACTCTTGCCCCTTTCAGCGGCTTGGAAGGCCCGTACTCTTTCCGGATCTCCATCAGGCCGGGCATTTCGGCTTCAGCCAGGGTGATCTCTTTACGGCCCCATTCGGCCAGGGATATATCCTTTACTTTGTAAGGGATGTAGGTTTCTACTGTTTTCATATTCTATTGCAATAATATTCCACTGAAAATCAATGCAAAAATAGATAATTTATTTAAAATGATCAAAATTATGCAGTTAATAAATCTATGGTTAAGTTAAATTGTAGATAAAAGTACTTTATGCGGGGTATGGGTTGTCTTGCATGTGCCGGTTTTGTCTTTTCCCGGAAATAAAAAATCCCCGAAAGCTGTTCCGGGGATTTTTCTGTATCGTGCTATACGCTTACACCAAAGCTGCATCTGCTTCGCTCTTGCGCTCCATGCGTTTCCGCTCGTTTTCATCCAGGTAGATTTTCCGCATCCGGAGTGATTTTGGGGTCACTTCCAGGTATTCGTCTTTCTGGATGTATTCCATACATTCTTCCAGGGAGAAGTTGATCTTCGGTGCGATCTTCACGTTGTCATCCGAGCCGGAGGCCCGCATGTTGGTCAGCTTCTTGGAGGTCTGAAGGTTAACTACGATATCGTTCTGGCGGTTATGCTCACCTACTACCATACCCATGTAAACGTCTTCACCCGGATCTACGAAAAACACGCCCCTGTCCTGCAGCTTATCAATGGCGTACGCTACAGCAGGACCATTGGCCATAGAGATCATAGAGCCGTTGATACGTCCCGGGATAGGTCCTTTGTACGGTTCATATGATTTGAACCGGTGGTTCATGATGGCTTCGCCCTGGGTGGCGGTCAGTACATTGGAACGCAGCCCGATCAGTCCTCTTGACGGGATATTGAATTCCAGGTGCTGAAGATCGCCTTTCGGTTCCATGATCAGCAGCTCGGCTTTCCGCTGGGTAGCCAGCTCAATTACTTTACCGGCGGTTTCTTCAGGAACGTCTACCACCAGTGTTTCTATCGGCTCCAGCCTTTCGCCGTTCTCCCCTTCTTTGAAGAGCACCTGGGGCTGACCTACCTGGAGCTCATAGCCCTCGCGGCGCATGGTTTCAATAAGTACCGACAGGTGAAGAATACCCCGGCCGAAAACCAGGAATTTATCTTCGGAGTCGCCCTGAACTACCCGCAGCGCCAGGTTCTTCTCGGTTTCTTTCATCAGGCGGTCGCGTACGTGCCTGGATGTTACAAACTTACCTTCTTTACCGAAGAAAGGTGAGTTGTTAATGGTAAACAGCATGTTCATGGTAGGCTCGTCAATGGCGATCCGTGGCAGCGCTTCCGGGGTTTCGGCATCGGCTACCGTATCTCCGATCTCGAAATCTTCGAGGCCGGTAATGGCACAGATTTCGCCGGAAGAAACCGACTCCACTTTCACTTTTCCGAGCCCTTCAAAAACGTGAAGCTCTTTGATCTTCATTTTTTTAATGCTGCCGTCTGCCTTGCAGAGGGCTACCTGCTGGCCTTCTTTAACGGTACCCCTGGCTACTCTTCCGATGGCAATACGGCCTACAAAAGCGTTATAGTCCAGCGAGGTAATCTGCATCTGGAAGGTTCCCTCTACCACCGGTGATGCGGGAATGTGCTCAATGATGGCATCCAGGAGGGGGGTGATATCTTCTGTTTTCTTTTTCCAGTCGGTGCTCATCCAACCCTGTTTAGACGAACCGTAAAGCGCAGGGAAGTCGAGCTGCTCTTCGGTGGCGTTCAGGTTGAACATGAGGTCAAAAACATTTTCGTGCACCTCATCAGGGCGGCAGTTCTCTTTATCTACCTTGTTCACTACCACAATTGGCTTCAGGCCCAGGTCTAGCGCCTTGCCGAGTACGAAACGGGTCTGAGGCATAGGCCCTTCAAAGGCATCTACCAGCAGGATAACGCCGTCAGCCAGCTTCAGCACACGTTCCACTTCACCGCCGAAGTCGGCGTGGCCCGGAGTATCGATAATATTGATTTTAACGCCTTTGTATCTTACCGAAACGTTTTTGGAAACAATAGTGATTCCTCTTTCACGCTCCAGGTCGTTGTTATCCAGGATCAGGTCCTGGAATTCCTGATTATCACGAAAAATTTTGGAAGCGTGAATGATTTTGTCGACAAGGGTAGTTTTCCCGTGGTCAACGTGAGCGATGATCGCTATGTTTCTGATTTCTTGCATTTTGCTTACCTTTTTTATAAGGATTTTGTTAATTTCTCAGCCTGCCTGTTCTAAAAAGTTTGCAAAGTTACGTCTTTTTTTGAAAAAATTATGATTTGTGTATTTTGTTTTTTTGTAAAGGATTGATAGGCAATAGCTTGTAAAGTTATAAAAAATCAGCGAAAACCCGATCAGGTATACGGGCTTTTTCCTGACATGTGTCATATAACTGTCTAACTGGAAATATTTTAAATAAAGAAGTAAAGGTGTATATTTGCGAAAATTTTTGTGAATCACCTTAAAACGCTTTAAAAGATATGTCAGAAGTAACTGAAGAAAAAACCCATTATTCTGAGTCAGAGCTGAGGGAGTTTGAAGAGATCATAAACAAAAAGCTGGAGGCCACATATAACGAGGTGAACTTCATCAAGGAAACCCTTAGCCGGAAGAACGATAACGGAACGGATAACACGGCGGTGGGTTCCAAAACGTTGGAAGACGGAGCCGATGTACGGGAGAAAGAACAACTGAGCCAGTCGGCTGCCCGGCTGCAAAAGTTTGCAACCCAGCTGGAAGCGGCGCTGATCCGGATCAAGAACGGTACATACGGTATCTGTAAAGATACAGGTAAGCTGATCCCTAAAGAGCGGCTGAGGGCGGTTCCGCATACCCAACAGACCATTGAAGCGAAGCTGGGGTCGAGGTAAGAGCTAAGATTTTTCCAAAAATCCGGCAGGAAAGAGAGTGAAAATCTTTAAAAAATACAAAAAATGACGGCATTAAATCTTGGTTATGCAAAAAGTAACCCGTATTTTTGCAGTCCAAAAAAGTAAATAATTTTCTAAAATACTAATATAATGGCAATTACTGGTAAAATTTCCCAAATTATCGGCCCTGTTGTAGACGTTAGTTTTGAAGGTGTGGCTACTTCATTACCCCCGATCCTGGATGCAATGTACGTTACCAAGTCCAACGGTCAGCGGGTAGTTCTTGAATGTCAGCAGCACCTGGGTGAAGACAGGGTACGTACCATCGCCATGGACAGTACTGACGGTCTTCAGCGCGGACAGGATGTGGTACTTATGGGAACTCCTATCACCATGCCTACCGGTGACGAGATCAAAGGAAGGCTGTTTAACGTGGTAGGTGAAGCCATTGACGGTTTGGGAGAAGTAAATACCAAGGGGATCTCCATTCACCGGTCGGCTCCTAAATTTGAGGACCTGGCTACTTCTACCGAAGTACTTTTTACCGGTATTAAAGTTATTGACTTGCTGGCTCCTTATGTAAAAGGAGGTAAAATTGGTCTTTTCGGTGGTGCCGGTGTAGGTAAAACCGTATTGATCCAGGAGCTGATCAATAACATTGCCAAAGCATATTCAGGCTTGTCGGTGTTTGCCGGTGTGGGTGAGCGTACCCGTGAAGGAAACGACCTGCTGAGAGAGATGATCGAATCCGGTATTGTAAAATACGGTGATGCCTTCAAGCACTCTATGGAAGAAGGCGGATGGGATCTTTCGAAAGTAGACCGCGACACCCTGAAAGACTCACAGGCGACCTTTATTTTCGGACAGATGAACGAGCCTCCCGGAGCCCGTGCACGGGTAGCCCTTTCGGGCCTTACCGTAGCAGAATATTTCCGTGACGGTGACGGCGAAGGAAAAGGCCGTGACATCCTGTTCTTTATTGATAATATCTTCCGCTTTACCCAGGCAGGTTCTGAAGTATCGGCCCTTTTGGGACGGATGCCTTCAGCGGTAGGTTACCAGCCTACGCTGGCTACCGAGATGGGTGTGATGCAGGAGCGTATCGCTTCTACCAAGCGGGGATCCATTACTTCGGTTCAGGCGGTATATGTACCTGCCGATGACCTTACTGACCCGGCGCCTGCCACTACCTTTGCCCACCTGGATGCTACCACGGTACTGAGCAGAAAGATTGCCGAGCTGGGCATTTATCCTGCGGTAGACCCGCTGGATTCTTCTTCACGGATCCTGACCGCTGAAGTATTGGGCGATGCCCATTATGCCTGTGCACAGCGGGTGAAGAACCTGTTGCAGCGTTATAAAGAGCTCCAGGATATCATCGCTATCCTGGGTATGGAAGAGCTTTCAGAAGAAGACAAGCTGGTGGTGGCAAGAGCCAGACGTGTTCAGCGTTTTCTGTCCCAGCCGTTCTTTGTGGCCGAGCAGTTTACCGGTCTGAAGGGTGTGCTGGTAGATATCAACGATACCATCAAAGGCTTTAACGAGATCATGGACGGAAAATATGACAGCCTTCCTGAAGCAGCCTTTAACCTGGTAGGTACCATTGAAGATGCTGTAGCGAAAGGTCAGAAACTAATTGAAGAAGCAACCCGATGAAATTAGAGATCATAACACCGGAACAGAACGTATTTTCAGGTGAGGTAGATGTAGTTACCTTACCCGGGAAAGAAGGGCAGTTCCAGATATTAAAAGATCACGCCCCACTGGTAAGCACCCTGCAGACCGGAGACCTGGTATACGAAGCCGCCGGTAAGAAGGAGACCATCGTTGTAGACGGAGGCGTGGTACAGGTACTGAATAATAAAGTGCTTGTATTGGCAGACGGAATCGTTTAACCGAGATTGTAGTGTTAAATATACACAAGAAGCCGGCGTATTGCCGGCTTTTTTGTTTTTCTTCCGAAATATTTATATTTACAGCATTAAACAAAATTGCGCAACACATGAAAAAAGAACTGATCACAGAACTGCTGCAGAAATTTGAACAGGCAGCCTATGAATTTGAAGGGGTTGAATGCTGGAGTGCCAGAGAATTGCAGAAAACATTTAACTATTCTGAATGGCGGAATTTCTTAAAAGCCATTGAAAAAGCCAAAAAGTCTTGTGAAAATGCCGGAGAGGAGGTTTCAGGCCATTTTGTTGGATTCAACAAAATGGTCCAGTTGGGTAGCGGGTCCCTCCGTGAAATCGATGACATCGCCCTTACGCGGTACGCCTGCTACCTCATAGCACAAAACGGAGATGCTGCGAAAAGTGAAATTGCCTTTGCCCAAACGTATTTTGCTGTTCAGACACGCAGGCAGGAAATTATAGAACAACGCTTACTGGATGTGGCAAGGGTAACTGCCCGGGAAAAGCTAAGTAAATCAGAAAAAAAGCTTTCGGCTATCATTTATGAACGGGGAGTAGATGATAAAGGCTTTGCCCTTATTCGTAGTATGGGAGATAAAGCCCTTTTCGGAGGGTTTTCCACTCATGATATGAAAAGGAAACTGCTGATTCCGGAGAGTAAGCCGTTGGCAGATTTTCTACCTACGCTGACTATTAAAGCCAAAGATTTTGCTACAGAGTTGACCAGCCATAATGTGGTAGAAAAGGAACTGAAGGGACAGGATCCTATAGGGAAAGAGCATGTGGAGAACAATACCGCCGTACGCAAAATGCTGCGGGAGAGAGGGGTCAAACCGGAAAATCTCCCCGCTCAGGAAGATGTAAAGAAAGTTCAACGCAGGCTGGAAAGTGAAGAGAAGAAGGTTAGTAAAATGGCGGAGAAACTGAATAAGAGAAAATAACTCTTCTTTTAGCTCGCCTTCACCCGTAAATTCTCCAGCATCCCTCTTGTCATGGAATCTATATTGTACCAGTAAGCCAGCCCCCAGTCTTTCCGGGCTACGGAGTCATCTATGCTGGCCGGCCAGCTTTCGGCAATGGCCTGGCGGAAGTCAGGTGCGTATGTGATCTCAAAACCGGGGATTTCCTGCCGGATAGCGGCCGCCAGTTGTTTCGGTGTAAAGGACATTCCGCCGAGGTTATAGGAAGTACGCACCGAAAGGGCCTCAGAAGGGGCCTGCATGAGCCGTATGGTGGCCGCAATGGCATCATCCATGTACAGCATAGGCATAGCGGTATTTTCAGCAATGAAGCTGGTATATCGGCCTTCTTCCAGGGCCTTGTGGTAGATCTCCACGGCATAGTCTGTAGTGCCGCCGCCGGCCGGTGCTTTCCAGGAAATGAGGCCGGGGTAGCGGATGCTCCGGATGTCTGCCCCGTAATTCCGGTAGTAATATTCGCACCATTTTTCACCGGCCAGCTTGGTGATACCGTATACAGTGGAAGGATTGAGGGGTACTTCCTGCCCTACATTTTCTTTGGGGATGCCCCGGCCGAACACCGCAATGCTGCTGGGCCAGAAGATCTGGTCAATGATCCGGTCTTTGGCCAGGTTACAGAGAAATAAGAGCGGATCAATATTGAGCCTCCAGGCCAGCGAAGGGTTCTTCTCCGATGTGCCCGATAACAGGGAAGCCAGGTGGTAAACCACCTTTACTTCATGTTTATCAATAATGCTCCGGAAAGCTTCCAGGTCCAGCACATCCAGCTTCTCAAAGGTGAGCGGAACATCAGAGGCTTCGCGTACATCAGACATGATAACCTTGTCTTTCCCGTAGATTTCAGCCAAAGCGGTACTTAGTTCTGTACCGATTTGTCCTAAAGCCCCTGTTATAAGGATTCTTCCCGTAATGGTTTCCATTTGTTCTGAAGTGTATGTATCAATAAGGAGTGTTTAAATTACACCTAATTCTTTTCCTACTTTTTCAAAAGCGGCGATGGCCTTGTCGAGATGCGCCTGTGTGTGGGCGGCCGAAAGTTGCACGCGTATCCGGGCTTTCCCTTTCGGAACCACCGGGTAGAAAAAGCCGATCACGTATACGCCTTCGTCCATCAGCTTTTCTGCCATTTTCTGCGACAGCTTGGCATCGTACAGCATAACCGGTACAATGGCCGCGTCGCCGTCGGGAATATCAAAGCCTTTGGCTTTCATTTCTTTCCGGAAATAGGCGGCATTGTCCATCACTTTATCACGGAGAGAAGTGTCGGCACTGATCATATCCAGTACTTTCAGGGCAGCTCCTACGATTCCCGGCGCTAACGAATTCGAAAAAAGATAAGGCCGTGAACGCTGCCGGAGCAGGTCAATGATCTCTTTTTTACCGGATGTAAAACCGCCTAAGGCTCCGCCCAGGGCTTTGCCGAGGGTAGATGTGATGATGTCTACACGGCCCATTACCGCGTTGGCTTCGTGCGTACCGCGCCCGGTTTTACCGATAAACCCGGTGGCGTGCGAGTCGTCAACCATCACCAGGGCATCGTATTTTTCGGCGAGATCGCATATTCCTTTCAGGTTGGCTACTATGCCGTCCATAGAAAATACGCCGTCGGTTACAATGATCTTAAAGCGCTGTCCTTTTTCAGACGCGGCCTGGAGCTGGGTTTCCAGGTCGGCCATGTCGTTATTACGGTACCGGTACCGGGCTGCCTTACATAACCTCACCCCGTCAATAATAGAGGCATGGTTCAGCTCATCAGAAATAATGGCATCA
Organism: Leadbetterella sp. DM7; assembly: GCF_040829825.2. Lineage (NCBI taxonomy): Bacteria > Pseudomonadati > Bacteroidota > Cytophagia > Cytophagales > Leadbetterellaceae > Leadbetterella > Leadbetterella sp. DM7. The sequence goes on along the minus strand of NZ_JBFOLH020000018.1, from coordinate 42,179 downwards.
GCGTCTGTAAAAAGGGGCTCAAATATCCCGCCGTTGGCATCAAATGCAGCGGCATAGAGAATGGTGTCTTCCAGTCCCAGAAACTCCGATAACTTCTTTTCCAGGGCTTTGTGGATGTCCTGGGTGCCGCAGATAAAGCGTACCGACGACATCCCGTACCCGCGGGAATCCATAGTGGCCTGCGAGGCTTTAATGACTTCGGGACGATTGGATAACCCGAGGTAATTATTGGCACAGAAATTCAGTAATTTTTTGCCGTTGGCCTCTATTTCCGCACTTTGAGAAGAGGTGATGATACGTTCGGTCTTGTACAGCCCGTCGTTCTCAATTTCGGCAAGTGTGTTTTGCAGGTGAGTTAAAAATGAAGTACTGATCATTGTTTCCGGTTTTAATGCAAATATAAACAGGTAATAGTATATTCCGGGCGTATAACCGGAATAATTGTTATACGAACAATTTACCAGCCGATGCCGTAATCTTCCCCGTGATTGCTGCTTCCGCCCCAGAAGGAACCGTGTGCCCAGTCGAAGTAAATGGCGTTAATGGGGCCGCTGGTTCTGGGCTGGAAATTCAGGCTGTAGCCTTTCCGTCTCAGCTCGCTCCGGTTCCATTCGGGGGTATCCGTGTTAAGGGTCAAAGCACCCGGCTTTTTCTCGTGGTTGCCGAAAGAGGCCTTCAACTGGAAGGTCTTGAAGCTCGGGGCTTCGGTGGCTTCCTGTACGGTCATGCCGAATTCTACCACGTTCAGGAAGAACTGGAGCAAAAGCTGGTCCTGCTCATCGCCGGCCTGCTTGGCAAAGGCCAGGAACGGTTTCCCGTCTTTCAGGGCCAGGGTGGGGGTCAGTGTTACCCGCGGCCGCTTACCCGGTTCTACCACGTTAAAGGGGTTCTCTTTGGCATCGAGCACAAACGACTGCATACGCTGACTCAGGCCTACACCGGTGTTACCCGCAATGGTAGCAGGCACCCAGCCTCCGCTGGGCGTCATAGACACGATCCAACCCTCCTCGTCTGAAGCGACTACAGAGGTAGTGCCGGCTGTAAAATCTTCCAGGAACTCCTCGGTCAGCTGCTGATCGTGATAGCCCACTTTATTTCCTTGCAACAAAGGCAGGTACGGATTTTTTTCATTCTGGAAAGGGTACGGATCACCGGGGCCCACGTTCGGGTCGTTTTTATCCGGATCAAGGTCTTTCAGGCGCTCTTTGGCATATTCTTTGGATAAAAGTCCTTTCATGGGTTCAGCGGGGGCGAAATAAGGATCGCCGTAATAAAAATCACGGTCGGCAAATGCCCGGTTCATGACCTGGTAAAGGGTATGAATGTACCGCGGGCTGTTATACCCCATGGCTTTAAGATCAAAATTTTCCAGCATGTTGAGGGCCTGCAGCATAGAAGGCCCCTGGGTCCATTGCTGAAGCTTGTAAACGTCTATTCCCCTGTAATTAACACTGAGCGGCTCTTCAAAGATCACTTTCCAGTTGGCCAGGTCTTTTTCGGTGATGAGTCCGCCCTGCTCCTGTGTGCCGCGGGCAATTTCACGGGCTATATCGCCTTTGTAGAACCGGTCATACGCAGCCCGTATGGCCTCTTTCCGTGATTTTCCTTTTTTCAGAGCTTCCTGCTCGGCATCTACCAGCTTTTGCAGGGTGGCCAGCAGATCTTTCTGCACAAAAATCTCGCCGGCTTCCGGAGCCTCTCTTTCTTCCCCTAAGTGGGGCAGGAACACTTTTTTAGAATAGGGCCATTCCTTGATCATCTTCTTATTTTTCTCAATAGAATTGGCTGTCTGGGCTTCAATAGGGTATCCTGCCGCCATGCTCATGGCCGGGGCCAGCACTTCTTTCAGGCTCATGGTACCCCATTCGGCCAGGATTTCCATGAGTCCGCCCGGGGTACCGGGAGTAACGGCGGCCAGAGGGCCGTATTCGGGCGGATAGGCATAGCCTTTTGATTTATAAAATTCAGCTGTGGCACCGGTAGGAGCTACACCGTGGGCATTTACGCCGATAACTTTTTTTGTCCTGGGGTTGTAGATCAAAGCCTGCATTTCACCGCCCCAGCTGAGCACATCCCACATGGTACAGGTGGCGGCCAGCATGGCACAGGAGGCATCGATGGCATTGCCGCCTTTGGCAAATATCATGGCGCCGGCTGTTGCCCCCAAGGGCTTGCCGGTAATGGCCATCCAGTGTTTGCCGTGCAGCGGCGGCTTCTGGGTCTGAACAGGGAATTCATTGAATACCTGGCCCTGCGCCAGGGTAGAACATAGGAGTAGAAGTAGGCCTGTTTTTTTCATAGCTTAGCTTTTATGACCTAAATATAAAGAAATGTTTTGTGACTTCCCGGTATTCCGAACCGGCAAATATTTCATTGGGCGGTAGCTGATTTCCGGTGAAAAAATGGTTTATTTACTCCTGATAGCGTTTGGGGTATGAAAGAAGTGAAAAAAGACGTAAAAATTGCTTTCCGGAAACCGTTTTACCCGGTGTCAGAAGGACTGCGGGATTATCTCGGGAAATACAACCGGCTCACCAAAATTGACCTGGTGTACGATGACCTGCTCCGCTTTACCGACTGGAACGTGGTAGAAGACCTGAAAGGCAAAGATACGCTCTGGCGAAGCGTGTATTATAACCCGACGGACTTTGATGAAATCCGTGAAGGGCTCAAACGCATTTATACCCTGCTGCATTCAGACGGTGACCGGAGTGTGCTGCCCTATCTCAGCGTAGACTCGGTAGATTACTGTACCTTCGGAAATTCCAAACCTTTCCGGGTGCGTGTCCGCAATATCCTGAACGATATTCATACCAACTTTTACATTAAGAAAGTGGATGCATCGCGCATTTACGGCCTGGAGATGGAGGACCTTTTATCGCCCAACCGTGCCAATTACCTGGTATACAAAGATACGCTGATTGAAGAGCATATCTGGGGTATACCCGGCGATGTGTTTATTGAAGATTATCTTCCGCATTGTTCGGAACTGGATAAAACACAGCTTGCCAAAGAGTTTGTGAAGTTCAATGAGCGCTGCCTGACCGGGCTGCTGGGCGACATGCGGTCTTATAATTATGTGGTGGTGCCTACCCACGACTTTGACCGCGTGGTTTACCGTATCCGGCCCATTGATTTTGATCAGCAGTGCTACGAGGGGAACCTCAAGATCTATATGCCCCAGTACTTTAAGGAAAATTTTAAGATGGTTGACCTGGTGATGAATAAGCTGCAATCCAAGTCAATTGAGCAATACCGTACCGAACTGCGGTCGCTCCTGGTGAAGCGGGTAACCAACAGCATCCGGAAGTTTGAATACCTGGTGGCCATTATGCGCAAGGATTTCCTGGCCCCGCATGAAAATGTGGTTCAGCTACGCACAGCTCTTCAGAAGCTTACCTACAATTCCCAGTTCAGGCATTGTGAAACCATGGGTGACATTGTACATACAGGCATCAGCTTTATTGTAAAAAATTACAAACGCCCCGACTGAGCCACTGCCCAAACAAAAAAACGAAATTGCAAAAAAGTCCTCTCAGCTGATCCTGCTCCAGCTAAGGCTCTTGTCTTTGATTTTAGAAAGGTGCATTTTTATAGGCAGGTGTTCGGCAAACTCCAGGCCGGGGTCTTTGTGCAGGATATCGAAGGCTTCTTCCCGCGCAATCCGCAGGATCTCCTCGTCGCGGGCCAGGTTGGCAATCTTCAGGTCTACCAGCCCGCTCTGCTGCGTGCCGGCCAGGTCGCCGGGCCCCCGAAGCTCAAGGTCTATTTTGGAAATGTAAAAGCCGTTTTCCGATTCCACCATGGTCTCCATACGTTTCCGGGTGTCTTTAGATAGCTCGTAGCCGGTCATGAGAATACAATACGACTGCTCTGCCCCGCGACCTACCCGGCCGCGCAGCTGGTGCAGCTGCGACAACCCGAAGCGATGGGCGCTTTCAATGACCATAACACTGGCATTGGGCACATCTACGCCTACTTCAATAACGGTAGTGGCTACCATGATCTGCGTTTCGCCCTTTTTGAAGCGCTGCATCTCATAGTCTTTATCTTTGGGCTTCATTTTACCGTGCACGATGCTCACGGCATATTCAGGAAAGGCCGCCCGGATATTTTCGTAGCCGTCAAACAGGTTTTTCAGATCCAGCTTTTCCGATTCTTCAATAAGAGGGAAAACCACGTATATCTGCCGGCCTTTGGCCAGCTCTTCCCGCATAAATCCCCAAACTGCCAGGCGGTTGGCCTCATACCGGTGCACGGTTTTGATGGGTTTCCTGCCGGGGGGCAGCTCATCGATCTCCGAGATATCGAGGTCTCCGAAGAGTGTCATGGCCAGTGTGCGGGGGATCGGCGTGGCGGTCATCACCAGCATATGGGGGTAAGTACGGGTGTTCTTTTCCCAGAGCCTGGCCCGCTGGGCTACGCCGAAACGGTGCTGCTCATCAATAATGCAGATGCCCAGGTTGTGAAACTGCACTACGTCTTCCAGCACGGCGTGCGTGCCTACCAGGATATGCAGGCTGCCGTTCAGCAGGCCCTCGTGAATTTCCTTTCTTTCTTTCTTTCCTGAAGAGCCGGTCAGCAAACGGATATTCAGATGAAGAAGGTCACAGTATTTCCGGAGGTTGGTGTAATGTTGCTGTGCCAGGATCTCGGTAGGAGCCATCATACAGCCCTGGGCTCCGCCGTCAATGGCCATGAGCATGGTGATAAAGGCTACAATGGTTTTGCCGCTGCCCACATCGCCCTGCACGAGGCGGTTCATCTGCTTGCCCGACTTCATGTCGTCAAAAACCTCCCGGATGACCCGTTTCTGAGCGCCCGTCAGGTCAAACGGCAGGTGATCTTTATAGAAAGTGGTCAGTAGTGAGGTTTTGTTAAAAATCTGCCCGGCAAACTCGTTTTTTCGTACAAGCGACAGGGAGATCAGCTTCAGCTGGTTATAAAACAGCTCCTCGAACTTCAGCCTTCGCTGCGCCTGGTTCTGCTCCTGGAGGTTACCGGGCAGATGCAGGTATTGGTAGGCGGTCTTTTTGGAAATAAGCCGGTACCGGGTCAGGATACTTTCCGGGAGGGTCTCATGAATATACGGTTCCACCTGCGGAAGGAGGGTTCGTATCCACCCGGTAAAGCTCTTGCTCTCTATAAATTTTTTGCGGAGCTTTTCGGTGAGCGAATAGATCGGCTGGAAGTAGCCGGGGAGGGGCTTATCCGACTGGTACAATTCTATTTCCGGGTGCTGAATGGTGAATATCCCGCCAAACAGGGCCGGTTTACCGTAAACAATATAATTGGAGTGGATTTTCAGGAATTTCTGGAAGTAACCGATGCTCTGGAACCACACCAGCTCCATAGAGGCGGTACCGTCTGAAAAAGTAGCCACGAGGCGCTGCTTCCCTTTGCCCTTCACAAGCTCTACACCCGTGATCCGGCCCAGGATCTGGGCAGAAGGCATTTGCTCATTGAGTTCCGATATCCGGGAAAACCGGGTACGGTCTTCGTACCGGAAAGGATAATGCTCCAGCAAGTCGCCGAAAGTAAATATACCCAGCTCTTTGTTCAAAAGCTCGGCCCGGGCGGTGCCCATTCCCTTCAGAAACTCAATTCTGGTGTCAAAAACAGATGCCATCAGGCAAATTTAAGTAAAAAACGCGATTCTCTTCCGAAGGAGATTCCCGAACCGGGCCCGGATGAGCGGTTAATGTGGATGTACCTGGGCTTTGTTCCAACTGTTTTGAGGCAACCTCATTTACAGGCTTTGCATGTACGACTGCAGAATAATGACTGCGCTGATCTTATCGGTATTGCCCTTGTTCTGCCGGTCTTTTTTCCGCACACCGGAGGCGATCATGCTGGCTTGTGCCATTTTTGAAGTAAAACGTTCGTCTACATAGCGGACCGGGATATCCGGGAAGGCCTGTTCCAGCTCCTGCCCGAATGCCCGTACCATGGCTGTGGTAGGGGTATCTTCATTTTTAAGACTGACCGGAAGGCCCAGAACCCAGGTTTCTACCGGCTCGCGGAGAACGTAATTCCCGAGATAAGGGATAAGCTCCCCGCTTTTTACCGTTTCAAGCGCGGTAGCTATGATCTTCAGCGGATCAGTAACGGCCAGTCCTGTGCGGACTTTCCCGTAATCAATGGCCAGTATTCGTCCCATGCTATCCTGCTATTATCGTTGAAAAATCCTTTAACCGGGTTTCGGTCATATTCATCACCTCTTCGGGCGTTACGGCATCTACCCGGGTGCTCATATTTTCGTAAAAGTCTGCGGGCAGCGATTCATAGTACAGGGCCTTGTGCTTGTCCATGATATCAAAGAGGGTATTGGTTCCGCTCAGGATATTCCCTTTGATATAGTTTTTGACGGTGGTAAGCTCTTCTGCGCCAACCGGCACCGTACGCAGGGTCTCTTTCTCTGCCTCAATAGCGGCCAGGGCCTCGTTCAGCTTTTCTTTGTTAAGTTCGGCCCGGATACTGAAAACGCCGTCAGGACCATTAGCGACCAGGGAGGAAGAGATGCCGTAGGTGAGCCCTTTTTCTTCCCGGATATTCTTCATCAGCCGGCTGCCGAAATAGCCGCCGAAAAGGGTATTGGTGACCAGGAACCTGAAAAAATCAGGATGTGCCCGGTTAAAGAGGCGCTTGCCGATGATCAGGCTGCTTTGCACCGCATTTTCTGTTTCAACCCGTACGTCAGAGGCAGGCTGTTTTCCCGGGAATACAGGTTCTGCGGGCTTTACACCCGAGCCGTTTTGTTCTGCAAAGCTTTTGAGAACAACCAGGTCATGGTCTGTAAAGCAGCCGCTCAGGCAGATGTCGAAAGGACTCGCCGAAAAAGTTTCGGCATGAAACTTCTGCAGGCTGCTCCGGTTGACCCTGAGCAGGTTTTCCGGTTCAGGGGTTTGTCCTAAGAGGCTCTTTTCCCCGTAGATCGCTTTCTTAAAAGCCTTATTGGCCTGAAAAGCGGGCTTCAGGCATTCTACCTGGAAGTTTTGCAAAGCCTGCGACCGCTGAATGTCGATTTCAGATTCGGGAAATACGGGTTGGAACAGCACATCGGCCAGAAGCGGGAGGTAGGCCGTGAAATACCGGCTTAAGCCGTGAAGGGTTACGGTGGTGCGGTGAATGCCCATACTGATGTCGAGAAAGCCACCCAGGCTTTCAAAAGCTTCGGCAACCTCGTAAGCGGTACGTTCAGCTGTGCCCAGGGCCATCAGGCGGGGCATGAAATGCCCTGTCTCCGTATCGGGAGCATGCAACAGGCCAAAGGGAAAAATAAATTCAAGCCGGAAAACCTCCAGGGTGTCCGATTTCAGCATAAACACCCGGCTGTTCCCCGGCAGGGAATCGATGAGTAGCGGTTCCAGTGAAATCCTGAAGTCGGTTGTATAGGCAGGTGCAACAGTTCGGAATGACATAGATAAAGGGGAATAAAAAAAGCCTTATCGCAAGATAAGGCTTTTTTTATAATAAGTCTTACTTATTAGTTAACAGCAGCTTTAGCTGAATCTACAGTAGCAGTAGCAGCAGAGTCAAGAACAGCAGCAGCAGAATCAACAGCAGCAGCAGCTTCTTCTACAGTAGCAGTTGCTTCTTCTTCAGCAGTTTCAGCAGTTTTAGTACAAGCTGTAAAAGCTACCATAGTAGCAACGAATAATAGACCAAATACTTTTTTCATTTTTAGAGATTGTTTTTGTTAAACACTGAGCAAATTTAAGAGTTTTTTAAGAATTAAAGCAAGTATTCTTAAAAAAAACTTAAAGATTTTTGTTCGATTCTTAGAAAAATTAAATCAAAGCTCTAAAAAGTGCCATAAAACAGACTAGGTTTCAGAAAAAGGCTTAAGATTATCTAAGGCCACCTGCTCAGAACAATCCCCGGAATAAGCCCGGAGCTGCTCCCAGAACCAGGGTCAGGAAAGTCAGGCTGTAAAGTACGATCTTCTGCCAGGTTCCGACTTCTACAGGCGTTTCATCACCGGCAGACCGGAAAGAGGCCACTACCGGGCGGAGGTAGTAATACAGCGATATAGCCGACATCACTACGGCCAGCACCAGAACCCAGAGGTAACCACCGCGGATGGCATCGGTGAATACAAAGAATTTTCCCCAGAAGCCCGAGGTAGGAGGTATCCCGGAAAGCGAAAGCATGGAAATGAATAACACCACGGCCAGGCCCGGGTTTCTTTTGAAGAGCCCGTTGAAGACTTCTACGTTCTCGTTGGGGCGGCCGTCTTTCAGGCTATTGCGCGAAACAACGATCAGCACGCCCAGGGCAGAAATGGTAGCCAGCACATAGCTGGCCGAGTAGAAGGCCAGGTTGGTAAAGGTACGGGCAGTAATGCCTGTTAAGGCCATCAGCATAAAGCCGGCATGTGAAATACTGGAATAGGCAATGATCCGCTTGAAATTATCCTGCACCACGGCCGTGATATTACCGATCACCAGGCTGAGCGTAACGGCCACCAGGATGATCTTCACCCAGAAAACATACTCCAGGGAGAAACCTGCCACCATCAGCCGGTAAAGCGAGAAGATAACCGCGGTTTTCACAATGGTGGCCATAAAAGCCGTAAAGAGTGTAGGGGCTCCCTGGTACACGTCGGCTGTCCAGAAGTGGAACGGCGCTCCGGAAATCTTAAAGAGAAGCCCGATCAGCATAAATACGATACCTACATAAAAGAAGATTTTTGAAGGCAGGGCTGCACCGCCCAGTACAGTACCAGCGCTGATATCAAAAGAACCGGTGGCTCCGTAAACCAGGGCTACACCAAACAGCAGGATACCCGTAGAGAATGAACCCATCAGGAAATACTTCAGGGCCGCCTCGTTTCCGCGAAGATTGGTTTTGTCGCTTCCGGTCAATACATACAGGGCAATAGATAAGATCTCCAGTCCCAGGAAAAGCATCAGCAGGTTATTGAAAGAAGCCATGATCAGCGCTCCCACCACACTGAACTGCATGAGGGCATAGTACTCAGCCGGGTGCGCATTTTCATCTTCAAACAGCCCGGAGCTCAGTAAAACCAGGAACAGGGCCGAAAGAATGATCAGCGATCCTACAATGATGATGGAATTGTTCACATCAATCATATTGTTGAAATAGGAGCCCGGAGCATTCCAGTCAGCAAAATTACTGATCAGCCCTATCACCAGGAAAATCGCGGTGGCGGGCAGAATAGTTTTGGATCTGGGGTTATTCAGCCCGAAAAACAGTGTAAGTAAACCCGTAAATGATAATACGATAATTGGATACATATCGGATGACTTATTTGATCAGTGGAAGTGTATCGGCCAGGTAGCTGCTCAGGTCAAGCAGGCAGTTGGGGAACACTCCGGTGATGATGATAACTATAGCAATGGGAACCAGGACAACAAGCTCATTCAGGCCGATATCCCGGATATTCTCCGTAAACGGGGTAGCAGGACCAAACATGGTTTTCTGATACAGTCTCAGTAAATATACGGCTGCCAGGATAATGCTGCTGATGGCAATTATTCCCAGGATATGCTGATAATCAAAAACCGCCCGGAGCATCAGGAATTCCCCCACAAAACCGTTGGTAAGGGGCAAGCCTACGCTGCCCAGCAGTACGATCAGGAAAAGTACGGCCAGCCGGGGAGCCCGGAGCGCCATACCGCCCAGGTCAACCAGTGAGCGGCTTCCGGTTTTGTCGTGGATGATCTTGGCCACATAAAACAGGCCTACCGCACTGAAGCCGTGGGCTACCATCTGGAAAACAGACCCCTGTATGCCGGATGGCGACAGGGTAAGCGCCGCCGCTGCCATTAAACCGATATGCGCAAACGAAGAATAAGCGATCAGGCGTTTGATATGAAACTGCTGAATGGCAATTACCGATCCGTAAATAAGCCCCACAACGGCAAAATAGATCACCAGCCCGGAAAAGTCGGTGATGCCTGCCGGGCTCAGCGGCACCAGTATCCGGAGAATTCCGTATATCCCCATTTTTGACAGCAGGCCCGACAGCAGCATAGTAGCCGGAGTAGGCGATTTGCTGTAGGCGTCAGGTAACCAGCCGTGAAACGGGAACAGGGGCGATTTAATGGCAAATGCGATTAGCAGGCCCCAGAAAAGCAGGTGATTCAGACCCGGTCTCAAACCGGCCGGTACTTTGGCCAGCTCGGCAAGATCTGAAGTCTGGGCAAACAGGTACAGTACCACAAAAGCTACCAGCATGAGCAAGCTGCCCAGTACCGTATAGATAAACATTTTGAGCGTGATGCGACTGATTCCTCTTCCGCCCCAGAGATTGGCCATCAGGTAAACCGGCACCAGGGCCATTTCAAAGAAGAAGTAGAAAAGAAACGCATCTTTGGCAGTAAATACCCCTATGAGGGCGGCTTCTGTAACCAGGATCAGGCCCAGAAAACGCGAAATATTGTCGTAATTGAGGTCTTTGGTGGCCAGCAGGATGAGTCCGGATATCACCACGGCCAGGCCGGTCATCAGGAGGGAGAGCCCGTCAACACCCAGGTGAAAACCCACCCGGAAATCACTTATCCAGTTCCAGGAATAATCCAGGGCTGCGGCATCCTGACGGAAAACCGACACCATATAGATAAAGAGTGCCAGTTGTACCAGGCTTACCAGGACAGTCACCGTTTTGGCCAGGCCGGTACTTTTATTCCAGAGAAGGAATACGCCGGAGATTAAAGGCAGTAAGAATAGTATAAATGTTAACATGGGTTATTTACTGATAGATTTTAGAGAAGTCCAGACTTCCGTACCAACACTAAATCCAAGAAACAGGATCACACCAAGAGTAATGAACCAGATGTAGGTTCCGATATGCCCGGTTTGTAATTTTCTCAATATGCCGCCGGTTCCGGTCACACCGTCACTGACTCCCCTGATCAGTCCGCCGATCACCCGGTTATCCAAAGCACCGTACAGCCAGGAAGAAACGCGCATCATTGGGCGAACAAAGAGGGTATTGTACAGCTCATCAATATAGAATTTGTTATAGATGAGCTTCCGGATGCCCGTAACCTTCTCATCGGCTTCCGGAACGTGAGCTCCTTTACCGTATACCGTGTAGGAAAAGAAGATGGCAACGGCTGCCACCGCCACAGAAATCCCCATCAGCATCCATTCGGTGCTGTGGCTCAGGTGCACGTGACCGAAGGCCTGGTTCACCGCCCGGGAGCCTTCGTACAGGGGACTGAGAAACTCGTCAAGATAATGCGGGGCATGAAAAACAGCCGGCATGCCGATAAACCCGCCCAGCACCGATAAGCCCGCCAGAACCATAAGCGGGATGGTCATGCTGGAAGGCGACTCATGCAGGTGATGCTCCTGTTCCTGCGTACCTCTGAATTTGCCTGTAAAGGTGACAAAAAACAACCGGAACATATAGAAAGCCGTCAGGAAGGAACCGGCCACGGCCAGTACCCACATCAGCTTATTGTGCTCAAACGTATGGGCCAGAATCTCATCTTTGGAAAAGAAACCGGCAAAAGGCGGTATACCGCTGATGGCGATGGTACCGATCAGGAAGGTAACAGCGGTAACTTTGATTTTACCCCAGAGGCCTCCCATATTCCGGATGTCCTGGTCGTTACTCATGGCATGGATCACGCTACCCGCGCCCAGGAAGAGCAGGGCCTTAAAAAAGGCATGGGTGATCACATGAAACAGGCCCGAGCTGTAAGCCATAACCCCCAGGCCAATAAACATATAACCAAGCTGGCTGACGGTAGAGTAGGCCAGCACTTTCTTGATGTCGTTCTGGAAGAGGCCGATCACGGCACCCAGTAGGGCCGTAGCCAGCCCTATCCATGCCACCACTTCAAGGGTAAACGGAGAAAGCGTATAAAGTACATTCGACCGTACAATCATGTAAATTCCCGAAGTCACCATCGTGGCCGCGTGAATCAGCGCCGAAACGGGGGTCGGACCCGCCATGGCGTCGGGCAGCCAGGTAAACAGCGGAATCTGAGCCGATTTTCCCATAGCTCCCACAAAGAGGGCCAGGGTAATGGCGGTGATCAGCGTATCTCCCACGGTAAACGACTGGGCCCTGCTGAAAACCTCGCCGTATTCTACCGTACCAAATGTGCTGATGATCAGGAATATGCCGATCAGGAAGCCCATGTCTCCCACCCGGTTCATAATAAATGCCTTGCGGGCGGCGTCAGCATAGCCGGTATTTTTGTACCAGAAGCCGATCAGCAGGTAGGAACACAAGCCCACGCCTTCCCAGCCAATGAACATCATGAGGTAATTGCCTCCCAGCACCAGGATGATCATGGAAAAGAGAAACAGGTTCAGGTAAGCAAAGAACTTCCCGAAACCCGGATCATGACTCATGTAACCGGCAGAATAACCGTGAATGAGCGTACCCACCCCGGTGATCACAAACAGCATAATCAGCGAAAGCTGATCAATCTGAAACGTAAAGCCAATGTTCAGGCTGCCTACGGTGATCCAGTCGAACAGCTTCACAATGACCGGGTCGCCGTTAAACTGCAGGTAGGTGAAAAGAACACAAAGAAAGGATAGGAACGAAGCCCCGGTGCCGATAACCGGTACCAGCCCTTTCGGAATATTCCGGAAGCCCAGGCCGTTGATCAGGAACCCTGCAAAAGGGATCAGCGGGATTAGCGTAATCAGTAATGATAAGGTCATAATACAAATGCGTTAGCCTCTTAATTTATTGAACAAGCCGATGTCTATGGTACGGATATTCCGGTAAATCATCACAATAATGGCCAGGCCTACAGCCACTTCGGCAGCCGCTACCGCCATGATGAAAAAAACGAATATCTGGCCGTGAGAGTCGGACATATACGCTGAAAACCCGATAAGAAGAAGGTTTACGGCGTTAAGCATGAGCTCCACTGACATCAGGATAATAATGGCGTTTCTGCGAACCAGCACCCCTACCACACCAATGGTAAAAAGAATAGTGGCCAACTGCACAATATTGATGAGCGGAATTTGCCGGAAGATCTCCGGAATGTTTTGAAAACTGCCTTCGAACATAGTGTATTTTGTAAAGATTAGCTTACAAATCAGCTTGCAAAAATAGTATTTTACTTTTTCATTTTCAACTTAATTTCCGTCAGCTTTCGCTTGGTATCCAGCGGAAATTCAGAGTTCATCATCCAGTCGTAATACTGGGGTTCACGCTGCAATACGTCTTCTACTTTTCGGCCTGAGTTTTTTCCGAAATTGAAGACCACTTCGCCGTTTTTGTTCAGGGTCATGCGCTGCGCAAAGTCAACCAGGGTGTTAGAGGTCAGCTTATGCAGCTCATCCATGTCATTTTTGACCGGCTCGTATTCATTGCCTGCATCATCTTTAATGGTAACCCCTTCGTATCTTTCTACCTGGGCGCAGAGCACTTCCATCGTGGCCAGGGTATCGGCCTCGGCGCTGTGCGCATTTTCCAGGGTTTTGTTGCAGTAAAATTTGTAGGCGGCAGAAAGGGTGCGGGGCTCCATGAGGTGAAAAACCCGTTGCACATCAATCAGCTTCCGGTTTTTAATATCAAACAGCGACGCATCAATTCTCAGGAACTCTTCTACCAGCATCGGTATGTCGAAACGGTTGCTGTTAAACCCGGCCAGGTCACAGCCTTCCAGGAACTGGGCCAGCGAACGGGCCAGCTGCCTGAAGGTGGGCTCATTGGCCACATCCTCATCATAAATCCCGTGAATAAGGCTGGATTCCAAAGGTATGGGAATGGTGGGATTTACTTTCTTGGTCCGGGTTTCCACGGTTCCGTCCAGGTTCGCTTTGGCAATGGAAATCTCCACGATCCTGTCACGGGTGATATTGATACCGGTGGTTTCCAGGTCAATAAAAGCCAGAGGTTTCTTTAGTTTCAGGGTATGATGCGTCATTAAAAATAATAGTTCTTAAGCAGAAACAAAAATACAGAATCATTTCGTTTATAGCCCATTTATACGAGATATTAGCCATAGAGATTTGCATAATTTCTTTTTAAGGGTCTAAATATGAGTACTATAAGGCTTATTTTTATTTATTACGAATAAGCCCTGCGGCCCGAAGCCGCTCCCCGGCTCATATAATGATCCGGAACGTTGACCCTTTGCCGGGTTCTGAATGGTAAACGTAGAGTTTGCCGTCGTGGTAGGTTTCTATGATGCGCCGGGCCAGCGTAAGGCCCAGCCCCCAGCCCCGTTTTTTGGTGGAGTAACCTGCATTGAATATGTTCCGTTGTACGGTCAGGCTCATTCCTTTCCCGGTATCGCTGATATCGATACAGATTTTTTTATTGGGCAGCCTGTTCAGGATTATGCGCAGCTCACCTACCCCGGCCATGGCATCTACCGCGTTTTTACAGATGTTTTCCACCACCCATTCAATGAGGTTCCGGTTCACATCCCGGTAATAAGGTTCGGTAAGGTTGTTGGTGACCGTCCACTGGATCTTCGTGGATATCCTTTTTTTAAGATACTCTGCCGTGGTCTCTATCAGGTCACCTATATTTTCCGAGCGCTTGGTCGGCACTGAACCGATGTTGGAGAACCGGGCGGTGATGGTTTCAAGGCGGTGTACGTCTTTCATCATCTCGTCGCCGATGTTATGATCAAAATCCGGGTAGGTTTTCAGCACTTCGATCCAGCCCATGAGGCCGGAGATGGGAGTACCCAGCTGGTGGGCCGTTTCTTTGGCAAGGCCCACCCATACCCGGTTCTGCTCGGCCCTTCGCGAGGAAGAGTAGGAGATATAGGCCAGTCCGCCGAAAATAAACAGGGTACTCAGGATGATATACGGAAAGAACCGCAGGGTTTTGAGCGTAGACGAGTTGGCATAATACACAAAGTCCTGTTCTCCGCCCACATGATACGGGATAGGCTCATTCTGAGCCTTCATTTCCACAATTTTTTCTTCCAGGAACCTGACCTTCTCTTCGTCCGTCCACGACCTGTGGGGATCTTCCAGCTCGGGAATGTTCACATACCGGTTCGGAATTCCGCCCATGGATAAAATAACCGGTACAGTAGTATTGGCCTGGATCACCTCGGCAATAAAGGTGTAATCGCAGTCTTCGCCGCTTTGCTCGATCAGGAACGCCATGGCTTTGGCATACAGGTCTACGTACGATTTCTCCCGTTCTTCCAGTGCTTTACTGATCTGGTTAAAATAGAACAGCACTCCCATCACAAACAAGAGGAGCACCGACAGGACAATTAACCTGCGGGTAGACAGGTTTTTGTATACATCAAAGAATATCTGTTTCTGCTTCATTCGGAAAGAAGGTTAACCGGGTTATTTATTAAACGCACAGCAGACCGCTTCTTATACAAAGCCGCCCGTTTCAGTGTCCGGTCACTAAAGATAAACGGTCTTAAAACCGGTATACCAGCGCATTGCAGTGCATGCCGGCCCCCACCGAGGCAAAAACTACCGTCATGCCCGGGGTTATACGGTACCCTTCCAGCTTTTCTTTCAGAATGAGGTCAAGCATGGTAGGTACGGTGGCTACCGAGGTGTTGCCGGTAAACTGAATGGTCACCGGTATCTTCCCGTCAAACGAAAGCCCTTCGAGCTGATACATCTGGGCCAGATTATTGGCAAAAGCATGCAGCATTTTGGCATTCGCCTGGTGGAAAAGGAACAGGTCTACATCCGAGGCATCAAGGCCGGCTTTGTCAAGGGCTTTTTTAATCACCTGCGGTACCCATACGGTAGCGTATTTATAAACGTCTTTGCCATTCATTTTAAACAGGGTAGGGTCGGTCCACTCCCTGTTGTACGAACGGTCCAGGTAAATGCAGGAAATATCGTCAAGGGCATGCGAAAAGGTGGCATAGGAAATCACCCCTTCTTCTTCCCGGTCAGTGGTGCTCACCATAGCGGCGCCGCAACCGTCGGCCAGGATCATGGAGTCGAGGTCAAACGGGTCCAGCAGCCGCGAGGCTACCTCTATGCCTACCACCAGCACATTCGTGGCATCACCGGTCTGCAGGGCCTGGTGCGCCTGGATGATCCCCTGTATCCAGCCGGGGCACCCGAAAAGTATATCATAGGCAAAACACGCGTGGTTGGTAATGCCGAGGCGGTGTTTCAGCAGGGCGGCCATATTGGGCACGGTATGAAAACCCTGCCTGCCCTCCAGCATATTGCCGGCATTATGCGCTACAATGATACCGTCTATCTGGTTGCGGTCCTGCCCCCACGAGGCGATCGTGTTTTCACAGGCTTCGGCCATAAGCGGAACGGAGTCACCCTCATCCGGGATATATCCTCTTTCCCGGATCCCGGTGATCTGCTCCAGCTTTGCTACGATCTCCTCTACCGGCTTGGTCATGGGTGAGCCGTCTTCGTTCAGAAAGGTACGGTTAAGAAAATAACTGTTCGGTATTCTTCTTTCAGGCATTGCGGAGCCTGTGGCCACAATAGACGTTTTCAAATTCTTTGAAGTAATTGGTAGGCAAAAATAAATATATTTTGCTGACTGTAAAATAAATAAGCAGAAGAGGCGGTTGCCTTACTCATTCAGCAGGGCGGTCAGCACCGAAAGAGCGCCGTCTATCCGGGCCGGAGTTTTCAGGCTGCTACCCGGATCTTTGAGGTTATATGCCGGCAAAATATGCCGGTGGGCAGCAAAATATTGCCGGTTTAGCTGCAGCCAGCGCTGCTTCAGCGTATCGGCCAGATCAATTCTTCCGGCTTTACGGAGCGCCAGGATGGTCAGGTAATTCATTTCTGCCGAACCATAATCTCCGGCCAGATCGTCTTTCACCCCGTTTCCTGTCAGGAAATCCCGTTCTATCTTCCGGACCACCGCCGTTGCCTGCTCCGGGCTGCTCAGCCCCGTCAGCAAAGGGAAAACCGCCGCCAGTGTTTCTGCTTCAGAGGGCTTGCCGGCAACAAAATCGTAATCGTAATAATACCCTTTTTCTGGGCTGTACAGGTACCGGTCGTACTGGTCTTTCCTGATCTCGCCCAGTGTTTTAAAGCTGGCAGCGTATTCCGGCCGTTTTTTGGCGGTGAAAGATGCTGACAGCATCTGCTCAAAGTGGTATAAGGCGGCATTGAGGTCAACCGGTATAAACCGGGTGGGATCCTGCTTATCGCCGGCTCTGAACCGCGAAGAGCCTTCCCATTCGGTACTCTTCAGGAGGGAGATATACCGGTTCGGTTTTCCTTCAGCGTAAAACCGGTTGAGGGTTTTGCCCCCTTTCAGCACCACTACTGATTTATAAGCGCCGGTTTCGGGCATTTCCTTATGATCTGCGGCCATGTAGGCCTGGTAGTCACGGGTCATCAGGTTACCGTACCAGGGCAACAGGCCCGGCTGGTTTTCTGCTGCGGCTTCGGCCGTCAGTGAAAGCAGGGGAAAGCCCGAGAAGCCCAGGTAATACGAGCGGTTTCCGTACGGTACATACCCGTAGTCCTGGATAAACTGGAAGGCATTGGTGGCTATACCGGTGGCCAGGGAGTCTTCTTTCAGGCTCTGAAAGGCTTTTACGGCAAAGAAGCTCCGGTAATAGTTGTATTCCGGGAACATCCCGCCGCCCGAGAGGTACCGCATACGGGTAGGGATCAGCGAGCCGCCGTCGTCTTTGGGCCGGGTAAGCAGGC
Source organism: Leadbetterella sp. DM7 (assembly GCF_040829825.2). Lineage (NCBI taxonomy): Bacteria > Pseudomonadati > Bacteroidota > Cytophagia > Cytophagales > Leadbetterellaceae > Leadbetterella > Leadbetterella sp. DM7. Next base: position 24,593 of record NZ_JBFOLH020000018.1, on the reverse strand, counting down.
TGCGGAAGGTTTGGGCTACATAGACCTCGAACGGGTCATCAGAAACCGGGTAGGCGACCGAATAATCCGGAACGGTAAAGTATTCTGCTATAAATTTCTGCAGGTCAAATCCCGGCTCTTTCCGGGCTTCCCGGTAAAACTGCAGCAGCTTTTCGGCTTTGCCTGCGGGGGCGGCATCCCAGAATTCTTTCGGGTTGGCGAAAAGGCCGGCTGCAGTCACATCGTGGTACAATTCTCCCCAGAGCATTTCCGGGTCACGGTATTCTTTGGTGGTAACAGGGCTGCAGGAAAAGGCTATCCATACGATAATTCCCGCAAGAAAACGGTTAAAATGCATGTTAATGGTCTTTTTGAATCGCTGATTTTTTCTTTTCCCAGGGGGGCGTGGTGTGCCGGGCCATATCGATCAGGAGAAGGATGACGATCAGTAAAAAAACAATAAAGACAATTCTGAAAATCCGGTTATTTTTCAAGTTAAATCCAGCTTATCAATTCTTTTTACAAAATGGCCCAGCTTATGCGATATTTCGTTCCATTCCAGGTCTTCAAACTGCAGGTGAATCACCGTAGCCTTTTTCATGGAGCCGCCGGTATCGTCGCCGGTCAGGTAATCCACAAAATAGGTAACGTCAGGGTTATGCCCTACAATCATGGCGCTGTTTGTTCCCGCCGGGATACGGTTGAGCACTTCCAGGTACCCGCGCGGGCCGCTGCCGTAGAGGGCATCACAGATTTCGATCTTTTCGGTGTCGAACCGGAGCTGCTCTGCCATGTAGGTAGCCGTAGAAAGCGCACGGGCTGCCCCGCTCGAGTAAATGGCCTCTATGCCGGGGAAGTACTCCGAAAGGTACCTGCCTGCTTTGGCGGCTTCCATGACTCCTTTCGAAATCAGTTCCCGGTCAAAATCGCGTACTACCCTGAGGTTCCCGATGTCTTCTGCCGTGGCATGCCGTACGATGAAAAGATCTTTTTTCATTTTTGTCCTGTAAGTATAAATTCCCGTTCCCGGAAATGCCTCATTTCGGTGCCTGCCTGCGCACAATACGGTTCAGCAGGCCGGGGAAAAACCGCTTCAGGTATACGCCCATCACTTCTTTTCCGCCGATATAGATTTCGTTCCGGTTCCGGCTGATGCCCCGGAGGATCTGCTCCGCGCATATTTCCGGTGCCACTCCGCCCTTCTGGTTCTCGTCCATTTTGCCGTGCTTGCCGCCGTCAGCTGCAAAGGCATTAATGGAGATGTCGGTCCTGATATAACCCGGGCATACAATCAGTACCTGTATGTTATGATGAAATACCTCTGAACGCAGCGCGTCAAAGAAGCCGTGAAGTGCATGCTTGGAGCCGCAGTATCCTGCCCGCATGGGAGAGCCCAGCTTGCCCGATATGCTGCTGGTCACCAGCAGGTGGCCGGAGTTCTGCCTGATCATCACCGGTAGTACAGCCTTAGTGAGGGCTACTACCGACAGGTAATTCAGGTTCATCAGGCGCTCAAAAACCTCAAACCGGGTGTCCAGCACACTCGAGCGCTGTGAAACCCCCGCATTATTGAACAGGATATCGATTCGGCCGAATTTCTGCAGCACGGCATCTACCGCCGGTTGTATCTCCGCAGGATTTTCCATGTTGAGCGGCAGCACAAGCACCTCCTCATCGGCAAGGCCCGTGGCTTTTTTCACCCGTTCCAGTTCTTCTTTTCTCCGGGCGGAGAGCACCAGCCGGGCTCCTTTTCGGGCCGCCGCCAAAGCGGTGGCCTCTCCGATACCCGAAGATGCGCCCGTGATCCAGAAAACGGCTCCCTTTATCTCACTCATACGTATGATATGCTCCTTTTGATGCAAAGGTAGAATAAAAGTGTGTATCTGAAAAGAATACGGTTCCCGACTTCGCTCAAACTGACAGATGCGGTTGCCACTTGTCAGTTTGAGCGAAGTCGGGAACCGGAATTTACCGGTTGAGCTGTCTCAACCGTAGCCGCCCCTGAATTTATACGAGCTCGAAACTTTGTCAATAGCCAGGATATACGCGGCCAGGCGCAATGAAACCTTGTATTTCTCTGAAGTTTCATATACGTTGTTGAAGGCATCTTTCATGACCCTGTCGCTCCGCCGGTTGATCCGGTCAAGCGGCCATTTGTACCCCATACGGTTTTGTACCCATTCAAAATACGATACGGTCACCCCGCCGGCGTTGGCCAGGATATCGGGCACTACCATAATGCCTTTGTCGTTGATAATGTCGTCAGCGGTGGCAGATGTAGGCCCGTTGGCCCCTTCCACGATCAGCTTGGCCTGGATACGGCCCGCATTGTGCTTGGTGATCACATCTTCTTTGGCGGCAGGCACCAGCAGGTCTACCGGTAAGAAGAGCAGCTCTTCCGCTTCTATCTTTTCGGCACCCGTAAAGCCTTCCAGTATACCTTTGTTGTTGTTCCGGTATTCAATGGCCTTTTCCAGGTCAATGCCCTTATCGTTATAGTAAGCGCCTGAAACGTCACTGATACCGGTTACGGTCACGCCTCTTTCTTTGAGTAAAAGCGCAGCGTTAGACCCTACATTACCAAAGCCCTGCACGGCGGCAGTAGCCCGGTAGGGGTTAAGCTTCAGCTTTTCCATAGCTGAAATGGCCGATACGGTCACGCCTCTTCCCGTGGCTTCCGTGCGGCCAAGGGACCCGCCCAGCACCAATGGCTTGCCGGTCACTACGGCCTGGGTGGTCATTCCTTTGGCTTTCGAGTATTCGTCCATCAGCCAGGCCATCTCTCTCGGGCCTGTGCCCATATCGGGTGCCGGAATGTCTTTGTCCGGACCAAAAATATCCATCATCCCCAGGGTATATGCCCGTATCAGGCGCTCTATTTCCCCGGCCGACATCTCACGGGGGTTACAGGCAATACCGCCCTTGGCCCCGCCGTAAGGAATATCCACCACGGCACACTTCCAGGTCATCCAGGCAGCCAGGGCCCTTACCTCGTCAAGGGTCACGCCCGGATCCAGCCGTACCCCGCCTTTCCCGGGACCGAGAATGGTAGAGTGAATGACGCGATACCCTTCAAAAACTTTTATTTTCCCGTTGTCCATGGTCACGGGCAGACCCACAATTACCTGACGGGCCGGAACCTTCAGAATATCATACATTTCATCAGGCAGGCCAAGAATGCGGATAGCGGCATTAAACCTTGACATCATAGAATCCAGCGGATTCTCTGCAGCCGGGACAGGAGCCGGTTCTGTATAACTCATTGAAGACTATATTTTTTCCTGCAAACATACACAATTTAATCACTCTTGCAAACATGCTATTTTTTCTAAAAAAAATACTATTGCCAAAAGCGCAATTCCCAGGTTTTTATTCCGTGGTTTCAGGTATGGAGCAAATGAAAGTGTGGTTTTCTCCTAAAAGTTGAAAAATAATTTTTTAAGGCTATATAGCCGCTCAGCGGAGGGCGTAGATGCAGCCGTCGGCGCTGCCGAAAAACAGGGTGCCGTCAGCTATCCACACCGTAGAGAGAATGCTGCCCATTTTCAGGAAATCGGTATATATGCGGGTAAAGTCATCTTTGTATTCTTCTTCCAGGCCGGTGCGCAGTTTTCCCGTTTCATCAAAAAAGTGCGGACGGTACTTCCGGCTTCCTTCCGTTTGAAAAATAACGGTAGATTTTCCTGACGTTATGTCTACCCGGTAGACCCGGCCATCCATAGAACCTACGTACGCAAAATTACCCAGTACGGAAGCACCTGAAAATACATTCAGCGGCACGGGAGCCTCAAACAGGCTCTTTCCTGATTCCGCGTCCAGGCCTGACACAAGATGGGCATCTGACATCGTTACCAGCAATTTGCCGTCGGCCAGGGCCGGTACGCTGGTCCAGCTGCCCTGCTGGTGGTATACCCAATACCCGGCACCGTCTTTGGCGTTCAGGGCATATACGTTGAAGTCGCGGCTGCAGAAATACACCGTGTTATTGGCTACGGTAGCATGAAACTGGATTTCTCCCCGGGGGAAATACCGTTCTCCTACGGTTTTGAACTTCCAGCGCAGGCGGCCGTCGGTTTCAAGACAATAAAAATAGCCGTCGAAGCTGCCGGCAAATACCGCTCCGTCAGCCACCACCGGTGAAGCATGTACGATGCCCCCGGTTTCAAACTTCCATTGCAGCTTCCCGGTTTGCCGGTCAAGGGCATAGAGGTAGCCGTCGCCACTTCCGAAATATACCTTATCCCCGTATACGGTGGGAGATGACTGGTGGTAATCCCAGGTGTCGTAAAAGCGCTCGCCGGCCGTTTCAAACGTCCACAGGAGGCGTCCGCTGGTAGCGTCAAGCGCATAGAAAATCCCGTCAGTAGCAGAGAAGTAAACGATGTTTTCGGCTACGGCGGCTGAAGAGCGGATCTCGCCGCCTGTCTTGAATTTCCACAGGGTCCGGCCGTTGTCTTTGGCCAGGGCATACATTACGCTGTCGCATGAGCCTGTAAACAGGCGGTCGCGGTACCCTACGGGAGAAGCCAGTACAAGGCCGCCCGTCTTTATTTTCCATTTCAGCCGGGGGGACTGCGCTACGGCAGCAGAAGAGAAATAACCCGATCTCTCCGGGGTAGCGCCCAATTGCTGGGCACAGGCATATTTCAGGGTTAGAACAGACAGTCCTCCTGTCAAAAGGAACCTGCAGAGGTGACGAATACCGGGTATCATTTACAAACGGATTTAACGGAAGTTTACAGAGCCGGGGGCCAATATAGTCAGGAACCGGGAATGCTGCAACATCCCGGCCATTATCCGTTGCCGTTTATTTCTCGTATAATATGCTCTACACTGCTTTCGTCGCAGTTGTAAAACCAGATATTCTGCGGCTGAAGGCTTAAAACCGGGGCAAATTTGCAGCGGTCGGTACATTCTATCCGGAAAATCTCCACATCAGCCCGTACCCGGTCCCGGATTTCATTTTTCAGGTACTTTCTGAAATCTTTGTGCCTGCCGCATTTGCTCCCGTTACACACAAAGACCGATATATCGGGGAACTCCGGTTTTTTCATCCCGTTTATTTTTTCTGACAGCTCTCACTGTTGCATACGCCGTAAAAAACCAGCGAATGATCTTTAATGTCAATACCGCTGTACTGGGAGGCCGTATTCTGGATGATCAGGAGGCGGGGATCACAAAACTCGATCACTTTGTTGCACCGGGTGCAGATAATATGGCTGTGCTGCCTTCTTCCGAAGGCTTTTTCGTACCGCGCAGCATTGTTATTCCCGAAGTTATGACGTATAACCAGCCCTATCTCCGTGAGCAGCTCCACCACGTTGTATACCGTAGCCTTGCTCACGTTAAAATTCTGCTGCAGCATAGAGTCAAAGAGATCTTCAATCTCGAAATGATCCTCCCGTTTATAGATCTCTTCCAGTATCCTGTAGCGCTCCTGCGTTTTCCGTAAGCCCAGTTCCTCAATTTTGGAGTCCAGCACCTGCCGGGCCTGATCATAAAGGGTGGGTTCTTTTTTTACCTCTTTAACCATGAAATAACGTTTACGGCAGGATTTGGCCTGCCTTTTAATTTTAGAACAATTTTAAATAAGGAATAGTTTCTAAACAAGCTCAGGCAAAATAAAAGGCAAAAAGAGGTTATTTGAAGAGCGCTAATTCAAAAAAACAGAGGCCGTTTCCCGTGTTTGTATGGAACAAATACAGGAAACGGCCTCCTTACAGGTTACGTTTTCTTAGCTTAGGCTTTTTTCACCAGCTTGTATTCGATCACCGGCTTACCTCTTTCACCACCATCCGTACCGATACCGGCATTTACAAATTTCAGCTTGTAAACATTGCCTTCGGCATCTTTGATCACATAGAATTTATCTTTGGTCACGCCTATAGCCGTACCGGAGGTTACTCTCCATTTGCTTCCAATGGCATCACGGGTTTTCACAAATGAAGTAGAAGCAATATTGCTCTCGGCGTAGTTGTCATAGCTTACGGTAGAAACCGCTACTTCGGCAGCTTCTGCACCGCCCAGGTAGTTCAGCAGGATGAAATCCTGGAACCAGTACGGGGTATTCAGCCCTGAGTTATAGGTACTGTAGGCATATTGAATATCCCATTCTTTGGCTTTAGGCTCCACGTTAGTAACCACACCGGTTTCAAACGAGAGGAAGCTCAGGTTAAAGTCGGCATTTTTAGCGATCTCAACGGTCTTAACGCTGGTTTCGCCTATCCGGGCATATTGTACCTTGTAGCCTGACCCGCTGCGGTCTACTTTCACTTTGTACCATTTGCTTTTCGGGGTGTTGTTGCCTTCAAAAGCGACCAGGTAAACTTTGTTTTCCGATGATGTGGTAGAAACCTCCGCAAATACGGTCTTGTTCAGGTCACCGTCCCAGCTGTCTACCAGTGAAATGGTAACGGGGTCGGTCAGCCTTGCGGTAGAAAGGTAGATATCTGCTGTAGTGGCCGTATCGGCTAGGGTAACCTGGGCAATATCGGTTTTGGTGGTCGCCGCTGCCGTGGTCTGGTAGGTGTGGTTCAGAACCACCCGGAACCGCGAGTCGTTGGTAAAGGCCAGGTTCCATGACTTCCGGCTGTTCAGATGGGTAGAGTTCCCGCTCAGATCCACGTATACGTTATTCGCATAGTTCGATTCCGAGGTTTTTCCTTCCAGTGTCAGCTGGCTGCCCTGGGAGATAATTTTAGAGAAGCTCAGCTTCGCGTCTTTGGTGAGGCCGATCAGCGTAGGGGCCGTCACTTGTGAAATGCTGAAGTTCAGCGTTTCTGATCCTGAAAGCAGGATCCCCGCTACCGGCGTTACCTTGATGGACGCCGAAGACTGTCCCTGCGGAATAGTCAGGCTGATCACATTGCCGGTGGCAGCAGGCTCGGTAGTGAAATGCTTACCGTATTCTACCCCGCTGGGCGTAAGGGTTACCGTTACAGGAATGGCCGCATCAGCTGCCCGGGTAAGTGTGATCTCAAGGGTGGCATCGGCGCCGGTAAGGCCCACTTCTGCCGTTTTAAAGGCTACGTAATTGTCAGGAAGGTCTACGGTATCGTCGTCGCAGGAAGAAACGAAAACCGTCATTAACGAGAACAGGAGAACTTTTATCGTGTTTTTCATATATAAAAAATTATTAATTACTTGGTAATCTGGACAGACAGGCCCAGGAAGTACGATCTTCCGTACGACATAGGAACGGCCCCGCCCGTAGAGTGGGCAGCCCCTGAGTCTGTCTGGCTGTTGGTAAGGCGGGTTACATCAAAAAGGTTTTTAACACCCGCATTCAGGGTAAAGTATTTATAGAAGACCTTGTTGAAGGTAAGGTCGGCAAGGGTGTACCCTTCTATTTCGGTAGGTTTTGCAATTACACCTGTGGAGGTGGTCTCGGCTATATAACGAGGCAGCTTGCCGGTGTATTTCAGGAAAAGGCTGATATTGGAGGCAATTTTCGGGAAATTATAGCGGAGATTGGTGTTGACTTCCGATGTCCACAGGAACTCGGCCAGGTCTTCACTTTCCGAGAAGCTGTTGTACCGGCCGATTCTCGAAAAGCCCAGGGTGGCATAAAGATTTTTCCAGTACAGGGTGTTGTTCAGCGTCAGCCCGGTGGTTTTGTGCTTGTCTACGTTCAGGTAGGTATTGATACCGGTATCGTTAGGGTCAATACCAATTGAAATCAGGTTGTCAAAGGTATTGTAGAACGTACCCAGCGTGGTGTTCCAGCGCAGATCCTGGCGGTCGGTTACCTGGTAAGACAGGAATGCATTGTAGCTGTCAGAGGTTTCGGCCTTCAGGTTCGGATTTCCTTTGATAGAATGGCTGGCATCAAAAAATGTAAAGTACAGCTCACGCAGCGCCGGTGAACGGAAGCCCCTGGCGTAGGCAGCCCTTAGGTCCAGGCCTTTGGCCAGGGTAAATTTGGTGTTAACGGAAGGGATCACCGGCGGGGCGTCGTATACCGAGTTGTAAATGAAGCGCAGGCCGGGCCGCAGGTTAACTTTAGAGCCCAGCTTGATCTCGGAAGAAGCAAAGTAGGCGTAATCGTTGATTTCGGGGCTTCCTTCTATCCGTTCTCCTGACGCCCCGTTAAGGTTGATTTCCACGCCGTGCTGCAGCGAGAAAACCGAATTCAGGCGGTGCTGACCGGTCAGCCGGAGAAAAGAAGAAGTGAAGATTGATTTGTCCTGGTTGCCGCTCAGCGACAGGGTCCTCCGGTCGGTCACCAGGTCAATTTCAGTGGTTTGCGTAGCCCGGCTATAGTCGGTATAGGCGGCGGCCAGCGAAAGGCTGTTTCCGGCGTTAATGCGGTACTCCGACTGCAGCTGGTGGAACCAGCGGTTGGTTACATAAAACTGGTCGGTAGCCGACTCGTGGTTGCTGTTGGTGTTAACGTACGTATTGCCCAGGCTTTTGAGGGTTTCCTTGGTGCCGTTAAACCGGTACCAGGCCGAGAAGGCTGCTTTCCGGAAGCCCAGCTGGGCGTAAGGAAGATACTGCTCTTTGGGCATCCATTCCATTTTGCGGCCGGTGGCGCTGCCCTGCCAGCCTCCGAAGAAATTCCGGGTTACCCCTCCGGCCGCTTCAAAACGGGCATTCTGCCACGAAAGCCCCAGCGATTCGTGGTGGGTTCCGGCGCCGGAGAAGGCTTTGTACTCGTCGCCGGCGGTTTCTTCCGAAACCCGGGCGTTGAGGGTGATGGCATTTGCAGATGCGCTCTTTTTGGTAATGATATTGATCACCCCTGCGAGGGCGTCTGAACCGTAATTAACCGACATAGGCCCTTCTACAATCTCAATTTTTTCCACGTTATTGATGTCGATCTGCCCCAGGCTTTCACGGGTAGCCCCCCGGTCAATGACCGGAACGCCGTCAAGCAGGATCTTCACGTTCTGACCAGACATGCCCATCAGCTCCACGTCTGTGGTGCCCAGGGTAAGGTCATTGGAAAAACGCATGCCCAGTTCGGTGCTCAGTACACTCTGGATGTTGGTAGCGCCCCGGAGCCGGATCTGCTCCTGGTTAATAACACGTATGTTGTATACCGAATTGCGCATAGACTGAGGGGCAAACTGGCCGGTGACCACCACCTCGTTAAGGGCGTGAGGGTCGATTTCCAGCTCAATGGTTCCGAAATCATAATTGTTCCGGATGCCCAGCTCTATGCTTTTTGGCCGGTATCCTGTTAAATCAAAAGTAATAGTATGGTTTCCAGGGTTGGCCTGCAGGCTGAATTTCCCGTCTTCACCCGAAACGGTAGCGCGGCCCTGCTCTTTCAGCCGCACGGTAACGCCCTGCAGGGGCTCGCGGCCATCCGTCAGCTGCCCGGTAAGTACAAGGGTCCCCTGTTGGGCCTCAGTAGCCAACGTTACTAGAAAAACGGATAAAGAGATAAGGAATGTTCGCATCTGAACCGGCTGTTTTTATTTATACCAATTATAAATTGGGTGCCAAAGTTAGGACGCAATACGGGTTTTGCAAAATTTATTTATAATAAGTTTAAATAAAAAGAGAAAATACCCGGCAGGCTTCTGGCTGCCGGGGTAAAAACTCAGTTTTCGTTGAACGAATCGGTAATGGCCTTACGCAGGGCCTGGTGGGGGCGCAGCCCGTTATTTTTATATACACGGGGTGTTTTATCGGTCGTGTTTTCGCGCGAGTACCGGAGGTTATCCATCAGGCTGCTGCGGTAGTTTTTGAGCTCTTCTGCCGACAGGCCGTCTTTGTGGGTGTTGCCGCTGTCGTAGCCGCTGTTGTACAGGCTTACCCGCGATGACTCCAGGGCCAGCTTGATCTTCTCGGCCAGGATACCGGCATTTTCTTCCAGGCGGCGCAGCTCCTGCTTCAGCTCGGCAACATCGGGCAGGATCTCCATCTTTTTGTCGTGAAATTCCAGGTGGGAGGTGCTTTCAAACAGGGGCTTGCTGGCCTCTGCCAGGCGCGTCCGCAGCTTACGGATGCGGCGGCCCGCCCGGTTGATGGCCGGGTTATGCCAGAACCAGCGCTTCCAGTAGCTGCTCAGGATAGGAAAGGCAATGCCGAAGCAGATAGCTCCCGCAATGGCAAAGAGCACGCCGCTCAGTACAAAAGACAGCAGGGCCCAGTTACTGGTCACCAGCTGCTTGTTCAGGGCGTCTACCTCTTTCATTTTGGCTTCTATTTTCTGGGTCAGGGCCGGATCTGTGATGGTTTCGGTTCCCTGGATGAGCGGGGTGGCGGCCAGCTGCAGCGATTTGATCTCGCTGTTGATGCCGGCCTTCAGCTTGTCGGCCTTATAGGCTTCGTACCGGAACCAGCCCAATACCGAGAGGGTCACCACCGAGATAACCACCAGCGTGGTCTGGAAATACCCGTGCAGCTTCTTCGACCGTTCGGTCGGGTTTTTCAGGTAGGGCTCTTCCACCAGCCTTTCATACGCCGGCTTCAATAAGAGGGTCACTCCTGCCAGTCCGCTGGCAAACGCCCAGGCCTCCATATTGTTTTTAATGTTCAGCGCATAGGCCACAATCTCGTGACTGATGATCAGGTCACCCGACAGGAAGACCAGCCCGGCGGCAAAATAGATAAGCCCGGCCAGCAGCGGGTAGTAGAGCGGGTTTTTTGCTTTTTCCTCCCGGGTGTCCTCTATTTTTTTCTCGAGGGTTGAGATTTCCTTTTCAATGGCGCTCACCCCGTGCGCATGGCTGCTGTACCGGTGCTTTACCTCGCGGGTCGCTTCCAGTATTTCCAGCTTCTGCCGGGTAGTATCGGCAATCTGCTCTTTCAGGGCCAGGATCTGCTCATCGAGCTGCTGCTTGCTGTCGGTCAGCCAGTTCAGCGTTACCTCGCTGGATACATAATCTTCGTAGTTGGATTTATCCAGGTCTTCCAGGCCGTTTTCCAGTCCTTTTTTAAAATCCTCGTCCATAGTTTTTTGAGCTTTGAGCTCTGAGCTTTGCGCAATGAGCTTTGGGCTTTTGTTATTGGCTCATAGCTCACGACTCATAGCTCACAGCTATCTTATTATTTTAGAAATTTGAGTTCCGCTCAGGCGGTCTTTGTAATCTTTGGCCAGGTGGTATTCGCTGAGAAAGAGGTTGATCACGGCCTCTTTATCGGCATTCAGCCGGTTAATGGCGGCTTCGGTTTCGTTCAAAATGCTTACAATCTTCCATTTTTCCAGGCGGATTTTCTCCATGTCCTTTTCAAGCAGCTCCATGTCGTCTTTCCAGTCGGTGCCGGCCGCGGTCTTTTCCTGCTGCAGGTGCCGGTTGGCCTTAAAGAGGGTGAACTCTTTTTTCAGGCGGGCCAGGCTGCCCAGGAACAGCTTCCCGGATAAGAGAAAGGCAAAAAAAGTAAAGAGCAGAAAGCCCAGCGATTTATACCAGGGCATCTGCGCTACTACCTGCACATATACAAATAAGGAAGCGGCCAGCGGCATGCCCAGTTCTTCAAGTACCCTACGCCAGGTTACCCGGTCTTCGTTATGAATCACCGAAGTGGTGTAGTACAGGCTGAACATGCCCGTCAGGAACACGCCCCAGGCTATCCACTCGGCCTGCTCGGGAAACCCGTACCGGATGCCCTCGCGGATCAGGAAGTAATTTCCCGCGCACATGCCCAGCGACAGCACCAGGCCCACCGTTACCCTCAGTATATTCTCCTCCCGCGGCTCTTGCTGCAGAACGCCGGCGGCTTTCAGCGAGAGGTCGCTGAGGGCAGAGTTTTTCTTTTCCAGCACCAGGTTCAGCTCCCCGATCTTTTCGGTCAGCTCCTCCTGGGTACGGATGTACCTGGCGGTATGCTTTTTATATATGGAAGCGATGATGCCGATCTTTTCCTGCGGATCCGTGCCGCTGAGGCCGTAAATAACGCCTTCATCACGAAGGGTGTCTTCACTGGTGAGCCAGTGCGGAAACTCGTCCTCCTCTTCCCCGGGCACGGGCAGCGCAGGCATTTCAGGCAATGTTTCAGACAGGGGAATGACCGCCTGCGGGCTTACTTCTTCAGCGGGAGCCGGCACTTCTTCTTCCCGGAAGTACCGTTTGATCTTCTTAAACCAATTCATACGGGCGTAACAGCTAATTCAAAATTATTCAGGAAAACGAACGTAAAGAGGTTGTGGGTTAACAGCTTAACCCGTTTGTTCCTCTTATAACAGTAATATTCCGGAAAAATTTTTCAAAGCACAAAATAAATGTGACCGGCGGTAAGGTGATGTGACGAAATCCCCGCTTTATGTTTTTAAATTTGCGGGATAAAGCAGTTGCTCACGGAAGGAGATCTGTGAGATCCTCAAAACGCCGTGAGACCATATATAAAGTAAATATGAAATAGCCATGAGCAGTCAGCTATCAGCTATCAGAAGTCGGGCACACCGGGTGACGTATCACCAACCGGCCCATGAATAAGCGGTCCGCCGCTGCGGCTGACCGCTGATAGCTGAAGGCTGAAAGCTAAAATTTTATGCACATGAAATTAAATTACAGGAAACTGGGCAGCGGCCGGCCCCTGGTGGTGCTTCACGGGGTTTTCGGGTCATCGGATAATTTATTTACGGTTTGCCGGAACATTGCCGGAAAAGGGTATGAGGTGTTCATCCTTGATGCCCGCAACCACGGGCAGTCGGAGCGCTCTGACATCTTCAGCTACGAGGCGATGGCTGCAGACCTCGGGCACTTTCTTACGGAGCACGAAATTTCAGCGCCGGTGATTCTCGGGCATTCCATGGGCGGGAAAACCGTGCTGCAGTTTTCGCAGCAGTATACTAATTTCTCAGGGCTTATTGTGGTAGACATTGCGGCCCGCAGCTATGCTCCTCATCACGATCACATCATCCGGGGACTGAAAGCCATTGATACCCAAACGCTCACCTCAAGAAAAGAAGCGGAAGAGATCTTCAGCCGGTATGTAACCGATGCCGGAGAACGGCAGTTCCTGCTGAAGAACCTGTACCGTACAGATGAGGGCGGGTTCGACTGGCGCATAAATATCCCGGTGCTGGCAGAGCATACCGGTGAAGTGGTGTCGGCCATTCCCCTGCATAAGCAGGTAGAGCAACCTTTGCTGCTGATGCGCGGTTCAGAATCGGGATACGTTCGCGACGAAGATTTTGAATACCTCAAAACGTACTACCCGGCCGCCCGGATGGAGACCATTGAAGGGGCGAATCACTGGATTCATGCCACCCGGCCCGCTCAGTTCGAAGAAAGTGTCATCCGGTTTTTGAACGAAGTGCCGGCGATTTAGCCCGGCCGCCCGGCCCAACTGCCGGTAAGCAGCGGGATTCGCCGGTTTAAACGGGAAAATGCCCCGTTTTACCCCTGAAATAAGGAAAATCAGGACCTTATAGTTGTCAAAACAATTATAAGGCCTTTTTTATTATTTGGGGGTTTAAAAGAAAAAAAATAATACAATATTAATAAATAATAAATTATTTTATTAATTTCGCACCAACAATTGTATTTTTATAACAAAAAATTGTCTAAACCGAATAATTATGGTTAAAAAATTACTTGTCCTGGTTGCTTGTTTTATAGCGATGGGATTTAATGTGATGGCGCAGAATGTAACCGGTAAAGTGACCGAGGCTGGCGGAGCCGGTTTACCTGGCGTTACTGTTGCAGTTAAAGGTGCATCAACCGCCACAATGACAGATGCAGAAGGTAATTATCGTATCGTTGCCGGAGGAAATGCTACCCTCGTTTTTACTGCTGTAGGCTATTCATCCCAGGAAGTTGCCGTTTCGGGTAGGTCTGTGGTGAATGTTGAACTGGCAGAAGACAACACCATTCTTGAAGAAGTGGTAGTTACGGCGCTGGGTATTCAACGGGAGAAAAAATCGCTGGGTTATGCAGTTCAGGAGCTGAAGGGAAGTGACCTGGTAGAAGCTCGCGAAACCAACCTTGCTAATGCTTTTTCTGGTAAGGTTGCTGGTTTACAGGTGGTTAGGTCCAGTAATGGAGCCGGAGGATCCTCTAAAATCGTGTTAAGGGGAAATACGTCTCTGACCGGAAATAATCAACCGCTGATTGTAGTAGATGGTATTCCGATTGATAACTTTACAGGATCCTCTAATAATGATTACTGGAATGCAGGTTTGGATATGGGTAACGGACTAGGCGATATTAACCCGGAAGATATCCAGTCGTTGACCGTACTAAAAGGGCCATCTGCCGCTGCACTTTACGGTTCCAGAGCAGGTAATGGGGTTATCCTGATTACTACAAAGAGCGGCCGGAAACAGCCGGGTCTGGGAATTACCTTTAGCACTACACTGGGATCTGAAAATATTTTTATGAAGCCGGAGCTTCAGACTACCTTTGCTCAAGGCGATAACAATATTTACGATGCCATGAGTAATAACAGCTGGGGGCCTAAGATCACTGGCCAGAGTGTACCGAAATGGGACGGAACATCTGCACCGCTTCAGTCGTATAATAACGTAGATGAATTTCTGCGGAACGGTACTAACCAGAATTACGCACTGTCACTGCAGCAGCAGTACGGTTCTACGGGTGTATACTCTTCTGTAAGTTATCTGGAAGACAGGAGTATTATTCCGGGCAATAAGCTTACCCGTCTGAACTTCTCTACCCGGGCCACCACAAGCTTCGGTACGGAAAACAGGTGGACCAGCGACGTGAAGTTTGCCTACAACAATACGGCAGGTTATAACCGGCCAATTAACGGTCGGGACAGAAGCAGTGTTTATACCCTGTACACCATGCCGCAGACTATGAATATCGCTGACTTCAGCGCAGCTACCGACCAGTTCGGTAATATGCTGTGGTATCCGGGAGCTTTTGCCTGGACGCCTAACCCTTACTGGTTATCGAAATATAACCTGAACCAGGATACACGTAACCGTTTCATCATGAACGGATCATTGAAATATGCATTCACCGATTGGTTAGATGCAGAAGTGAAAGTTGGGGGTGACCTTTATGCTACAAGTGGCGAAGAAAAAACATGGTCGGGAAGCCCGATGGCCAACCGATACGCTACCAATAAGAAGACATTTACTGAAGTGAACTATACCGCTCTGGTAAAAGCTATGAAAGACAAGGTGATCGGTAATCTGGGGGGTAACCTGACCATAGGCGGTAACCTGATGAACCGTCAGTGGTCATCCATCGGTGCGAATGCAGGATCATTGGAAGTACCTAACCTGTTCAAGATCGATAACTATAAAGCCGGAAACCTTACCCTGGATCAGGGAATGGAGAAAAAGAAGATCAACTCAGTATTTGCTTCTGCCGGAGTGAATTATGATGGATGGATTTTCTTGGACGTAACGGCGAGAAATGACTGGTCTTCTGCCATGATAGAGGCGAATCGTTCGTACTTCTACCCTTCTTATAGCTTATCATATGTATTTACAGATCACGCCACAGCAGCCGGAATGAGCCTTCCTTCATGGTTAAGTTATACGAAGCTCAGAGGGTCTTACGCTACAGTGGGTAATGACCTGGCCCCTTATATGCTGTATAACGGTTACAGTATCAGCACGGGCCCAGGTGGACAGACAGTAGCTTCACGTGAGAAATTATTAAAAGACGCGAATGTAAGAAGTGAGTTGATTAAGAACTTGGAATTTGGTGCGGAGCTGAGATTCCTGAACAACCGCCTGGGACTGGACTTCACATGGTATAAATCCAATGCTACGCGCCAGTTAATCGATATTCCGATGGACCCGCTCAGCGGATATGAGAACCGGAAAATCAATGCTGGTAATATTCAGAACAAAGGATTTGAGATTATGGCTACAGCCAATATCCTGACTAATCCGGATAAGCTGGGATGGTCTCTAATGGCCAACTTCTCCAAAAATGAGAACAAAATCCTGGATATTGCTTCTGATCTGAATGTAGATTTCTATAACCTGGGCAACTATGACAATCTATTCATCCGGGCTACTACTGACGGGATGTACGGCGATATCTACGGAACCCGTTTCCTTCGGGTGAAAGATGAGAGCAGTCCTTATTACGGGCAATTGATCTTGAATGGAAGCGGCTTGCCACAAGTAGACCCAGAAATCGTAAAATTGGGTAACCAGCAGCCGAAAGCCATGATAGGTATAACC
Organism: Leadbetterella sp. DM7; assembly: GCF_040829825.2. Classification (NCBI taxonomy): domain Bacteria; kingdom Pseudomonadati; phylum Bacteroidota; class Cytophagia; order Cytophagales; family Leadbetterellaceae; genus Leadbetterella; species Leadbetterella sp. DM7. Next base: position 8,548 of record NZ_JBFOLH020000018.1, on the reverse strand, counting down.
AATAGTTTCACCTATAAGTCAGTAGGTCTGTCATTCCTGGTAGATGCCCGCCTGGGTGGAGAGATATTCTCCGGTTCTAATGTAGGACTGCAACGTTTCGGTGTAGCAGCTGTTACGGCTCCGAATGGCGAACGTCCTGAGATGGTTGTTGACGGTGTAATCGAAAGCTCTGATGGCGTTTATGCCAAAAATGCTGTTTCTATCTCCCAGCAGCAGTATTGGAATACGATTGCTACTCTCGGTAACCTGGGGGTAGGTGAAGCTAACCTTTACGATGCTACTAATGTACGCTTAAGAAACATCACACTTAGCTATGCATTGCCTAAGGGGGCTTTTGGAAAAGTATTCCAGAATGCCAAAGCCAGCCTGGCCTGCAATAACGTGTGGATGATCAAGAGCAACCTGAAAGGTATTGACCCTGAGTCGGTGTATGCTACGGGTACTAATGCTACTGGTTTTGAAAGCGGAGGGTTCCCTACGATGAGGTCGTATATGCTTTCGTTGACATTTGGTTTTTAAAGGATTAAACAGGAGAATTAAAATGAAAAAAATAATAAAGAAATCATTTATTCCGGCGCTACTTACTCTGGTATTTACCACGGGATGTAGTGACTTTTCAGAGATAAATACCGATCCGCGTGTGGCAAGTGAGAGCCAGGTTCAGGTAGAATATTTTATCAATAACTCAATTGTATCGAGCCAGATGGACCCGCATATTGCGGAAAGGGTATTTGTACTGTATTGGAAAACGGCCGGCCACCAGCAGCTTGGTGGAGGGATTTCCGTAGGTGGGTACGATGACGGCTGGTCAAGCGACTATTACGGTAGCGGGTTTATGGGAGGTTGGTTGAACCATATCTATGCAGCAGTGGAGGTAGCCGAAAAGCAGATTGCTGAGGGAAATGCAAAGGAGTACACCAATAACCTTTTGCAGGTGGCGCGAATCTGGAGAGCATATCTGCTGAGTGAGCTGACTGATAACTTTGGACCTATTCCTATTGATGGGTATCAGGGTAAAAATCCTACATTCAGTGATGTTAAAACGGTATATTATTACCTGTTGGACGAATTGAAGGATGCGTCTTCCAAAATTGACCCTTCGATTTCAGGAAGCCTTAGACCAGAGCTTGATAAAGCATATGGGTATGACTACGCAAAATGGCAGAAGTATGCTAATTCGATGCGGCTTCGGCTGGCCATGCGTTTATCAGAAGTAGACCCGGCAAAGGCTAAGTCAGAATTTGAAGCGGCAGCCTCACTTCCGTTAATCACTTCACTTGATGAAACTTTTCAGATCCAGGAAGCAGGTGGATGGGACGCGCTGACAGGTGTAATGACCCGGGAGTGGAACTACTTCCAGCTGTCTGCCACTATGAGCAATATTTATATGGGACTGGGCGGAATTAAATCAGCTGACCAGGTGGGTGCTGATCTGCAGTCTGCAGTTAAGCCGGCCAATTATGTAGGGCTTAAGCTGGATCAGCATTTCACCACCATGACAAATGACCCTTCCGCAGGATACTGGCTAGATGGGCTTCCTAATACCATTGACCCGAGAGCATACAAGACCTATATTATTCCGGGAGATTTTGCCAATACGGACTTTAACGCGTATCCTTCCTGGGATGAGACGGCGAAAACTACTAAAAGGGATTTGCTAGACGCCGATAGTAAACCGGTTTTAACCTTGGATGCCAAATATACCTGGAATGCGCCTGCAAATGGTTCGTGGGGAACGAAGGGCTCAAGAAACCAGATCTACTCGTTTAATGGGGCTACACCGCGTCATGGCGCACAGTTTAGAAACGGTACCAGCCAACGGATTTTCTTTGCACCATGGGAAACCTACTTCCTGATGGCTGAAGCTGCTGTAAGGGGCTGGACTGTTCCGATGAGTGGACAGGCCGCATATGAAACCGGTATTGACAGAAGCTTTGAATACTGGGATGGCAAAACCCGTTCAGGTGTTAAGCCTTCTACTTTCCTGGCAGCATACAAAGCATCTACAGACTTCAACCGGCTGGGAACTTCCGTAAGCTGGGCACATACAACAGAGCCCGCTGCGTCATATACAGTTAGCTATAAAGATGGTTATACCGGTACAGCCGGAACGACTACGCGGATCTACCCTAAAAACGACCTGTATAAGAACGGAACAATAAAGAATGATCTTCTGACCAAGATTATTACGCAGAAGTTCATTGCACAGAACCCGTGGCTGCCACTGGAAACCTGGAGTGATCATAGAAGATTAGGGCTGCCTTTCTTTGAGAACCCGGCAATTGAACAGGCTATCAGTACTTTACCAGCGCTGAATTCAGGAAATTATATGACAGTCAATGTCAAGTTTTTCCCCCAGCGACTAAAATATCCATCCAGTATTCCTGCGAGTAATGCCGTTGGTTATTCTCAGGCAGTTTCTGCTTTAGGTGGTGCAGATGATGTGTTTACATCGCTGTGGTGGGCTAAGAAATAAGAGTATATATAATTGAATTTGAAAGAGGCCGTCCATTTTTTGGGACGGCCTCTTTTTTATTTATAGGTTTAGTGATTTAGATGTAAGCTGCTACACTATTTTTCTTCTGCCATAGAATTCGGGAAAATGCCTTGGGAATGCTTAATATCCCCATTTTTAATAAGCTATTAACTTCAGCTTGTCGGTATTCTTATCCCAGTATGTTATATACTTCCTATGTATAAAGAACTTTTTTGACCGCTGTATGGAGCGGCTGTAGCCCAGGATATAAGTCTTTGTCTAAAAATGTGTGACACCACTGCAATTCCAGTCTTAAGTTAATTGCAAAACCCTGTTAAAAAATATTGGTCTTCAGCAATGTAATTTTTGATCTAACAATGAAAATAAAAAAAATCATATATTTTGTTTTTTTTATACAATATTTGTATATATATTGCACTGTCTGCATAGAGTATTTTGCTATCTTAATTACTAAGCGGAATAAGTAAAAGAATACTCTAATTATTAATTTTTATTAAATATCACTCTTTAAATTCAATAGCCATGAAGTCTAAATTTAATTTTCCGGTTTCTTCTCTGATCATTACGATTATTTTTACTTACAGTTTACTTGGCTGCAAGTCAGATATTAATGATGATATTGCAAGTTTTGAAAATATTCCACCTGTTGAATTAGCTGATTTAATATTTAATGACCCCGATTTTTCTGATTGGAAAAATTTGGAAGCCCAAAGAATCACTAATCTATATTGGAGCGACGAAGAAGAAAGAAAAGAAAAACTTACTTTCTATAATAATAAAAAGATTTCTTCGCTCGAAGATCGAAATTCATTTTCTGAAATATTAGGGTTTAACGATTTCGCTGAACTTTTAAAACATCACAAACTTTCAGCTGAAATGGACAGGAAATATAACTTGGAAAAATTGTCTGATGAAAATAAATTAATATTTGCAGATAGATTATCAAAGAATAGTTTGAATTTTACTTTAAATGAAAATTTATTATTTTCCAGCTCTAAGGCTCGAACTAGTGCTATCATGTGTGGTGAGCGGCCTGAGTGTTGGAAATGCGTTTTTGATTGGTTAGCTTGTACGGGACAGTATACCGGAGTATATTCGCTGTTGGTAGTAGAAAATCGTTATGGCTCTCCTTTTAACTATTCAGCACCTGCTTATTCGACGGAAACAACCCAATATTGGAATGGAAGTCAGGTGTCGGGCCCTAATATTGAAGTGTATACTGTGGAAATTACTTGGGTAGAAGTGCATCAAAATCAAAATAATTGGAGTAGTAATAATATGTTACATCAATTCCGAAGTATGTCGCCTAGTGATGGTTGTACTAATTATAGAGCTAATTGTATGAGTCAATGCTGTCCATTCTAAATTGAAATACCTATGTTTACAATAGCTTGTTATCGCTTAAAGATGCTACTCTCTAGTCTAGAGAATTCTCCCAGGCTTTAAAATTGTAATAATTAGAAAAAGTTAGATTTGAATGAGGTCGTCCAAAAAGGAGGGCCTCATTTATTTAGGATCAATAAATATCTGCTTAATGGTTATCTCTCTTATAGATGAAGCACCTTTATGTTTTACTTTTGCTTTCAGCATGGTAAGAAATTCATCTAGGATTTGTTAAGAGTGTGTAATTAGGAAGGTTGTGCTTTAGGCAGATAATTAAGCGAAGAGATTTGTGTTTCGCCATTCATGAATGATGAGTTCTATACCCTTAACTTGGACAAGAGTCATAAGCCACTCAGATAATCAATAGCCAGACGGGAGAATACCACTTCGTATTTGCTGCCTGTTGCCGGTTGAAATCGGCCTCGTAAATTCTGCCGGCAGACAGGTCTGAAGGATCAATGCTCCCGATGCACAGGATGCTGTATACGCCGTCTGCCCGGCGGGCCATTTTTACCGGCGGACTGTTGATTTCGGGCAGCGAGTAAAGCATATTGTCTTTGTCTTTAACAAAAAGCCGGTTGGTGGCCTCGCCTAAAAAGAGCTCGCCGGTCGGTTCATTCCCATACAGCAGGGTGGTTTTCGGAACCGGGTTGTCTTCTATGGTCATCTGGCTTGCCGAAAACCCGGTAAGGGGCAGGGGCTCAGGCTTTGTAGCCTGGGGCAGCGGTTCGGGCGGCGAGTTCTTTTCGTAGTATTTTACAATGGCTTCCCATTGCTCGTTGGTCAGGAGCTGAACCTTGGAATAAACGTTCAGGTCATCCAGCAGCTTTCTCTCCGGGCTGCTCTTCTCCTTCAGGTAATTCTTTTTGATGGATTTTACCCCCAGCCGGCTGCCCATGTTGGGCAAAACGTTCTCTGTCCAGGTACGGGTGGGAAGCAGGTCGGGCGTAGGAAACAAATGGCACGACCCGCAATACTGCCGGGCCAGGGCTTCGCCCGGAAGCGGCTTCTGTCCCCATGCAGAAAATGCCATAAGCATAAAAAATACCGCTGCCCGTTTTTTCATAGATTTCCGGATACTACACCCGCTTAATAAGTTATTATTTAGCGTAACAACTTTTGTCACGCACAGAGGATAACAAATAACGGGTGTATTTTAATAAAAAAATATAAATAAATAGGGCAAAAGAATAATTTTTTTTATTTTTGACCATAGTATAATAAAAAACCTGAATTCCTTTTTGAACAAAAAATAAATGTTTCACACCTGCAGGGGTTTGTGACATACTTTAAACGGTGCATTCGCAGTTATGTTAAAGCGCCGTTAGACGGTTCCGGGGTGATTTTAGGAAAAGGAGATATAATATTTGCAATGAGTTTATTGAAAAGTACGACCTTAAATAGTGAAATAAATCATAAGGAGTCTGCTGTTGAATCCAAGAAAATTAAAAATAAGCGGAATATCCTCAAGCACCTTTATTTTGAGGATAAGAAGAGTATTGCAGAACTTTCAGAAGCATTGTTTATCAGCATTCCTACACTAACGGCTCACCTGGAAGAGCTGCTGGAAGAGAAATGGCTGATCGGCGAGGAGGTAGATACCAAGAAGCAGGGGAGAAACCCGACCATCTACTCCATGAACCCGGAATACAAGCATACGCTGGTCATTGATATTACCACCCGGTCTACCAAGGCGGTTTTATTGAATTTCCGGAACGAGATTGTATCTGAAAAAGAGTATGAGCTGGGCGTGACCAATGACCAGTCTTTCCGCACGCAGCTCCTGGAGGTCATTGACAGCACCATTGAAAACTATACCGGCACGGGCCGGGAGATCGTGGCCGTAGGGCTTGCCCTGCCTGGTCTTATCAATAAGCTTACCGGGCAGAACAAAACCTACCTGGGGCTGAATTCGGAAAATACCTCTTTAAGCCAGGTTATTTCGGCCAAATGGGGAATCCCGGTGTATGTGCTGAACGACTCCAAAGCCACGGTATTCGGCGAGTCGCTTTTCGGGGTGGGCCGGGACCAGAACCACCTGCTTTCTATTAACGTAGACTGGGGTGTGGGTCTGGCGGTGGTCATTAACGGGCAGATTTTTAACGGGGCTTCGGGTTTTGCCGGTGAGCTGGGGCACATCCAGGTGCATCCTGACGGCGAGCTGTGCCGTTGCGGAAAGGTAGGCTGCCTTGACACCGTGGCTTCGGCTTCAGCCCTGTTGAGAAAGGTGAAAAGAGGGCTTTCGTGCGGTGAAGTTTCGTCACTGGCCCGGTTCAAAGACAACCTGGAGCAGCTTACGCTGGAAGATGTTATTGAGGCGGCCTCCAAAGGCGACGGCTTTGCCATTGATATCCTGTACAATATTGGTATTGAGCTGGGGAAAGGCCTCTCTGTGGCCGTGCACCTCTTCAATCCGCGCCTGATTGTTATTGACGGTGTGCTGTCAAAAGCCGGTAACCTGATCGTTAACCCGGTAGAATTTGCCATCAACAAGCACTGCCTCCCTGACTTTAAAGAAAACCTGACCATCCGGGTCACTGAAATCGGTGATTCGGCAAAGCTATTGGGCATGAATGCCTTTGTAGCCAAAAGATTATTCAAAAATGATTAACCGGAGAGATTTTGTAATAGGCTCTGCTGCCGCTTTGGGAAGCATGGCATTTCGCCCTTTGAATTTTTTCAATGCAGATTTCCCGGTGGTCAGAACCCCGTTGGCACAAAGAAAATTCACCGATGACACGGTAGAGGCCGTGATCAGCCGGATAAAAGGAAAATGTGCCGATAAAGAGCTGGCCTGGCTTTTTGAAAACTGTTTCCCCAATACGCTCGATACTACCGTAGATTACACGGTTACCCATGGCCGGCCCGATACCTTTGTCATCACCGGCGACATTGACGCCATGTGGCTCAGAGACAGCACGGCACAGGTATGGCCGTACCTGCCGCTTTGCCATCTTTCAGAAAAGCTGAAGAGCCTGCTGACCGGCGTGGTGAACCGGCAGGTAGACTGCATCAACTTTGACCCCTATGCCAACGCCTTCTATAAAACCGCCAAAGTGGGTGAGTGGGCAAGCGACCATACGGATATGAAGCCGGGCATCCACGAGCGGAAATGGGAAATCGATTCGCTGTGCTATCCCGTGAGGCTGAGCTATCATTTATGGAAGGAGACGGGCGATGCCGGCCTGTTTACGGCAGAGTGGCTCCGCGCCGCCAATGCCATTTACAAGACATTTACAGAACAGCAGCGCCTGAACGACCGCGGCCCTTACCGTTTCGGCCGTACCACATCGTGGTCTACCGACACCGTACCCGGAAACGGTTACGGGAATGCTACCCGGCCTAACGGGCTGATCCATTCCATCTTCCGGCCTTCTGACGATGCCACCCTTTACCCTTTCCTGATTCCGGCTAACTTTTTTGCAGTGGTTTCCCTGCGCCAGATGGCGGAAATTCTTACCGGGGTTTACGGAGAAAAGGAGCTGGCCGGGAAATGCCAGGCGCTGGCCCGCCAGGTAGAGGAGGCCATTTACAAGGTGGCGGTGATAAAGCATGCTGCGTTTGGGGATATCTTTGCCATGGAGGTAGACGGCTTCGGAAATGCTTTGTTCCAGGACGATGCCAACGTACCCAACCTGCTGGGCCTGCCGTATCTCGGTGCGCTCCGTTCATCTGACCCCATATACAAGAGAACGCGTAAGTTTATTCTGAGTGAAAGCAACCCGTACTTTTTCAGGGGGAAAGAGGCCGAAGGCATTGGCAGCCCCCATACATTGATCAACCAGATCTGGCCCATTGGCGTTATCATGCGGGCCATGACGTCTGATGCAGACGATGAGATCCTTCGCCAGCTGCGGATACTCAAACGCACGCACGGCGGAACCGGCTTCATGCACGAGTCATTTGACAAAGACGACTCTTCTAAATTTACCCGCAAATGGTTTGCCTGGGCCAATACGCTGTTTGGCGAGCTGATTTTGAAAATTGAGAAGGAGCGTCCCCACCTGTTAAAAGTAGTATTGTAATTTTTCGGATAAATTTTTGAACTAAACTGTGACATGTGCGGTTATCTATTTCCGGGCGGATAAGAAGGGTAAAAAAAGTTTATCAACCGCCCAATATTTAAAGCGCTGAAGGCCAGTAGGGAAGACCGGAAGGCTGTTTTTTTTGTAAAAAATAGCGCAGGTAAAATTTGGAGAATAAAGAAAGGGTCGTACCTTTGCAGTCCTTTCAGAAAGGGACAAACGAAAGGGGCTTTTGAGGAATAAAAAAATATTTTAAAAAAGTTTTGCAAAGAAGAAAAATGTTTCTACCTTTGCACTCCCAAACGACGAGAGAGGGGAAGAGGAAGGCCGGAGAGAGGGAAAGAGGAGTGGGGCAAACGAGCTCACGATAAGTGGGATAAAGTTCATTAACTTGTTGGGGATAAAGATGGAAGCACAGTAGAGACAGAAGCGATTTTGTCTTTACCACAGGGAGGCGAGAGCCGAGCTGTGAAATAAAAACAGGTAAGAAAAAGAGAAAGGCAAACTTCATACGATGTAGAGATATTTACAATGGAGAGTTTGATCCTGGCTCAGGATGAACGCTAGCGGCAGGCTTAATACATGCAAGTCGAGGGGGCAGCAATGTCACCGGCGAACGGGTGCGTAACGCGTATGCAACCTG